>JAYUKI010000541.1:0-4144 GCA_043764595.1 Myxococcales bacterium | reverse complement strand
TTAGCGAGGATCGCTAGGAGCGACGACGACGGATACTCTCGTATCCGAGGAGGAGCGACGACGCGAGGCGACGCTAAACCGGCGAAAGCCGACGGGATTCAACCTGTTCGGTGCTCTAGACTCGGACTCCGGTGGATCCTCATCTTGTCGCCGCGATTCTCTCGGCGGCCACGACCCTAGTGACAGGCGCTGGGCTCGCGCGCAACCGAGTGGCCGCACGAGCCCTCGCCAAGCGGCGCGCGTCGTTCGTCGAAGGCCTCCCTCGATTCGAAAAGAGCGCAAAGCAAGAGCACCTCGCCTCCGCTGTCGATCGGCTCGGACGAGCACGAGACGCGCTTCTGGCCCTCGCTGCGGCGACGCCGCACCTCTCGCTTCCTACGATCCCGAAGCATCCCGATCGACCCGAGTCGGCCCTCTTGGCGCTCGTCGACGGGTTCATGCAGGATGCACGCACATCGCTCGCCATGGTCTGCGGAGAGGACGGGGCGCTGTCCCTGCTTCGCGACGATCCCGAGGCCTTTGTCGCGCTGTCGTCCGAAGGAATGCGCGCGGTCGAGGCGCGACCGAGCCTCGCGTCGGCTCGCGCACGCGTGATTGCGCACGCCGATGCGACGACCGCGATGGTGGCGAAGGTCTCTCGTACCGAGGGATTTCGACCGGGTTCGCTCGAAGACCATGCCATCACCATGGCGCATGCGGGCGCCCTTGGCGCGCTGGGAGCCAAGGTAGGTGCGGCGCTCGGCACACTGGTGATGCCTGGCGTCGGCACGGTGCTCGGGACGGCGCTCGGCGGAATCGCCGCCGGAGTCGGGGGTGCCACCGCCGCGCGCGAGCGGATGAAGCGCGACCGCGACGCCGAAAACGAAGCGGTCGAACGTGCATCGAAACGACTCTCCGACCGTGTGCACGGGTCAGCAAAAGACGCGCTCCTCGCGATCGACCGGGCGTCCCAACGAAGCCGTGCCGCGCTCGAGGCCGCAAGAGCCGAGGCGGTCTCGGACGTTCCCTTGCCCTCCCGCGTTGGCGTACGCGCCCTCGTCGACGATCTCCTTCGCGCACTATCTTGGCGGCTCGACGAAGGAGCAGCGCTACTCGACAGCGACGGCGATTTTCTTCGCGCCGACGAGGAAATATTTCTCACGCGAAGGACACGCAACGCCGAAGTGAGCGTCGCAACGAACGCTCTCGAGTCGAAGAAGCGGAGCCATTCGCGCGCCACCGAGGCGCTGAAATCCGCGCTCAAGGTGCCTGATCCCGTGAAAGCGCTGGGTTGGGTGGTCTTCGTACCGCTTCCGAGTCATCCCGACGTGGATGCCATCTTCGACAAGCTCGCGACCATGCTCGCAGGAGCCATCGACGAGGAGACTCGTGCGCTCACGAAGCGGCGCGCCGCGCTTGCGAAGTCGTGGGTCTCCGCCGTTCGCCTGATGTTCGAAGGCATCGATTCCGAGATGCGTCGGCACACGAAGGAGCGGGAGCTCGCCTTGGCCGAGCTCGTTGGAGCGAGCTCGGATTGACGGTTCAAACGAACGGGACGCAATCCGCAGGGCGAACGTGCGGCGGGGGCGTGCCGCGCGAACACGCCTTCGCCCCCGGAAGTGCCGCGCGCGCCAATCGGTCGAACACCGTGCACCATGCAGGCAATGCGTTCTCGCCGAAGAGCGACGCGCCGCCTTCGTAGCTCTGTGCGCCGTACTCTTCCGGGGTGGTGAGGTATCCAGCGTAAGCATTCGTGTAGCCGCAAACGACCACGTGAACGTCTTCGTGCGCGAGCGCTCGACGCACCACCTCCGCGAGCCTTCGGCCACATGTGGTGGTGGGCTCGTTGGGGGTGCTGGCAATCACGAGCTTGCCGATCTTCGCGAGGTGTCCCGGAAGGTAACGAGGCACCCACGGACGCTCGATCATCTCTGGGTGCTCGGCAGCCGCAGCGATGTAGCGCGCGAACTTGTTCGGGATGTAGCGCGCGATCTGCGCCGGGCGGACGAGCCCGAAGACGCGAGATTTACTGCCTTTTCCGAGCTCCCAGAACGAGAACTTTCCGCCATGGGGCGCGGCGTCCTTCGAGAGGAGACCCAAGCGTCGACGCGCTCGCTGGAGGGCGGAGAACATGGGAATCGCACGCGCAACGGGAGCGAGTGGACCGGGGCCTTCGAGCGTGCCTACCGGGAACGGGAGCCCGACCCGCGGAGAGCCCGTGCGCAAACCTTCGCGCCCGGCGGCGAACCGTGGGTCCACCGGGGCCGAGAAGAAATCCGTGTAGGTCACACGCGTCACGACCTCACCGTGAAGCTCGTGGCCATGTTCGACGGCGAGAGCGGCAATGCGTTTCGCGTGGTGCGCCTGCCGCTCTCCGGCGAAACGGGCACTCTCGCGGTCGTCGTCGAAATGGCCGACCATTTGGCGCCGTTCCGCAGAGAAGCGGTGATTCGCGGTGACATCGCCCGCGGCCCCTTGGGCGAACAGCGCGACGAACCGGTCGTCGCCCTCGCGAGCCGCACGCTCCTCCAGACAAAGCGACGCTTCGCCCTTGTGGTCCGGGTGGAGGTACGTGGCATCGCGATGAATGGTGGTCGGATGGCACGCGAGCCAGGACACGAGCCCGAGTGGCCGACCGTCGAGCGCGTCGACACGAACCACGGTCATCGTGCGGTTCGTGGCCTCGTCACGACGCTCGAACGAGACAGGCACGACGTCGGCGTTCTTCGAGTACGCCTCGGGAGATCGATTGAAGAGAATCGGCTCGGAGAGCGGAATCGTATCGGAGTGCAAAAAGAGGCGGGCAGGTGCGAGGCCGCGAGCCGCCGTGAGCAATGCGTCGACGATTCCTTTGGCAATCGTATCGAACACGAGGGGCGAAAAGCCCGGACCGCCGAGCGCATACATCAGATACGTCGAAGTACCGTTCGGCGCGGAATGCGTGTGGGTCGCCGTGAGCACGAGCTCGTCGTCCTCGAGGGGTAGCCCGGCCTGACGCGTGCGTACGAGGACCTCGTGGCGAAGCGCCTCGGCAATCATTCCGAGATCGCAGCAAACGTACGCAAGACGCTTCTTCGAGCGGACGTCTTCGACGAGCCATGCCCGCGCGAAGAGCGGGCGGTCGACCCGGGTGGGCACGTTGCCCGGATGGCCCCAACCAAACATGCAGAAGCCAGGCTCGAAAACGGAGATGTCCGCTCGGCCAAAACCCGAGCGGTATTCGTGCGTGGAGCTCATGGGAGGAAGGCCATCGCTCGTGAATCTAGCACTGCCCGACGCGCCACGAGTGTGTGGGCTTCGCCGCCACGACGGTCAGTAGCTATCGCTGGCGCCACCGCCTCCAGAAGCACCGCCGCCTCCGGAGTAGCTTCCGCCAGAACCCCCGCTCGAGCTCCCCGAATACCCCCCTCCCGAATACCCCCCTCCCGAAGAGCCGCCCGAACCTCTGCCCCCCTCGTTCAACCAGCCGAGCTTGTTGAACAGCCAGGCAAGAAACACGATCACGAAGAGGATTCCTCCGACCATGAAATACGCAATGCTGCAATCGTCCATTCGCCGTTCCCAATACCCGGGCATTGCCACGTCGAGCGCGTTTTGGGCGGCGAGGGCTCCGTCGACCAAGGTTTCGGCGCGATCTTCGGGTTTGGCATTGCGGAGTGCCGCGCGCCACCGTCCCACTTCGCCGTCCAAGGCCGCTCGCCCCTGCGTCTCCGATCGGGAGTCCACATAGAGAAAGAGCCCCTTTCCATCGGACGTCGCGACCGCGATCGCGCGTGTGCTCGGCCAAGCCTTCGTGAAACTGGCAAGGTTTGCTCCGGCGACCGAGGGCAGCTGGGTGCCGAGATCCGGAGAAACGACGATGACGGCGAGGGCTGCCTTCCCTTCCTTTTTTCGTATCTCGTACGAGGCAACGTAGCGCGCATGCTCGGACTCGGGAACGCTCGACGAGGTGTCCACGAGCACGCTCGTCGGTGCCACGTCAGGGACGGCGAGCGGCAAGGGTTTGGCCGCGGGTGCGGGCTCCGATGTGCCACCGTCCGGGACGAGAGGCCCCCCGAGGAGCAGAGAAGCAATCGAGTCCACGCCATCTCGAATGGCAAGAAACGATTGGCCTTGTTTGAGGCGAGGGCCCACGCGCTCGGAGAGAATGCGCTTCGATTGGAGA
>JAYUKI010000540.1:0-4145 GCA_043764595.1 Myxococcales bacterium | reverse complement strand
CGTGGTCGAAAGGACGGGGAGCCCTTGGGAGCCGATGGACAGGCTCTGACCGGTGCCGACGATCGCGGTCCAATCGAGCTCCCATGTGGGAGCCGTCGCCGAGTCGCTCGCGTCGGCAGCTGCTTCGGTGGCGGACCCGTCGCTCGAGTCTCCCGGCGCGGCATCGACGAATGGCGCGCCGTCCCCGCCTTGCGGGCCAGTATCAATCGAGGCGTCGCCTGGCTGAGCGTCACCCTCCGCGAGCGAGAGGCCGCAAGCCCCGAAAACGAGCGGCAACGGAAGAACGAAAGCCAGAAAACGAAGGTGGGAACGTTGGCGCACACCCGAAAGGTAGCAGAATGCGACGTCGGTGATTGGGCTGCGGCGGTTCGTGCTTCTCGCCGACGAGCTGCGTTCCGAGGCCCTTGACCGATTTCTCTGCTAGGGGAACCGTCGTGATTGCCCTTCAAGGCCTGACTCCGAATACGCTCGTCGACGCCTTCCCCGAGGTATCGCTCGCGGAGGCGCGCAAGGTGATCTCGGCGCTCGTGCGGCGTGGGCCGGAAGGCCTCGTGGGGCCCATCGAACAGGTCCGCCGGACGGCGCTCGCGGCACTCGGCGCGCGAGGCCATTTGCCGGCCTTGCGGGTGCTCGCAGAGCGAAAGAGCGCCGTCGATCCGTTCGTGAAATACCTGTTCGAGACCGCCGACGGCGAGAAGATCGAGACGGTGCGTATCCCGCTCGAGAACCCTGGGCGGTTTTCGGTCTGTGTAAGCTCGCAAGTCGGTTGTGCGCTGGGCTGCGCGTTCTGCGCGACGGGACGCCTAGGGCTCCGTCGGAACCTCGAGACCTGGGAAATCGTCGAACAAGTGCGCTTCGTGCGGGAGCGCATTCCGGCCACCTCCGAAGGCCCCCTCGGCGGTCCGCGGCCTCGAGTGCACGGAGTCGTGTTCCAAGGAATGGGCGAGCCGCTTTCCAATGCGGACCGCGTGCTCGAGGCCATCCGTGTCATGACCGAGCCTTCGGGCCTCGCCATCGACGCACGCGCGATCACCGTCTGCACGTCGGGTCTTCCTTCGGGAATTCGCCGGCTTGCGCTCGAGGCTCCGAAGGTGCGCCTTGGCCTTTCGATCGCGAGCGCTCGTCGCGCGGTGCGCAAGAGCTTGATGCCGATCGACGACGCCCACTCGCTCGAGGTGGTGCTCGACGCCGTCGCGTTCCACGTGGAAAAGACGGGTCTCGGACCTCTCTTCGCGATCACTCTCCTGGAAGGGCACAACGATACGCCGGAGGACGCAAAGGCTCTTGCTGAGCTCGTGAGGACGTTTCACGACCGAACGGGCAAGCGACCCAGGTTGTCGATCATTCCCTACAACGCGATTTCCGACGTGGACGACCCCTTCGTGCGATCGGCCGCCTCGCGCGAGGACGCCTTCCGCGAGGCGCTCCGCGACGGTGGAGTGTTCACGCACAAGAGGTACAGCGGCGGCGGTGACGTCGACGCGGCCTGTGGCCAGCTCGCGGGCAAAGGCTGACTTAGGGCCCACTCCGAAATAACTTGCCCGCCTCGTTCGGCGCAGATGACCGGCCTCAGGACCGCTCGAGATGGAGCTTCTACGAGGGCGAGCGCCGAGAACGCTTGTCATGGCCCGGCCTTTCGGAAAAGGTACGAACTACGGTGAGGGGATCCGATCGAGCGCGCAGTAGGCCTATTTCGCTGGGGAACGCTCGAGGGGCGTGCGCCAAGTGGGCGGCCGCTTGCCTCGTTCTCGGCGCCACCTGGCTCGCCCCACGGCTCGCGCACGCTTCGCCCGAAGACCTCTTCGGGTACGGACCGCGATCGTCGGCGATGGGGGGCACGGGGGCGGCGTCGGCGCAGGGCTTCGAGGCTGCTTGGGGGAATCCGGCGCTTCTCTCCCGCCTTCGAGAGCGAAAGCTCACGTTGGGTTACGGAGGCGCCACATTCGGTCTCTCCCGCGCGCCGTCGGGCGGTCCGAGCGTGGCCCAGGACACCGAGGCGGCGCGAGGCCTCTTCATTGGGGTGGACTTGCCCTTGCCGTTCGGGGGCTTCCTCAAGGACCGGCTCGGCCTCGGCCTTGCCTTCTATTCTCCGTCGAACATCATCGTCCGCGGTCGGCTGCTCTATCCGGAAAAACCGCAATTCCCACTTTTGGGTGAGCGAGCCCAATCGCTCACCGTGCGCTCGGGCCTAGGCGCAGACCTTGGCCACGGTCTCCGGATCGGAGGGGGATTCGCCGCGCTCGCGGAGATCGTCGGCAATGTTCTCGTCGCGACGGACGCGTCCGGCCGCGTCGGCACCCGGGTCGAAGACCAGCTCGTCACCTCGTTCGCGCCCACCTTGGGGGCCACCTACGACTTGCCATTTTGGAAGGGCGGGCGCGTGGGGCTCACGTTCCGCGGAACGCTCGACGCGCGCTTCTCGGTCCTCATCGATGCGACGAAGCTCTCGTCGCTCAACATCCCAGTTTTCAACATCAGTGGCCTCGCGCAGTACGATCCTGCTCAAGTGGCGCTCGAGGTCGCGCACGAAGGCAAGGAGCGCACGGTGGCCTTCGGGGCCACCTTCAAAAAGTGGAGCTCCTACCGCGGTCCGATCGAGCCCACGATTCCCTGTCCGGAAGGCGAAGAGGGGTGTGGCGCCCTCGTCCCTCCCACGGTGGCGTACGCAGACACGTTCGTCGTGCGCGCCGGGCTCGACGAAAAGCTCCACATCACGGAGGCCGCCGAAGGGCATGTGCGCGCCGGTGCATTCTTCGAGACGAGCCCACTGCCTGCGAGCTTGCCTGCCTCGGACGCCTTCGATCTCGGCACTCGCACCACGGGACCCGTGCCCACGCGCTACTACGACGCCTCGCGGCTCGCGGGGACGCTAGGATTCGGGCTCGGGTTGAAGGGGCCGCTTCCTCCCATCGATCTCGACGTGTACGCCCAGCTCCATCTGCTCTTGCCCCGCGAAGTGACCAGCGATTTGGGCGGTGGTGCTTCGGAGAAGACCAAAATCGGCGGACGCATCGCCGTGTACGGAATTCTCGCTGGAGTGCGGTTTTGAGCGCGGTGTCCTCGCGTCGCCTCCGCATCGTGACCGCTTTGCTCACGGCGGCCACGACTGCGTTCGTTGGGACTCCCGCGTTCGCGAATCCCCACGATACGTTCGGTTTTGGCTCGCGAGGACCCGCCATGGGGAACGCCGTGTCCGCCGACGTGAGCGACGTCTCGGCCAACTACTACAACCCCGCCGGGTTGGCGCGGGCTCGGGGGCTCGAGCTTTCGCTGGGCTACTTCCGAGCCTCGCATCACCTGTCGACCAACGACGTCGACAATCAGGTCGATCCGGTCAAAGGGCTCGTATTCGGTTTGGTCGCCCCCGGCGAGCTCTTCGGGGTGAAGTTTGCCTTTGGGCTCGGCGTGCACCTCCCGGACGATCGCATCTCGCGCGTGCGAGCGTTTCGCCAGGAACAGCCTCGCTGGGAGCTCTTCGACAACCGCAACCAAAGGCTCACTCTCGCCGCGAATCTCGCGGTTTCTCCGACCGATTGGCTGCAGCTCGGTGCGGGCCTTTCGTTCATGTCTTCCACCGTCGGAAGGCTCGACATTACCGGCTCGGCGAACATCTTTGCCCCCCAGCAGAGTCAGCTTCGACACGAGGTGGACGCGGACCTAACGGCCATTCGCTATCCGCAGCTCGGCGCCCGAGTCGCGCTTTCCGAGCGAGTGGCTTTGGCTGCCGTCTATCGGCACGAGTTCAAGCTCGGGCTCGACCTCTCGGCGAACCTCGAGGGGGACATCTCGGGCCTCACTACGGCGAAATACGATCTCACGACTTCCAGCGTGAACAACTTCCTCCCGAGGCAAGTCGTCCTCGGAGCGTCTTGGCTCGTCACCGATCGGGTGCGTGTGAATGCCGACTTCACGTGGATCGAATGGAGTGCCTACGTGGCGCCCGTGGCAAACTTGACCGTCGGACTCGATATTCCGCCTCCGAAAGGAGGTTGGCCCGCGTCCATCAGCCCGCCAGAAACTCCTGCGCCCATCAAGATCTCCCCGCTTCGCATGCACGATAGGCTCGTTCCGCACCTCGGCGTCGAGTGGAAAGCCCTCGACCATCGTCGCGTGAAGGGCTTCGTGCGCGCGGGCTACGAACATCA
>JAYUKI010000539.1:0-4150 GCA_043764595.1 Myxococcales bacterium | reverse complement strand
CGACTCCCTTGTAGGCATGCACTTGGTAGGTGTGCGGCTCGTTTTGGGGCCCGAGGATCTTCGGCAACACGTGCGCAAGGAGAGCCCTGCCCGATGAGTCCTCGACCAAGACCTCGATGTGCATGGTTACCTCGCGTCGAGATAGTCGCTGTACCAAAGGCCTCCGAGGGGGAGGCCCTCTTCGGTCAAGGTCTTCACGACCGGGATGTCGGAGACGCGCTTCGCCTTCGAATAGCCTTCTGCCGACTTCTCGAGCAGCCACACCTCTTCCGGGGCGAGCGCGTCGACGAAGTAGGGCTGGTGGGTGGTCACGAAGATTTGCGGGGACCCGGGCTTCCCGTCGGCGCGGCCACGGAGCTCCCGAGCGAGCGTCTCGAGGAGCTTGTGGTAGAGGCCATTTTCGGGCTCTTCGATGCAGATGAAAGGCGGAGGATCGGG
The DNA here is from genome assembly GCA_043764595.1 of Myxococcales bacterium. Lineage (GTDB taxonomy): Bacteria > Myxococcota_A > Polyangia > Polyangiales > Polyangiaceae > JAAFHV01. The sequence continues at coordinate 3,712 of JAYUKI010000539.1, read as the reverse complement.
ATCCTCGAGCAGCAAGAGGTACGCGAACACCTTCAAGGTGCCGTCCGACATTTGCTGCGCGTAGAAGGGCTCCTTGAAGCCCCCGTCGTTGAAACGGAGCAAGAGCCGGCTGTCGTCCGTAACTTTGGTGTCGATGTTCTTGATGCCGGGGATCCGCGACGCAATCCTCTTTAGGATGCCCGCGAACTTTCCCTTGTGCTCGCGCGCCATGAACTGGACCACGTTGCCGATGTTGTCGCCGTGCACGTTGAGGTGCTTCTGTGGCCCGGCGGTGGGCAGACTTCGGGCAGCGTCCGGGTAGAAGTACGAGAGGTACCAGCCTTTGAGAAAGTCCCTGAAGCGCTTGATTCGAGGATGGGCCTTGAGGGTGCCGAGCGTTCCGATTCCAAGCTCGCGCGGATCGGTGAGCTCGACCTTTTCGTGCGCGGAGTCCTCCTCGCCCGTTTGCTCGACGGCTTCCTCCCCCGCCCAGACTTTGCCTTTGCCCTTACGGAGCTTCAAAAAGGGAAAGGGACGACCATGGGACTGCCCTTTGCGCCTTTGCTTGAGAGCCTCGGACGCGACGAATGGACGACCCGAAGCGTCCACGTCAATCGAAAGCTCGTACGTGATGGGGCGCTCGGTCTCGTCTTCGCGGTAGTAGATCTCGAACCGTATGGGATCGGTGGAGCCCTTCGAGCGAAGCCGCTCGAAGCCGCCGCGCTGCTTGGCGTCGCACGCCGCTTCCACGTCGAGCGTGAGGCAGTCGGCGACGAATCCAAAAGCATCGAACAGGGTGCTCTTTCCGACACCGTTCTTGCCAATCACGACGGTAAACGGCGTGAGCGGCTCGTCGTTTTGCGATTGCGACAGCTTTCCGAGAGTCACGTCCCGAAGGGCTCGGTAGTTTTGAACTCGGAATCCTTCTATCCGCGCCATCTTCGCCTCCGCGAGAAACGCACTACCAGAGCCACTGCAAAACTTCAACGCAGCGCCTCCCTCCGCACCGGCTCTCTCCCTGACCGCGAGCTTCCTACCGCGTCTCAGGCCACAGATACACCATGCCCACCGGGACCAGGCGCTTCCGCAGGATGCGATAGCCCGCTTCGATTTGGGCGGGCTCCACCCGCTTTTCTTCGTCGATGGCCGCGAGCCTCGCGCGCATGGCTTGGCGCTCTTCGTTCCATTGGCCACGTTCGCGTTTGGCCACTTCGCCACGCTCGGCCGACTCTTCGGCGAAGAGCGGAATTTGGGTATCCGCGAGGCCGCGCACAATGGCCTCTTTCTGATCGTCCAGAATGCGCTCGAGAGCCTGCGACTCTTCTTTTCCGCGCGTGGCCAGGGCCTGCTCGGCCCGCTTGGCCAAATCTTCGGCCTCGGCGGCAACATCGACCCACATCCGGGAAAAGTCGTCCCGCGCCGCGAAGGCGAGCTTTTGGCTCACGGCCGCGGGCACGTCGTTCTTCTTTTCCCAGAGGCGCTCGAGCTCGTCGAGCAGACGCTGTTCTTTCTCTTCTTCGTACCGGACGAGGTGCCCCTCGCCTTTGGCCTCGAGCCAATCCGCGGCGACGCTCACGAGCTCGTCGTGGAGAATGCGCGCGCCCTCACCAAAGAGGGAAAGTCGCCCGAAGCACACGGCGCGCGGGACCGCCCCGGCCGAACGCACCACCGTGATGCGGGACAAGTCGTGGGCCGAGTGCCCTTGCGCGCGAAACCTGGAGAGAATCCGCAGCACGAGCGGGTGCGCCAAGTGAAGGTGGGCCTGCGCGTCCCCATAGAGCTCCGGGGCCTCGAACACGACGGGCAAGAGTGGCTTTTTGCGCCAGTCCCAGAGAGACTCGTCCCTCTTTCGTGCCACACGAAGAGAGTCCAACGTCTCGGTCCAGCTCTGAGGAAGCTCCGGCAGGCGATACGCGCCTTTCTCGCCGGGCACCGGCACGAGCCCGGAGGTCCCCGCCAGCTTCAGGCCTTGATCCACGAGCTCGGTCAGCGCCTCGGCCGTGAGCCGAAGCCCTTCGCGGGAGCGCTCGAGGGCCTTGGCCGAAGCGTCGGTCTCTTTCTTTAGCTTGGCCAAACCCTCGCGGCTGCTCCGCGTGGCCTCGAGCTCGCGCTTCGTGACCTCGGCCTTTTCGTCCGGCCTCCCGAGCTTCTCCACCACGCTCTCGGTCGTGGCGTCGATGCCATTTTCCAGGGCTTTGGCCACCGCGTCGTCCAGTACGGCCGACAGCGACCCAAGCTCTTTGCGAATGGTCACGACCTTGTCGAGCACCCGCGCCAAAACCAGATCTTCTTTGCGGTCCGGATAGACGAAATAGTGGCACCGCACCTCGGGCGCGGGCTGGAGGGTGCGATCGATGCGGCCGTTTCGCTGCTCCATTCGCCCCGGGTTCCAGGGCAAATCGAAGTGAAAGAGATCCGCACAGTGGGCCTGGAGATTTAGGCCTTCGCGTGCTGCGTCAGTGCAAAGCAAGATGCGAAGCGGGTGCTCATCCGGGTGCGTGTTGAAGTCCCGCTGACGCTCTTCGCGTTCGTCCTCCGAGAGCTGACCCGTCAGCGACTGCACACGTTCGTTGGCACTGCCCGCGCTCTCCGGAAGGGCCGCCAACAGGGCCTCTTGGAGCATGCGGAGCGTGTCCACGTATTCAGTGAACACGAGCACGCGGCGCGAGCCCCACTGCACCTTTCCGCCCTTTTGGACGAGCAGGTTCTCCTTCACCCAGGCGACAAACGCGCGGGTCTTGCCGCACGGCTTCGCGCGGCTCTTTCGCGCCAACGAGCGAAGCTCTTCCAAGAGCTCGAGCGCCTTGCCGTCGAGGCTCTTGGCGCTCGTGGCCAACGCGCTCGTTCGCAGAGTCTCTTCGTCGAGACGCTCGAGCAAGACGTCGTCGTCCATTTCCTCGCCCGCGTCGTCTTCGCCGACGGAAGCCGCGTCGATGGCCGTGGCCTCGTCCTCGTCGTCGTCGTCGCTCGTGTCCTCGCCTTCCTCTTCCTCGGAGGCCCCTGCCCGCTCGAGGACACCTTTGGCGTGTTTCTCGAGGGTCCGCGCGAAGGCTTCGGTCGAGGACAGAAGGCGCTTTTGAAGGCTGATGAACGGAAAGCGTCCGCGTCCCTTCTTTGGAGCGGCAAGCTCGGTGTAGTGGGCCAAAAGCTCCGAGAGCCTCACTTCGGGGGAGTCTTTGTCTCCCACGTCCAGCCGGACGACACGCCGCTCCGGAAAGGTGCCCGCGCCAGAGAGAGACCGCAGGTCCGACTTCAAGCGCCGCACCATCACGGGCTCGAGCTGCTTTTCGGACGTGACGGGCACGCCGCGCGTGAACCGCTGATTGTCCAAGATCTCGAGCAAGGCCGAGAAGCTATTCGAGTGTCCGTTGTGGGGAGTCGCCGAGAGAAAGAGCCTATTTTCGAAGCGCGGGGCCAGCTCCCTCACGGTCTTCGTGACCTTCGAGTCGACGGCATACCGGAGCGACGTGGCCGGCGCCGCTGTGTGGGCTTCGTCCAGAATGAGAAGGGACTTCTTGCGACGGTCGCCCAAAAACTGAAAGAGCGGCTCCTTGTATTCCGGCCTTCGCAAGAGCGGATACGTAAGAATGAAGCGCGAGCTCGTCGAAAAGGGCAACACCGAGAAGCCTCGCTCGCGCCTTCGTTTGGCCACGAACGCCTTGCTGTAAATCTCGAACGAAAGACCGAACCTTCGCTGCATCTCGCTCTTCCACTGGAGCGCGACCGAAGCCGG
>JAYUKI010000538.1:0-1242 GCA_043764595.1 Myxococcales bacterium | reverse complement strand
CTGGCGAGCCCACTTCGAGGCCCTGAACCGACTCGTTGAAGAAGGTCTTGAACGTGAGCGTCTCCTTGCGGAGCGTGCCGGCACCGAAGACCACGAGGGTCACCATGAAGGCCACGAGGCCGGCGACCACGAACAAACCGAGCTTCGTGGGATTCGTCTTTCGGCTCATGCGTCTTTCCTCGGGGTGCGGTTGAAAAAGGCGTGGACCGTGGGCTTGCTCGTGTCGGTCTTCAGGTCCCGAGGGCATCCCTGCGCCAGAATGGTCTTCGTTTCCTTGTCGAGATAGATGGCGTCGCTGATCACGGCAAAGATGCTCTCGAGCTCGTGGGTGACCATCACGACGGTGGTTCCGCGATCGTGGTTGAGTCGCAGAATGAGGGCATCGAGCTCGGCCGCGGCCACAGGATCGAGGCCGGCCGAGGGCTCGTCGAGGAAGAGCAGGCTCGGTTCGAGCGCTAGAGCCCGGGCGATGGCTACGCGCTTTTTCATGCCTCCCGACAGCTCCGAGGGCATCTTCGCTTGGCTACCGTCGAGGCCCACGAGCGCGAGGTTCTTCGCGACGACGTCGGCGATGAACTCTTCCGGGACGTTGCTCCATTGCTTGAGCGCGAGCGACAAGTTCTCTTCCACCGTCATCGAGCCGAAGAGAGCTCCCGACTGGAACATCACGCCATAACGAGGCCGACCCACCTCGAGGTTGGGCTCGCCGATGCCTTCGATGTCGATGGTCCCACCCATCGGTTTTTCGAGGCCGATGAGGTAGCGGAGCATGGTCGATTTCCCGCATCCGCTGCCGCCAAGGATGCCGAACGTTGCGCCGCGCGGTACGTCGAACGACGCGTTTTCCTGAAGAATTTTCTCCCCCCAGCCCATCGTGAGGTTTCTCACGGTGATGATGGGGCGCTTGTCGTTCGCGGACTCCTTGGCCGTGTGGGAGTCACGCCTTCGGTAGCCCGCCTCCTTCTTCGGTTCCTTCGGGTCGCTCATAGGTCGAACGCTCGGAAGACCATGGTGAACAGGGTGTCCACGATGACGAGTGCGAAGAGCGAGGTGACCACCGACGACGTGGTCTTGCGTCCGACGCCCTCCGCTCCACCTTCGGCAGAGAAGCCTTGTTGGCAGGAGATTAGGGCTATGACCAGCGCGAACGCGACGCTCTTGATAAGGCCAGAATTGAAGTCCCATGCGGTGACCGCATGCCGGGTTTCTACGATGTAGCCGCGCACGCCGAGGTCGAGGCTG
>JAYUKI010000537.1:0-1242 GCA_043764595.1 Myxococcales bacterium | reverse complement strand
GGGTGTAGTCCTCACAAGCATTCGCCGGGAGCCACCTCTCGGGGTCGAACCGAGTTGGCGCCCGCTACGAGGGGGCGCTCCCTCCGAGGGAGATGGCATGTCGGGCCGGTCCAGTAGTCCATGGATGTTCTTCGTGTCCGTCGAAAATCAATGGCTACTGGGCCGGTACGATCTCAGAGCTTGATGCCCTGGATGGCGTCGACGAAGTGCGCCGTTTCGCCCTTTGCGAAGAGCGAGACGACCTCGAAGACGGCGTCGCTGAATCCACCGACGTTCAAGACGTCGGCGCGATTTGCGACCTGCGTGTGCGCGTAGGGCTGGATGTCCACGAGGACGAGCTTGGCGCCCGGGTTGCGTGCCCGGAAGCGTTCCCACTCCTCGGCCATCGGGGTTCCGCGCGTAGGCGGGAGGCCCGAGAGCCCGAAGTCCGCCCACGATTGGTTGTCCGAGACATAGAGGACGAGATCGCCCTTCTTGCCCCGTGCGTTCAAGTGACGAAGGGGAGCCGCGCACGCCGTTCCGCCCGAGGGGAGGGATGCGAGGTACTGGGCATTCGTCATCACCGAGTCCCGCGGGTTGAGCGCCCGCGGCATGGTCACGACGTCGTCGCTGAACGGGACGATCTCGGCGCTGGGGTTCTTTCGCATGAGCGACGCGGCCACGAGACCCGCGATGTCCACACAACGAACCGCCGAGGTCGCGCTTCCACGCTGACCCGTCGCCGGGCTTTGCATGGATCCGGACACGTCGGGACACACGTAGATCTTGCCGGGAACGTCGGGAACGTTTTCCGTCGCGATCTCGAGGGCGTCTTGGAGGGCATTCGTGATGGCGACCGGCATGGCGCCGTTCGCCGCCTTGAAGGCCGCGAGGAGCTGGTACGGGAACGCCCGTGCCTTCTTCACCGCGACCGGATCACGAAGGCGCGCTGCGACGAGCTCGACGAGCTCGGGGGACTCGAACACGCCCTTTCGCAAGAGGGTGTTCAAGTTCATGCGCGTCTGCGTCCAGGACATCGTCCGAGCGATGCTCGTCCAGTGTTCCTTCGTGAGCTCGAGCGCCGTGAGCATCTCGAAGGGGACCTCCGGCACGCTCGCGCCTTCGGAGTGACCCTTCTTGAACTCCTCGAAAGCTCGAACGAGTTGCGGAAGGCTCGCGCCGTCCACCGGCTTCCCGATGAGGTAGCCGTAGAGCGACTCGCGTGCCGCGTCGCTCGAGCCGTCGGCCTTCTTGGGCGAAGGA
>JAYUKI010000536.1:0-4161 GCA_043764595.1 Myxococcales bacterium | reverse complement strand
TCGCCGTCGGCATCATCCTCTGGGAGCTTCTGACCCAGCAGCGCCTCTTCATGGGCGAGACGGACTACCAGACCGTCAAGCGCGTGCAAGATGCACAGATTCCGAGCGTCTCGCAGATCAATCCTCGCGTCCCGCGCGAGCTCGAGCGCATCGTCAACCGCACTCTCGCGAAGGACATGCACGCCCGCTACCAGTCGGCGCGCGAGCTCGGCCAGGACCTCACGCGGTTTTTGTTCACGAACGGCGCGGCGGTCAGCACCTTCGACATCGCGGACATCGTGGCGGTCGCCATGCGCGAGCGCGAGAAGGTTCGCGCGCCGCAGGGCTCCAAGATCGACAAGCTCATCGAAGAGGCCCTGTTCGAGTTCACGTCCCTTCGCGAGGACGAGGACCCCGACGCGCAAGCGGCCCAGCAGCCCGGTGCACAGCCCATTCACGGTGGATCGTTCGTCGATCCGACCAACTGGGCGAACGAGCTCAATCTCGGCGGCGACATCCCGCGCACGCCCGCCGTGTCCATCGCCGACTCGCTGCCGAACCTCGCCGACGGAAACCTCTCGGCCCTCGAAGACGAGGAAATGCCCGAAGTGCCCTCGCAGTCGCGGATGGCTCCGGTCGCGGTGAGCAACAAGGCCACTCCGTTGGTGCTCGGCCAGCAGCAGCTCCCCTCGGCGACTCCTGGGCCGCAAGGTCCGCCCTCGGCGCAAGTCGCGGGAGCTCCGTCCGCGGGGGGCGAGGCCAAAGGTGGCCTCGGTGCCGCGACCATTGGAATCGTGGTGACCGTGGTCCTCGCGGCCGCCGCAGGGGCCGCGTACTTCTCGGGCGTGCTCGGCCACCATTAAAGTTCGAGGGGCGCAGCCCCTTCTCGTTCGAGGGGCGCAGCCCCTTCTCGTTCGAGGGGCGCAGCCCCTCGAGCTCCTGCGAGCGAACGGGCCTGAGAGTCCTCGACTTCTCCGCTTCGCTACGAAGTCTGCAAGGGTCTCGACCTCGCAGACTCGGCCTCGACCCGGCCCGAAGACTTGTCACCCTGCGGAAGTCTTTGACGGGAGAGCGTCGCGAACGGGACGCAGACTCGGCCTCGACCCGGCCCGAAGACTTGGTTCCCTTCGAGAACGGGAGCGGGAACGGGAACGTGCACGGTTTGCGTCGATGAGGGAACACTTGGGGCTTGGGTTTCGTACCATCGAGGCATGTCGCACAACCCTTACACGCCTCCTCAAGCGCCGATGAGCAACCCGCTTCCGAACCCCTACGGAATGCCCACTTGTCCGCAGTGCCAGGGCCAGAACGTCCACAAACCCAGCTTCACGTGGTGGGGCGGGCTGCTTGGGCCGAAGCTCTTGAATCATCACGTGTGCAATGGGTGCGGCCTTGGCTTCAACGGCACCACGGGGAAGTCGAACGCGACCGCCATTGGCATCTATTTGGCCGTGGGCGTCGGGCTTGCCGTCGTGCTCCTGGTGCTCCGCGCCGCGATGTGAGCTAGCGCCCGATCCTCGAGCACCCCTCTGCGAACCGAGTATGCTGCTCGGGGCGTATGGGCACTCCTTGGGACCGCGCCGCGGACGGATACCTCGAACACTGGATTCCTCGCTTTCTGCCCTACCACCTGGACCTGGTGCGTGAGCTCGCGATCCCGGAAGCGGCGCGCGCGCTCGTCACGAGCTCCGGGCCGGGGGGCAACGAGGTGCTCGCGGTCGCACGGGCGGTCGGCGAAAAAGGGCAGGTGCTCGCCACCGACGCGAGCGCGCGCATGGTCGAGATTTGCCACGAGCAGGTGAAAAAGGCGGGCTTCGGGGAACGTGTGCAGTGTGCACAGGCCGACGCGGCCGCCGTTCCTCAAGGACCGTACGACATCATCGTGTGCGCCTTTGGCTTGTGGCAAATCGTCGAGCGCGAGCTCACTCTGCGGTCGTGGTCGCGCGGTCTTGCGGCGCACGGCAAAGTGGGGATTATCGCGTGGGGCCCGGCCGAGATCGACGATCCCTTCGAGCAACTTGGGGACATCCTTCGTGAGGTCGAGCCCGAGGTCGCGCGCCACAGCCACCGTGTGCTCGCGAGCCGCGAGAGCATGGAGAAGATGTTCTTCGAAGCGGAGCTGTCGATGGTGCGGCACACGGTGGTGCGCCATACGCTCACGTTCCACAGCGCCGAGCAGTTCGTCGTGGCGCTGCGCGAGTCGTGCACCTGGCGTCGTGTTTGGGAGACCCTCGGCGACGAGCGCTTCGCCCGCGTGGCCGCCAAGTTCTACGACAAGGTCGGCGGCCCGCTCGCACCGCTCACGTTCGAGCCGCCCGCCACGATCGCCATTGCCGCGCGCCCCGGCGACGAGGTCACGCTCCCGCATCGTCCGAGCGTTCGGGCCGCGGGGTTTCCGCGAAGGTAGTCAGCGTTTCTTGCCTTCTTCGATGCCTTCTTCGACGAACTCGCGGAAGCCGACCATCGCTTCGTAGCCATTCAGGAACTGCGTGCCTCTTCGGCAGTCCGTGAAACCCTGCGTGACCGAGCCCACGTACACGCCGTGGAGCACGGGGGCGGTTCCGTCGTTCCGATCGAGCACGAGGGGGCTGCCTTCGTCGCCGTCGCCGTGGCAGAGCGCCGACAGGCCCATGGGGTGCACCTCGAAGATGGGATCGCCACCGAGCTCCAGGCGAAACTCCACGCAGGCGCGAGTGCTTCGACGCTTGGTTCCGGAGGCCTCGGCGCGGTAGCCGAGCGCGCGGTAGCCGCAGCCGATCGAGGTCTTCTCCGTGGGCAGCACGGCGGGCACCACGCCCGTCACGGGCTCGGCGAGCACGAGGGTGGCCACGTCGAAGTTTTTCAAGAAGTACCGAACGTCCACGGCGCTCTGCGGGGCTTCGTGGAACTTCGGGTGAATCTTGCGCGAGACGACCTGAATGGGCTTTTTCGAGGCCAGATCGCCGGTGCCAAAGACCCATACGTCGTCTCTTGCCGTCAGCACGCAGTGGGCCGCGGTCACGACCACGTTCGGCGCCACGAGGGTGGCGCCGCACGACACTTTGGCCTTTTCCGCCGCGTCGCGCGTGGTCCCGTGCGCGAGGTAGCCTGCGGCGGGCCATGCCGTCTCGAGGCGCCCACCGACGAGCTCGTCCTCCGAGGTCGCGCCCGGATCCGAGGGCTCGGGCTCGGCGGCCGAACAGGCCGAAGCGCCGAGCGCGAAGAGGGCAAGGGCGACGGCGGAGCGAACGAGCTTCATGAATCCGAGTATCCGCACACACTCACCTCCACGCTATGGTCACTTCGCAGAGCGCTTCGCTCATGGCCGACGTTCATGCCCGCGTCACACGGCTACGAACTGGTGCTCTCCTTCGATTCCGTGCGCCAAAAACCAGCGCTCCGCGGCGCGTGCGTGGAGCGGAAAGGCGAACACTTCGGCGAGGCCGCGTGGACCGAAGACGAGACCTCGCTCGGACGTCTCGGCGTTCACGACGGCGGGCGGCAGCGCGCTCGCTTCGAGCGGATCGCCTTCGACGAACAGGAGCACGCGGTTGGGTCGCGGATCGGTGGACGTGAACCAGAACGGGCGGAGGGAGCTCGGCTCGACGATCACGCCGGTCTCTTCGCGCATCTCGCGCGCGCCGCCGTCGCGGTAGGTCTCGTGGTCTTCGAGGAAGCCGCCGACGAGCGCGAGCAGGTCTTTGCGAGGCTGGATGGCCCTGCGGACGGTGAGCAAGCCCTTCTTCCCGTTGAGGCGCACGGGCTGGAGCGCGACCACCACGGGAATGGGGTTCGACCAGATCACCGTGCTGCAGCCTTCGCACGTTCGCGGGTAGCCGGAGGTGGTGAAGGCCTTTCCGCAGTACGAACAATAGGTGTCTTTCGCGAGCTGGGCAGACATCGGGATCCTGTCGTTAGGGGTGTGCGAGGCGCCGACGAGCCTGATGTTATCCGAGGCGCATTTGCGTGTCCGACGCGCTTCGAGGGCTCGTCGAGGGCTCGAACCGGGCACTTTTTCGGCCATGGCAGCGCTGTCGCGCTTTCGCGGCTCGTGCCGAGCTCTGTCGCGTCTCACCGTTCGACTCGGTTTTTTGGCCTTTGCGCGACGGCAAGGAAGCGCTATCTCGGGGTTTCGATGAAAGGTGCGCCTCGTGCGCGACCCTAGGCTCCCCGCGCTGGGCGGTACGAGCCGAGCCAGGAGAA
>JAYUKI010000535.1:0-1244 GCA_043764595.1 Myxococcales bacterium | reverse complement strand
GACACGAAGGAAGGCATCGAGCTCGCCCTCGAGGAGCTGAACAAGGCCGGCGGCATCAAGGGCAAGAAGGTCAAGGTCCTCTTCGAGGACGACAAGTCCTTGCCGCAAGAGGCGTCGAACAAGGTTCGCCAGCTCATCGACCGCGACAACGTGCTCGCCATCCTCGGTGAAGTGGCCTCGAGCCGCACCATGGCCGGCGGGCTCATCGCGAACACGAAGAAGGTGCCGCTCGTCACGCCTTCGTCCACGGCCGTCGAGGTCACGAAGGATCGCGACTACGTGTTCCGCGTGTGCTTCACCGACGACCAGCAGGGCGACGTCGCCGCCCGTTTCGTGTGGGAAACGCTCAAGAAAAAGAAGGTCGGTCTCTTCTACGCCGCCCAAGACAACTACTCGTCCGGCCTCGCGAATTCGTTCAAGGACCACTTCAAGAAGCTCGGCGGCGAGATCGTCGTCGACAAGGGCTACCAGAAGAACGAAACGAACTTCACGACGTACCTCTCCGAGCTCAAGTCGAAGGAGCCGGAGCTCATCTTCGTGCCTGTATACTACAACGAAATGGTGCAGATCGCGCGCCAAGCCAAGCAGGCGGGCATCCCGGGCACCACGTTCATTGGTGGAGACGGCTGGGACTCGCACGAGCTCATCGACGGCGCAGGCGCAGAGCTCGAGGGCGCGTATTTCACGAACCACTACGCCCCGGACGTCCCCTGGCCGAACTCGGCCTCGTTCGTCGCCGCATACAAGGCGAAATACACGTATCAAGGCAAGCCGAAGGAGCCCACGAGCCTCGCTGCCCAGGGCTACGACGCCGCCAAGCTCCTCTTCGATGCGATGAAGCGCGCCCCGGAGCCCACGCGTGAGGCCATCAAGGTCGCCCTCGCCGAGACCAAGGACTTCGCTGGAGCCACGGGCTCGCTCACGATCGACAAAGACCACAACGCCAACAAGCCCATCGTGGTCGTGCAGATCAAAGACAAGAAGTTCAAGTACACCGCCCAGCTCATGAGCCACTGAGGGTTCCCGTGACCACCTCGGCAACGCAGGGCTCCCACATTCCCGCCGCGCGCATCACGCGTGCCGTGCGGATCGCCGCCGTCGTGCTCACGGTGGTGCTGCTCTCCGTTTGGGCGCGCTCCGTGGGTGTGGGCAAGGTCGGCGATGCGCTCGTCACGGGCCTCACGCAAGGCGCCATGATTGCCTTGGTCGCCCTCGGCTACACCATGGTCTACGGCGTGCTCAAG
>JAYUKI010000534.1:0-4164 GCA_043764595.1 Myxococcales bacterium | reverse complement strand
GCGCTCGGCGCAAGCTACGTCTTTCGCGAGCACGCGGCCGCCTTCGAGCGGTACCGTCAGAACCGCATGCTCATGCTCCGGTTCGGCACGGGCACACGCCTTGGCCTCCTCGCGCGAGGGGAGCTCTTGAGCGACCTCGTCGGGGCCGTCGCTGGGCAAGCGTGGATCCGATGGAACGAGCTCTTCCCGGATTGAAGGCCGAGAAATGTCGGATGACTCCCTACGTCTCGGGTCGTCTTACGTCTCGCGCGTCTCACGGACGCTCGCACGACGGATTCGTGTATCGTGGCTGGGTGCGCTCCAAGGTGGCGTTCTGCGCCGTGATTCTTGCCTCCGCTTCGGCGGCTTTGCCTGCTCGTGCGGCAGACGCCGAGCTTGGGAAAGTCGACCTTTCCGGAACGGCGAACACCCGCGGCGACGCCAAATCCACCGAGACGGTGGAGTTCGACGAAGCACCGCCCCCACCACCCCGAAAGAAGGGAGTGGTGCTGGACTCGCGCATTGGCGTCTTCGGCTTCACGGGCGACATCGCGCAGCTCGTGACCACGGCGCCTTTCGCGAACGTCCAGCTCGGTTACGAGATTTTCGATTGGCTCATGCTCTACGGTCAGGGTGAGCTTGCCTTCACCACCACCAGCGGAGATGGAAAGACACGCACTCGTGCTTTCCCGATTTTCGGATTTGGCGGGGGCCTGCGCGTCACCGTGCACGTCACTCCGCGTGTGGCGCTATTTCTTCAGCCCGGTATCGGCGCCATCGTGGCCGACGTGCCCGAGCGTGCCCTTGCCGTTTATGGCTACACGAAGCTAGAGTCGTTGGGTCTCTCGCTCGACGGACGTCTCGGGCTCGAATGGTACGCCGTGAATAGGCACTTTGCGCTCGGCATCTCGGGTGGCCCACGGTTCGCGCCCAGCCTCGCCAAAGCGTCGGCGACAGCCACTCCGGGGCTCGCCTGGGACGCCGCGGCAGGGATTCGCTACACCTTCTGAGCGCAGCCCGGAGCGGATTCACTCGGCGGCGAAGACTTTGACCGTTCGTGGCGGCATCTCGACGGTAAAGGCCCCCGATTCGGGCACGAGGACCTCGGTGACCTGAGAGGCCAGGAGGTCGCGCAGGCCGAGCACTTTGGCTACTGGGAAGGTGGCTTCGACGCGCGCGTCGGTGGGGTTCATCACGAACACCACCCGGGCCACTCCGAGCTTGTCCTCGTGGACCGTGACGAAACACGACGAGGGGCTCACGGGATAGGTCGGGAGCGAGAGCGAGCGAACGTGCTCGGCCACGAGGAAGTCGGCCTCGGTCGGATCGGTGAGCGAACAGAGCTCGAATCCTTCGATGTCGTGCGGCGTGGCCATGGGCCTCATGTGGCCATCGCGCGTCGGAACACGCGGCCCGATGGTTACGGCCACGCCCGATTTCCGTGCATCATGCAGCCTTTCGAAGAGCTCGGGCTTGATGCCCGCGACGCTCGCACAAACGACCCAGGCCGCGCCGCGCGTGGACTCCTCGAGGCTGTCTCCGCCTGCATAAGCAAACGCGACTCCTCGTGCGAGCAGGGCGCGCTCGAACGCGTGGAGAAAGGCCTCGGCCGCGATGGTGGGAACCTCGCCGGTTCCGAGCTCGTCTTCGAGGCACGACTCGCGAAATCCGATGCCCACGACGTTGAAGAACGCGGGCGTGACCGGCCCGAACGCGTGGGTCGCGCGCGCGAGACGCCGGAGGGCGCGCGGCACCACGAGACGCACGGGGACGCGGCGGCGGAGCTCGTGCAGCTTCACGGTCTCGAAGAGCGCGTTGATCTTGCGGTACGAGTCCGCGAGCTTCCGCGGCACTCCGTGGCAGTCGATTGGCGCGCCAATCCAGCGCTCGCGGTCGACGGCCATGTAGAGGTTGTACCCACGCAGGCCGTAGGCCATTGCGGCCAGCAGCGTGTAGATCGAGTCGTGCTCGTCGAGCGGGGCAAAAATGGGGGGATAACCAGCGCCCATTTCTGCGGCGAACGGCGGCCCGGAGAAGCCCTCGGCCCGCGTGGCAAGCTCGGTCGTACGCCGGAGCAGGGTCATGTGCGCGCCGGGCTCGGCGGGGTGGTAGTAGTCGAGGCCCAGGAGATCGACGACCTTCGAGATGCGTCCTGGGTTGAGCGCCGTGGCGGCCTCGCCTGGTGGCAAGTTGTGGGAGGTCGGAATGGCGGAAAAGCCGGCCTCCCGCGATACCTCGGCAAAACGAATCATGGCCTCGCCGAGCAAGTGCTCGTGAAACTCCATCCAGTCGATGTGGCGCACCAGATCGTCAGGCGTTTTGGCATCGAAGCGCGTGGGCGGTGAGGCGTTCGCGAACGACTGAGCCTCGCCCTCTTCCCGCCAAGCCTCGCGTAGCTCCACGATTCCCGAGTACTTGTCCCTCAAGAACTGACGAAAGAGCCGAATCGCATCCGGGTGGTAGTCTTGGTCATAGGGACCGTCCCGGAAATAGAGGGCGCCTTCGTTGTCGATTTGGATGAGAACGATGGGACCGTTCGGATAGACGAGATCCGAGAGCTCGCGCCCGACGGCACGTACCCATTCGGCGGCTTCGTCGTGGAAAGCGTCGCTCGCGTAGCTGGGAACGGGAAAGGCGACCGGCACCATCGGCAAGATGACCGGATTGCCCTTCGGCGTGCGGGCTTGGCAGGCGGGGTCCCAGACCACACGCTCGGGGACACCGAAGTACGAGAGCTCCGCGTTGATGTGCGGCCCCGGCCTCAAGATGACGTAGAGGCCACGCTCCTCCGCCATTTTGACGAACGCGCGAACGTCGAGCCGAGGGTCGCGAGCGCCGAAATCGAAGTGATTTTGGCGGATCTCGTGGACTCCCCAGGGCACGTAAATGTCGACGAGGCGCATTCCCATGGCCACGAGCGCATCGAGGGCCGGAGCCCAATCGGCGCGATCGTGACGCCAATAGTGCATCGAGCCGGACACGAGCGGGACGACGGCGGGTTTGCCTTGGAGGACGAGCCCGTTCGGATGGACGTGAACCGTTCGAGACGCGTCACTGCCTCTTCGCATGTCGACCAATCTCAGCTCTTCGTGGCTCGTGCGCCAATAGGTTGAAAGACCATCCATCGTCGCCGGTCGTGGCGCAGCTCGCCAAGCTCACGAAATCCGACGGCTATCGACCTAGCGTTTCTCCAGCTCGTCTCCGACGACCCGCTTCAAGATCGTGTGGAGGGCCCGCATGTCGTCGTCGTTCGGGGCGAGGCGCTCGAGCGCCGTGCCCACTTTGGCGACCGTAGGGCTCACGAACTTCAAGAAGTTCGAGTTCTTCTTCTGACGATCGATGAAGACGAAGCGTCCGGCGTCCTTCAGCTTGCGCTGCACCGTCACGAGATCGAACTCGAACGTGAGGCGCTCGCGGCTCGCGGCATCGAGGCCTGCGGCGTCCGCGTATTCGGCGAGGCGAGCCTCGACGAAGGCGCGATCGAACGTCTGGTAGCTGTCGTTCAGGAGGGCGACGAGATCGTAGACGCGCGGGCCGAGGAGGGCGTCCTGGAAGTCGATCCACACGAGCCCGTAGGGCTTTCCAGCCTTCTTCGACTGGTCGCGTACCATCAAGTTCCTGGACTGGTAGTCCCGGTGCGTGAAGCCACGCGGAAGGTCTGCCACACGCTTCGCGAGCTTGTCGGCGATGGTGGCGAAGGCCGCGGCGTCTTCGGGCGAGAGGGACTTCTTGCGCGCGTCGAGGCCCCACTCGCGAAAGTGCTCGATTTCCCAGCGGAGGAGCTCGAAATCGAACGAGCGGGCCGCCACAACGCTGCCCTTCGGAAGCTCGGCGAGAGTGGCCTGAGCCTCCGCCAGATCACGGACCGCACAGGTGTAGAGCGCAGCTTTCTCGGAGGGCGCCCGCGTGAGGTAGTTGGCGAGCGTGTCTTCGCCGAGGTCTTCGACCAGGATCCAGCCGTGTGCCGTATCCTCGGCGTAAACCTTGGGAACGTCGACGCCACGCGCGTCCAGGAGGTCGCGCACCTCGAGGAAAGGCCAACGGTCGGACTCGCCGCCGTTGTGGACTTCCTCGGGTTTGGGGCCGTCCGGAACGAACATGGCGACGATGCTTTTCCCGCCGGCCTGCGGGGTGACACGAAAGTACTTTCGCGTCGACGCGCCGCCGGTCATGGGCGAGATCTCG
>JAYUKI010000533.1:0-15000 GCA_043764595.1 Myxococcales bacterium | reverse complement strand
CTCGCCTAGCAGCAGTAGGACTCGTCGTCGCGCCTCGCACGGCTCGCAACTCGGCGAAAATCCTCGGTCATCAAGCGGTTCGGCGCTCTAGCTGTGCTACTCCTCGGCCGTCATGCTGTGCCTCACGACGCCGACCGACCCGGAGTGGGTGACCGCGGCCGCTCGCGATCTCGAGGGTGTGCTGGTCGACCACGCACACTGTGAGATGAAGGCCGCGAGCCATGCGCTGTCGCTCGTCGCCCGTCACCCCACGAATTTGTCGCTGGTGCGCGCGCTCACTGCACTTGCACGCGAAGAGCTCGACCACTTCGATCGCGTCGTCGACTTCCTCGAGGCGCGTGGAGTCGGGCTCGGCCATCCTCCGGTCGACGTGTATGCCGCCGAGTTGCGTGCAGTGTGCAAGTCTCTCCCACGGGACGGAACGCCACTGCTCGTCGACCGTCTCCTCGCCGCTGCGGTGATCGAGGCGCGTTCGTGCGAGAGGTTCAAGCTCTTGGCGGCGGTCGTCGCGCACGACGAAACCTTGCGCACGTTCTACGACGAGCTTTTTGCCTGCGAAGCGAGGCACTTTCGCACGTACCGCGATCTTGCTCTCGAGGCGGCCCGCGGGGACGAAGCGATGGTCGCGCGACGCCTGTCCTCGCTCGCCGAAGCCGAGGGGCGCATCGTTGCCAAAATGGCCGGAAACGCCGAACGGAGCACGATTCACGGATGAGTGTGCCCTCGGTCGAAGATCTCGAGACTTTGACCCGCGACCTCGCGCACGCCGTACGAGCCTTGCGGCTCGCACGTCGTGCGCTCGTCATGGGGCCCTTGCCCGCACGGGACGACCTGGGTCCCCTCGACACCCTCCGTCACGTCGCAGGGCAACGCACGTATGCCGCGTTGCTCGCGCGACCCACGTCGCGGGCCGACGAGGCGCTACGCGCCTCGGCGGCCCGCTGGGTCGCGGAGCTCACCCAAGTGCGCATCGCGTGGGACCTCGAGGCCGACGAGGCTCGCGCGATGCGCGAGCCTCCGTCGGCCTCGAGCCGCGGGTCCCGGGCCCCACGCCCCCCTCGCGCCCCAGGTCGCGAAGAGCCCGAGCAGAGCTTCGCGCGCGAAGCTCTGCTCGCGCTCCTCGCGGAAGATGCGCCGGCCGCGGCTCTCGTGGACGCGGACCGCGCCGCCCGTCACGCGCCGCGCGTCCGCGCGGCACGTGACGAGCGACGCTCGCGCCTCGACGAGGTCGCGCGCCGACTCGGCCGTCCCGGCCGATTCGGCCGCGCCCTCGTACATCGTGACCCAGGGTACGCGAAGGCCGTACCTTCGGCGTCCGCCGAAGGCACGGCC
Organism: Myxococcales bacterium; assembly: GCA_043764595.1. GTDB lineage: Bacteria > Myxococcota_A > Polyangia > Polyangiales > Polyangiaceae > JAAFHV01. The sequence continues at coordinate 13,668 of JAYUKI010000533.1, read as the reverse complement.
TCCGCGTCCGCGTCGTCCTCACGCCTCGTGCTCACCGTGTCCGCCGAGCTCATCGAGGCGCTCGCGAGCGAGCTGTCGCCCGAGCGGCCGCGGGCCGCGCCGGACGACGAGCTCCCCGCGGTATCCCAGGAAACCTTGGTGGCCTCGGCCGCGCGCTTCCTGCGCGCGACCGAGCCCATCGCGAAGGCCATCTTGACGCGGGCCCATCGCGCGAGAACCTCGCGCGACGGGCTCGCACCGGTGGACACCTGGCGCGCCTCGATCGCCCGCGACACGCGCGGCGCCGACTGGCCCGCGCGCCTCACGGGCGAGTGGATCGCCCGTTGTTTTTCCGGCCTCACGGACAAAAAGGCTCAAGGATTCTCGCGACCGACTCCCCTCGGCGCCGGAAGCTTCCTACGTGCCGTAGCGAGCTACGGCGAAGCGCTCCATCGCCAAGAATCCTTGCGCTATGCGCCCCTCGTGCTCGCACACGATCCCCAGTTCGTCGACGCCCACCGAACCGGAGCGCTCTTCGCGCTCGCGCTCACCGGCATCCCCTTTCTCGTCCGCGAGCTCGGAACCAGCCGCGGAAGCGCGCAGGACACCTCGCGTGAGCTCACCATCTCCCTTCTTTTTTCGGCTCGATCGCGCGCGCTCGCCATGCTCGTCGCCACCGAAGGTGTCTCCGAGCGCGTGACCGAGATCGACGCGGCAACGGGTGGTCCGTACGCTCGCCTGGGCTTCCTCTCCCCACGCCCGACGGACGACGAGCCCGCACGATGGCTCGCGCTCTTGACGAGCTTGGAAGCTCACGATCGCCTCGTCGGAGCGTTCGACGAGGACTGGTATCGAAACCCGAGAGCCGCTCGCGCTTTTTCGTCACGCTTCGCCCTCCCCGCACTGGCCACGACCTTGCTCGACCCCGAGGCACCCGACCTCGATCAGGTCATCGAGACGGTCGCCAAGCGATTCGAGAGGATCCTCGGATGAGTCTCCGGCTCCACGCAGAAGGCATGCGCCACGCTCGCGTCACGACCTTTGCCATCCTTTGCGGGGTCTTGGTCGGCGCATCCGTCGTCAAGACCACCGAAACCAACGCGGCTACGCCTCGCCCCGTCGGCCCTCTCCCGTTCTTGCCGAGCATCGCGCGGGTGAAGCTTCGGGTGGAAAAAGACAGCGTCGTCGTCACGCATGCCATCACTTTGCCGAGAGGCGACTGGAAATCCGGCGACCTCGACCTCTACGTCGCGCATGGTGCTCCCGGCGCCCCGCTCGCCCTCGATGCAAGGCTCCACCACATTGCGGACGGGGAGCTCGAACCAAGCGAGTCTGACGCCGGAGAGATAGTCACCTACGACCGCGCCCCCCGTTGTCCGGACAGCGCTCACCCTCTCATCGGTCGCTCCAAAATGGCGGGCGTCATCCTACACGCCCGCGAGGCCCAGTTCCGCACCGCATCCGCGGACGGAATGGCCGAGCTCCGGATACGTGCACTCTACCCGCTTCCAGTCGACGACGGAACTGGAGCCCGCGAAGTTCGCGTGCGCCTCGGTACGCCCGGCGGAACGCCCCTCACCCTCGGGCGCATCCAAATCGTCGCCTCGAATCGTGAGCAACCCATCGTTCGCGCCGAGGCCCGCCTGTGTGGATTGGACGCCGAGACACGATCCCTGTCGCTTTCCCTCGCCCCGAAATCGCCTTCGATCCCTGCCGAAGCTCCTATTGCACCAGTGCTCGCCGTACGTCACGCCACCGACGATCTCTGCATTCGTCTGTGGGACGCACCACCACCAAAATCCCCATGAGACGAGTCACGCGAAATCTGCGGCTCGACGAAGAAAAACGCCGCGTCTGCGCGCCGCCAACCTCCCTGCACCTTTCGTCCACGACACGGCACGAGAGAATGGCCAAGCGGTGCGAAGCTGCCGATACTGACCGCAGTCCATACCCACCGACCGACCACCGAGCCCACGTCCAATGATCCCCCCGAAAAACATCCTCGTCCCGACCGACTTCAGCCCCAACGCGGACCGCGCGCTCGAATACGCGCTCGAGCTCGCGAGGAAGCTCGAAGCGACCATAACCGTGCTCCACGTCTACGAAATTCCCGTCTTGGGTGTGCCCGACGGGACGCTCGTGCTTGCCGCCGACATCGCCGAGCAGATCGTCCTTGGCGCGGATCAGGCCCTCGTCGATCTGGCCGCACGCTGCAAGGCGAAAGGAATCGACGTGAGGACGCGCCTCGAAAACGGCGACGCGCGCGAAGCGGTGGAGAACGTGGCGCGCGACATCGACGCCGATCTGGTGGTCATGGGAACGCATGGCCGAAAGGGCGTCACACGTTTCCTCATGGGAAGTGTCGCCGAAGCGGTGCTTCGTACGTCGACGCGTCCCGTGCTCATCGTGCGCACGCCCGACAGCCCCAAGGCCTGACACAAAAATCAGCGGTCCTGTTCTTCGAGCAAGGCCGCTGATTTCGACGGACCTGTCCTCGGCGGACGGCCTTCCCCGCCCTCAGCGCGCCTCGAGGGCGGCTGCGACGAGCCCGTTCATCGTGGTCTGGGCGACCTTCCCGGCAGCCTCGACCGACGCACGTGGAATGCTCGTGCGAAGCACCACCACGACCTCGTGACCCCCGTCGAATTCCGGCAGGCACGCGTAGGATACGAGAACCACCTCGCTCCGTGAACGCGCCGAGCTGTCCCCCCAGCCGACCTTGTCGAAGATGCGCCAATTCGACTTTCCGCCGTTCTTCTGGTCGAGCCTGCGAATCGTGTCGACCTCGCCGAGGGTGGAGGTTCCGACGATGGCGTTCGCTACGTAGTTGGATACTCCGGCCAACATGCCTCCGGGTTTTGCGGTGCCAGGCGCCCCGTAAAACAGCACGTCGAGGTCCCCCTTCTGGATCCCTGGCATCGACGACTCCGGCGAGAGCTCGTGCTGGGTGAGCCGCTTCAACCATTCCCCTTGAGCAAGCGCCGACATCGGTTTGTCGGCAACCATTCTGCTGTCGCGCACCACCGCAGCACTCGGCCCGTTCGGCATGGTCCACGTATTTCCGGCAGCGTAGGGCGCAGCTCCCCAAGCGCTGTTCGTCCTCCCCGTGGAAGACGAGATGCGAAACCCGCTTTCGTCCGCGGACAGCGCCAGCCAGTTGGCCCCAAAGAGCGCGTTCGTCCGCTCGGCCCCGGCCACGGTCAGAAAGTACCCGGCGATTTCGTTCGACGCTCCAGGAATGCCTCCAGCCGTCGCATAGCTTTCCATCGCCGTCACGAGGTTGCCCACCGCGCCGACGGCAACGTTCGAGGGCCCGCCAACTTTCGCCTGGCTCACCGCACGCACTCGAGCCATGGCTGCAGAGGCCGCCATGAACTTCGCCGAGCTCCACGGCTCGTACGTCTCATGGATCTTTCCGTGAGCGCCGAAGTAGGCGTACGCCGGCTTCCCATTCACGCGGCGAATGTCGATGACGAGAGCGCGATCGCTCGCTGGAACGAGGCCATCGAGAGCTCGGTCGTCGACGGTGGCTCGACCTTCCCACCCGGACGATCGAAAGCCGACCTCTTGATCGGTCTTGTACGTGTAGTTCTTGCCGCGGAACTTGGCGACGTTCGACTCTGCCGTGTTCTTGACCGGACACGTGAGGAAGCGCGTCCTATCGAGTGGCGCAGGAGAAGGCGCCGAAGGAGCCGTCGAGAGCGCTTCGTCCGACGAGTCGCCCTCGTCCGCTGGCTCGACTCCAGTGTCCGAAGCACAGCCTACGAGCGCACAAAAAAACGCGGGCGCGAGCATGCGCGAACAACGGCTTCGATCCACCATACCGACCTCCAGGATGCCACGAGAGAATGCGGCACACGGAGGAGCAAGGCTCATGCCGTGAAAAACCCCGTCGAACCGCGGCTCTCCGACCTCTCGAGAGGCTCGATTTGCGCCTCACCCTGAGCCTCCAAAACGCCAATGGAGCGCCGGTGGCCCACCCTATGAAGTCTTCGCTCCGAACGACAGGTTCATCCGACCGCGACTGGTCACCGGAGCTACCAGGCAACCCACGCAAACCACCAAGTACTCCCGTTCGCTTCGACGCGGATGCATTCGCACACCGAACACCGACTTCGCTCGCCACCCCGCCCCCGGTGCTGAAGTGGTCAATGGAGTTACCATGGAACCTGGGGGGAGTGGACTGGCTATTCTCGCGACACGTTGGGCATGCGGCAGCGGCTCAAACCAAGAAGTACTTGATGCCGCGGCGCTCGCCGATGCGCCGAATCTTCTTCGAGTGAACCCCGGCAGCAGCGACGCGAAGGAACTGCCCTTTGGAGAGGCGGAGATCCTTGCGAAGCTCGCCGCCCTGAGCGCCATTTCGGCTCTTGCCGAGGAGAGCCAAAAGCTCGACGAGTGACTTGTCGATGTCGACCCCCGAAGTACGTCCGCCGCGGCGAGAAGAGGCCGCGGAGGCAGGCGCAGCGGCGCGTGCAGGAGTTGCGCGAACCGGCGCGCGGACCGCTTCCCGTGCGGCGGCGGCTTTTGGCGCAGCGACGGCGCCCGTGGGCATGATTTCGGAGAGCGGAGCGCTCCGAATGGCGTGGAGCACGCTGTTGGCGAACTCGGTTGCGAGGCGGGCGATGGTTTCCTGTAGATGGCTCAAGTGGACACTCCTTTTCAATCTACAACCATATCCAATAATGGCCCGGCGTATAGCCAAAATTGAAAGGCGCAGCGTTTTTGCTCGAAAGGCATGTTCGGCTCCAGGACTGCCGTTCCGAGGGCGTTCGGACGGGCGACGCGCTCGACCCCCGTGCCCCAGGCAATGGCCAGATGACGCGGCGCGTAGCCCCAAGAGCGGGTCGCCTAGAGCACCGATCGGGTTTTCGGACCGAGGACTTCGCTGGGTTAGCAAGCATCGCTAGGAGCGACGAAGACGGATACTCTCGTATCCGAGGAGGAGCGACGACGCGAGGCGCCCAAACCGGCGAAAGCCGACGGGATTCAACCCGTTCGGTGCTCTAGGGCCCGGGTATCATGGAATGGCGTCGCAATCGGGAGTGGCCGAGCTGGGTCGCCAGTGCGCGAGCTACGGCCACTCCGGACTCCCAAGCTCCTTCCACCGTTCCGTCTCCGAATGCGTCGCCTGCGACGCTACGGGGGCCGACCTTCCCCGACGCGTCCGCGTCCGGATCGAACCACTTCCTCACCGAGCTTGTTCCGGTCGTCGTGGCATACGTCCAACGCTTCACGTGCGTGGAGTCGATGTGGTCAAGCCGCGCAACCTCGGCGAAACGAAGGGACTCCAATACGCTTTTCACTACGAAAGCGTCGTCCCGTTCCAACATGTGCTCCGCCAGAGCGCACGTCCCGTAGGCCACGAGAAGTATCCGACCTCCGAGCCGTCGCACTCGAGCTCTCGAGATTCCCGAGGCCGCGACCTCGTGGATTCCGTCCCGCAACGCGCTATCCCCGTGCGCCAGCAAGGCGACGACGAGCCCTCTCGAGAACACGACACCGCGCGTCGAATTCGAAAGCTCATCCATACCAAAGAGTGCCAAGCTCTGAGGGAAAGGCGCGGTCGTCACGACATGGCGTGCATCCATGCTTGGCCCGTCGGCGACCCTCACCCGAGCCCCCGTCGGAATGCGCTCAATTGCTACGACACGTGTGTCGAGCTCGATTCGCAGCCCCTCGGCGTAACGCCGAATGGCGGATCGCAGGCCCTGTGACGACGCAAATGCCCCCCGGCTGCCGTGCTCGCTTTCGAGCGACAAGACCCCCGAGTCCGCGAGCGACTCGAGCACGCTACGGAAGGGACTCCGCGAAGCCTCGAGGATCGGAGCCCCATAGTCGAATGGCACCCCCACAAAAGCACGTGTGGCGATACGACCGCCCACCCCGCCCGATTTCTCCGCGATGCATACCCGAGCGCCCAGGTCGGTCAGCGTGCGAGCGCACGCGATTCCGGCGATGCCCGCCCCGACCACCACGACATCCACGGTCGCGTCAGAAGCTTTGGCGGTTCGAGGAATGGACACGGCTCCCTATCGATGCTCGCATTGACGCTCCGGACGCAACAAAAAGCCCCGGCGAAGACGTTATTTGACGCACCGGAAACCAAGGTCTGGCATTCGAACGGCCGGGTTGGCCTTCCCACGTGACGTCGCCGACAGTGCATTGGGTCGATCGGTAGCCCACGACCCACCCCGAACGACCCGTGCAACCGTCCCACACGAGGTTTGTCCGTAAGCACAGAATGGCGCGTCGACCCACTCGGCAACGTTTCCGGAGAGATCGAACGCCCCAAACGGGGACACTCCCTGCAAATAGCTCCCGACTACGGCGGTCGCTTCTGCGCCGTCGTCGCCAAGAAGCCGCTGGCCAATCACGTCTGCCGAGGCTTGGCGCGCCACTCGAGCGCAGCCTTCATCGCACCCGTTGACCCGGGTCGGACTCGGCGGCGAGGCTCCCCAAGGGTAAGCAAGCCCATCCTTGCCGCGTGCGGCGTACTCCCACTCTTCTTCGTTCGGAAGGCGCTTTCCAACGGACCGGCAGTATGCAGCAGCCTCGTCGAAGGTCACGCAGCTCATGGGATGGTCGCTGCGCGCCGCCCGGCCATACGTGCAGAATGCACTCCACGCCTTCTGTTCGTCGCGCTGGATCCCCGGCCAAGACGCTTCGACGAGCGGCTCCGGGCACGCCTTCTTTTTGGCACACGCGGAATAATCGCTCGCCGATACCTCGGTGAGGTCGACGCAGAATGGCGCAACGTGAACGAGGTGCGGCGGACCGTCCTCGACCGAGCCCATCGTGAGCGTGCCACCTTGCACACGCGCCATCTCGCGGGGGCAAAACGGCAATCCTGTCGCGCCGGCGTCCGGTCCACGGTCGACGGGAACGGGCGTCTTTGGGTCTCGTTTGCCTCTAGCAAAATAGAACAGACCGACGGCAGCCGCGGCAGAGACAAGCACGAACGTCGGCACGAGGCGCTTGGGCGACGCTCCGTCGAAAGGGACCGTACCGGCGGCCTCGGCCGGGTCGTCCGAAGGCGGGCTTTTTTCGGCTTCGGCTTCTGCTGGCAGGACGCGCGGTGCGGGAGTGCCCACGGTATGCGCGATGCCAAGCTCGGTGTCCGACTGGCGGTTCGGCGGATCGACGTCCGACAGCGAGATTCTCACGTGCCCGATCAAGACCCGCGACGGAGTGCCCAGCGCCTCGAACAGTGCCGTCGACGCGACGTCGGCGTTCTCGAAGCGGGATCCCGCATCGCGACAAACACAGCGCGCGAACCATCGATCGAATCCCGCAGGGAGCGCCTCCGAAACACCCAGCTCTCGTGCACGGTCCGAAGCGTTCGGAATCGGGTCGAGGACCACTTCCCGGAGGATCGCCGCGACCCCCTCTCCCGAGGCGGAAAGCCAGAACGAGTGGCCGGTCAACATCTTGAACGCCATGAGGCCGAATGCCCAAACGTCCGTGCTCGGCGTGATTTCGGCATCGCGCTCGGACTGCTCGGGAGCCATCCACAACGGCGTGCCGACGGCGCCGGTGTTGGCGCTGCGGGCGGCCTCCACCACCTTCGCGATGCCGAAGTCGAGCAGCTTCACCGTGAACGACTCGTTCATTCGACGCGTCTCGGCCAGCAGCACGTTCTCCGGCTTGAGGTCTCGATGCACTATCCCTGCGCGATGGGCCGCGCCCAACGCGTGGCCGACTTGGCCGAGAATGACGGCCACTTCGTCCTTCGGCAGCGTTCCCCTCCGCTTGATCTCGGCGCCGAGATCGGCACCCAGGAGCAGCTCCATCGCCAGCCAGGGAACGTCGTCGTCGACACCGGCAGCGACGACCTCGATGACGTGCTCGCTCTCGATGCGAGCGCCCACCCGAGCCTCGAGCGCGAACTTCTCGCGGAGCTCGGCGCTTCCGACGAGCCCCGGATGCATGAGCTTCAACGCACGTTGACGGCCGGTGCTGAGCTGCTCGGCTACGTAAAGCGCTCCCATGCCGCCCGCTGCGAGCTTGCGAACGATCCGGAAATCTTTGGCGAACACCGTCCCTGGTGAAAGCTCGCCGAAGGTGCTCATCTCCGAGCATCGTACGCGATGGTTGCGACGTGCGACGTGCGTTCTCCGAGCTCCAGGGACTATCCTAATCGAATGATCCCCGCTGCGTTCGCCGCGCCAAAGGTCTTGCGAAGGCTCAACATCGCCGCCGTAGGGCTCGCACTCGCGGCGTCGACGGCAGCCGTTTTCGGAACCATGGGGCACGAGTTTTCGGGAATCGTCACGGGCGTCCCCACGCTCGTGATCGGCATGCTCTGGGCTTGGGTCTTGAGGCTCCCGAACACGATCGGGCGGTCGACTATCCGTTGGGGATGGCTCATGTCGGTCCCGCTCGCCGCTCTCAACGCGGGCCTCGCGGCTGGCCTACTGCTGGCCTCCGAAGGGACCGGCGACAAGGTTCAGAAGTTTTTCGGCGGTATGGCATTCGGCGCGACCCTGGGAGTTTTCTTTTGGATGCCGGCCCTCCTGCTGACGCTGGCTGCTTTCGGCCTCCCCATCGCGTGGGCCCAGAAGCTCTCGAAAAAGGGACTCGCCGGCGAGGAGCGAGGAGAGTGGCTCGTCGGAGTGGTGTGCACCGTTCTTTCGCTCTTGGCGTTCCTCCTCTCGTTCGGGCAGGAGAAGGTTCCCGAGTGGGTCGAGAGCCCGGACCTCACCGGAAGCAAGGCCAACCTCGTCGCCGCTGGCATCGTCTTCATGCGCATCGCAGCTGTCTTGGGTGTTTCCGCCGGGGGAGCAGCCACCAGTCTCGCGATGTGGCGTGAAGCCAAACGTCGGGCCTTCGTCACCGAAGCACAAAATGGGAACGTCCCTGGATACCGTGTCGACGAGACCGCCGAAGGGAAGGCGCTCGTTCGCGTTTCGTCGCAGGGCCAGGGCTACCGCGTCGCAGACTTCACCGAAGAGGTGGTCCTACTCGACGAAGACGGTCATGCGACCGAGTCACGTCTCGCCCAGAGGCTCTAACTTCGTCTCGTTCGAGGGGCGCAGCCCCTCGAGCTCCTGCGAGCGAACGGGCCTGAGAGTCCTCGACTTCTCCGTTTCCCTACGAAGTCTGCGGGGGTCTCGACCTCGCAGACTCGGCCTCGACCCGGCCCGAAGACTTGGCTCCCTTCGGAGCGGACGTCTTCAGACCAAGAGACATCGCAGACTCGCCCTCGCCTCCTCTTGCGAAAAATGCCAATAGAATCAGTAAGCTAGAGCGGCCCGGCCGATGACGAGGCCTAGCATGCGACCTTTCGGCAGCGGTCTGCCATACTTCTCCTCCGATGGCGCATCCCCTCGAAGAGCTCCTGTCTCCTGGTGCGCGAAACGCCCTCGCGCGCGCTCGTGCAACGCCCATGAGCTACGCATACAATCTCTATGCGTGCCCGGCTGCCGCAGGAGCACCACCACGGATTCTCGCGGTCCTCGGCGAGGCTCACGTGAAGCTTGGTCCGGCCGCCATACTCGGGCGCGAGCTCGTGGCGAACTTCGAGTTGCGAGGGGTCGAAACCTTCCAAATCAAACGGGTGGTTTGGGGACGGCTGCTCGGCGCGCTCATCCACGGTCCACGCCAGCTTCTGCGCTTCGCGTCGCTTGGACTCGTCGAAGGAAGCACCATCGTGGAAGCGAAGGAGCTCCGCTTCGGGAACACCGTGGAGATCGAAGACGCTCCCGAGATGCCCTTCCCGCTCCACGTTGCGTCGGTTTATCTCTCGCTCTTCTTCCTCGTGTCGTTCGCGCACCTGGCGTTCACCATCGTTTCGTCTTTCGCGCCGGAAGCCGCCGGAGCCCTCGATGCTCCGATGTCTTGGCTCACCCTTCTCGCCCTGGCCTTCCAAGCGCACATGATCACGATCGTGCCCGCTTGGTTTTTGCGAAAGCACTCGTGGGCGTGGCTCGTACACCCCGCCATCGCCATCGTCAGCGTTCGCGATGGGCTCATGGCCAACGGGACAGTGCGCATGCTCGCAGCGCATCCCGCCCCGCGAAGCGCCATCGTGGTCATGGGCCGAGCCCACCTGCCCGGCTACGGCTTGGAGCTCGAAAAGCGTGGGTTTCAGCGACTCGAGAGCTAGCTCGGTCGGATCGCACGTGCCTTGCTCAGAATTCCGAGCGGTGCTTAGGGCCGCTGAGAAGCCATATCGGCGAGGACCGGGCGTCGCAGGCAAGGCGCGGCGACGACGAATACTGCTGTATTTTGAGGGGCCGCAACGCCGCATCCGGCGCGCGGGACCGGCAAGATGGGCAAGTTGTTTCTGAGCGGGCGCTTAGAGCGCGGTGGTCAACTCCGCACGACGTTCAGTCTTCGGAACGAGGGTCCTTCGCGTGGACCACAATCTCTTCGACCGCGACGAACGGACCGGTCGGGTGGTGGGCTCGAACGCGCTCGGAGTCGTACCGCCGGGTCGTGGAGGGTCCCGCCAAGGATGCCGAAGATTCTTGGCGCGCCGTCCGTCCGCCAACGAGGGTGTAGGGGTTGGTCGGTCGACTGACCGGTGCATATTCTGCGGGAGGCTCGGATGGGAATTCCGCAAGCCACGGGGGCTCGAACGAGTCGTCGTCCGCGTCCGAACGGGGCCACGGCATCGTCTGGCGTGCCGAAACGGGCGCTGGTTCGAGCTCGTCGTCGTGGGACAGGGCCGGGCGGCGGATCATGCCGTTCTGGCTAGCAGTCTCCGTGCCACTCGCGGAATGGCGTGAGCGCTCAGTGATATCGGAGAGTTCCAAAACGCCCAAGGCCGGGGCCGGTCGGTCGAGTGACCACTCGAAGTGGCCACTCGACTTACCAGTGACAAAATCAGCCCAAAACCAGCCGAAAAACGCGCTCAGCGGGGCGGTCCGTAGCCCGCGCCTGGTGCGCCATATCCACCGGGTGCGCCATATCCACCCGCGGGCGGCGCGCCATATCCGCCACCACCTGCGGGATAGCCGCCACCGCCAAAGCCCTGCGGCGCAGAAGCTCCGCCGTTCGCCGAAGCCGTCTGGAGCTCTCGCGCGGCAGAATCGACGCCCAGCATGTAGAAGAACCAGAGAAATGGCGCGACGAGAATGTTCACGTAGGGGATGAACTGGCAAATGCACGCGGCGAGCGAAAGCCCCTTGGGCGCCGTGCGCTGCGAGCCCGAGCTGCGCAGCAGGTAGTCGAGGGCATCGCACAGGCCACCGCTGGCGACGAACATCCAGTAGAGGTTGTAGAACGGGATGAACAAGAAGCCGACGGCCTCACCGGGGCTCACGCGCTTGCCGGCGCTCGTCACACGGTAGTCCGCTGGAATCGAGTCCCAAGCGCTGTAGATCCAGATCAGGGCGACGACGAGGCGGGCAAAAAACGCGAGGAAGAAGCCAAAGACGGCGATGAGTGCTCCTGCCTCTTCACCGCTGCGCCCACCGCTCGCGGCGATGATGCCGCCGAGCGCAGCAATCGCGTAGCCGCCAAGCAAAGTAGCCAGGTAGACCCATTTCAGGGCACCTCCGTGAGCGGTATAGGCGATCGCCCCCCCGGGTGGGCGGAAGCCTCCGCCAACTTGCGGAGCGGCATAAGGGTTGTAGCCAGGCGGCTGGGCGCCACCACCGGGGGAATAACCATACGGCGAGTTCATCGTCCCTCTCCTACGTCGTGGCTCGGGGACTCTTCCCGAGGATGATCGAGCATACCTTGGCACGTGGGATCCGTGAAAACCTTGAACATTTGACTTGTTTCCCTCGGCTTTCGGGCTTCTTTTGTAGGTCCGATGGCCCACAAATCGCTCTTTCCGGAGGCCGTCGGCGAGTACGTCGTCGCCCATTCGCGCGAGACCTCCGTGCAACACGAGCTCCGCGAGGAGACCCGCCACCGGCCCGAGTCCCGCATGCAGATCAGCGCGGACCAGGGCGCGTTCCTGGCTCTCTTCGTCAAGGTCCTTGGCGCGAAGCGATGCCTCGAGATCGGAACGTTCACGGGATACAGCGCGCTCTCCGTCGCGCTGGCGATTCCAGCGGACGGCACGATCGTGGCCTGCGACGTGAGCACCACATGGACCGACGTGGCCCAGGACCACTGGAGACGCGCGGGCGTCTCCGACAAGATCGACCTCCGAATCGGCGAAGGCAAACACACGCTCGACACGTTGATCTCCGGCGGCGCTTCGGGCACGTTCGACTTTGCCTTCGTCGACGCCGACAAGACCGGGTACCTTGGCTACTACGAGCAGTGCCTCGAGCTCCTTCGTGCCGGCGGAGTCGTCGCGTTCGACAACATGCTTTGGCGCGGCGAGGTCGTGCGGCCGTCGACCGACGAAGAGACCACCGCGCTCCGCACGTTGAACGACGTCGTCCACGCCGATCCGAGGGTCGACGCTTCGCTCGTCACGATCGGCGACGGGCTCCTCCTCGCGCGAAAGCGCTGATCCGAATCTTCGACCGCGACAACCGCGACGACCGAGGACTTTGCGCAGTTGGCATCCACCTGCGACGCGCGACGGCTTGCGCCGCTCGCCGTGCGAGGGCCGAAGGGCTCTGACTACGGGAGCGTGAACGGCGGAGTCTTCGCAAACCAGGACGCACGACGCTCGCAGTCGAGGCTGGCGTTCGGAGGCTGCTTCTTTGTTCCCTCTTCGCGCTCGCAGTAGTTTCCGACGCAGCTCGCCGCGACACGAGCCTTCTCCTTCTTCATCGTGACCTCGTCCTTCGCGAAAAGGCGGGCGCAGATGGCATCGTAGGAGCTGACAATCTTGGCCGGCGGCGCCGGGCACCAGGATTTGACGTAAGCCTTCGCGGCCGCGTCGTCCGTCGAGAACGTGCCGTTCGACAGCGAGTGAGCCATGAACTTGGGCCGCGCATGTTCGGTCGGAAAGCCCGAAAAACAGCCCTCCAGCGATTCCGTGTATCCTGCATAGAGCAGCAGATCCGGGCGCCCGTCCCCGTCGGCGTCGACGAGATCGGCCATCTGGAGCCCCTTCGTCAGCGGATAGGGAACGACCTTGCCGGACGCGAACGAAAACAGCCCCTGCTGGCGAGCCTCGTGGCCTTCCTCGCCGCTCTCGTCGACGGCGAGGTAGAGCTCCGGTGCGCCATCGCCGTCGAAGTCGAAGGTACGTGGGGGATGCACGAGTCGAGCGCCATAGTTCGCGAGCGTGGATTCCACGACGACACTCGTGTCGACGCCCGCTTTCGTCTCGAAGTGCACCTCCCAGGCGCCGTCGAGGCGGAAGCGAAAGTCGTCCTCGTCTTCGGCGGGTTTGCCTTCTTTCGGCTTCGCCATCATGACGAACCAGGCTCCTGCCGGAGTGTCGACACAGGTTCCGACGACGCCCGGGATTTTCGGAACGATCACGCCGGACTGCCGCGCCAGCTCCGACACGTCGGCTTGAATAGCAGGAACGATCTCGGCACAAACCCGCCCGATTTTCGCGGGGAGCGGAAGATCGGAGGGCACCGGCGAGGCGGCCTTCGGAGCAACCACGATCAAACGAGGCCGTTCAACCGGGGGATTCGAATGGCATGCGACCGTGAAAAAGCCGAAAGCCGCGAAAGAACCAAGCACGAGCCCGACAGCCATCGGCCCGCCAAGGCGCTTCGCGCTCATGACACGCCGAGCAGCTTGTTCATCGACGCTTCGTCGGCCGGCGTGAACGGGTACTGATCGAAGTCGCTGCTCATGACCCACTTGAAGGCATTC
>JAYUKI010000532.1:0-1247 GCA_043764595.1 Myxococcales bacterium | reverse complement strand
CGTCGTCGACCTGCATCACCTTGCGGAAAAACGTGAGCGGCTCTTCCTGGAGGCCGACGTAGTTGTTCGCGCTCTTCGACATCTTCTTGCCCACGACGGCGCCGTTTTCGAAGCGCGCGTCGGTGCCTTCGAGAAGGGGAGTGGTCATCACGATCTGGGCGCGCTTGCCGTATTTCGGCATCAGATCGCGTCCGACGAGGAGGTTGAAGAGCTGGTCGGTGCCGCCGATCTCGAGGTCGCAGTCGAGCGCGACCGAGTCGTACCCTTGGAGGAGCGGGTAGAGAAACTCGTGCTGGTAGATCGGGCGCTGCTCGGCGAAGCGCTTGGCGAAGTCGTTGCGCTCGAGCATGCGCGAGACCGTGGTCTTCGCCATGAGCTCGACGAGGTCCGTGGCGCGAAGCTCGCCGAGCCACTCGGAGTTGCGGCGCACGACGGTCTTCTCGCGGTCGAGGATGCGAAAGGCTTGCTCGGTGTACGTGACCGCGGCCGCGTCGACCTCGGCCCGCGTGAGGCGCGGACGCAGATCGTTCTGTCCAGTGGGATCGCCGACCATGGCCGTGAAGTCGCCCACGAGCAGGACGACCTCGTGTCCGAGCTCCTGGAACTGACGCATCTTTTCCATCACCACGGCGTGGCCGATGTGAAGGTCCGGCCGCGTGGGATCGAAGCCGACCTTGATGCGGAGAGGGCGACCAGACGTGCGCGACTCTTCGAGGCGCTCTTCGAGCTCCTTTTGAACGTGAAGATCGGCGATGCCCCGCGTGAGAAGGGCGAGTTGGTCGGCGACGGGCGCGAAGTTCGGCATGGTGCGGACGTACTTACCCCGGCCCCCCACATTCTCGAACGCCGAATCGACGTTGGGTCGCGCGGCGGCGCGCAGACGGTTCAGTCGTCGTCGTTGTCGTCGCCGCCGGTGATCGCGAGGTGCCGGCTGCTGTTCACGATTTCTTTGAGGTCCTTGCCGACCTTGAAGAACGGAAGGCGCTTCGGCGGTACGGGAACGGCCTCGCCGGTGCGCGGGTTGCGGCCCGAGTACGCCTTGTAGGGACGCACGGTGAAGCTGCCAAAACCGCGGATCTCGATGCCTTCGCCCTTCTGGAGCGCTTCGGTCATCGAGTCGAACACGCAGTTGACGACGAGCTCGGCCCGGGCCTTCGTAAGGTCGCTCCGGGTGGCGAGTGCGTCGATGAGCTCACTCTTGGTCATGTGTCGTCCCTCCTCGAAACAAACTAAGCCTAGCCCCATGG
>JAYUKI010000531.1:0-4172 GCA_043764595.1 Myxococcales bacterium | reverse complement strand
TTTGCGCGCCCAGGAAGATTCGAACTTCCGACAACTGGTTCCGTAGACCAGTGCTCTATCCAGCTGAGCTATGGGCGCAACACACCCGACCAATCGGTCGAGGCGGCGGAGAATACTCTTACGGTTTACAGAGTCAACGATTCTCTTCTCGGAAAGCAGTCGTCACTCGAGCTTGTGCCAATCTCCCTCGGGTTCGGGCTCTCCGTCGAGGTCACCGTGGCTCTTCCGAGGAGCGCGGGGGGGTGGACGTGGCGTCCCGGGCTTGTGGAAAACCACTGGCTCGGCGAGCCCCTCTTCGAGCTCGGCGGGCGAGATGCGGTGGGCTCTCTCCGCGATGCGCATGAGCATCTGGAGATGCTTTCGCCAATGCTCCGGGAGCTCGCCGTGCTCGGCCAAGTGGTGCGAACGCACCGGCGAAGGGAGCAACGTGGCCAAGAATAGACACTCGGGAAGATTGAGCTCGAGGGGACTGCGACCGAAGTAGTGCGAAGCGGCCTGGGTGATGCCGTACACGTCGGGACCGAATTCCACGACGTTCAGGTAGAGCTCGAGGAGATCGTCTTTTCGGAACACCTGCTCGAGGTAGTCGGCGAGCACGATTTCCTCGAGCTTTCGAGAGAGCGTTTTCTCCCGCACGAGGAAGAGGTTCTTCGCGAGCTGCATCGTGATCGTGCTCGCGCCTCGCACGAACTTCCGAGCCTTCACGTTCGCGACGAGGCTCTGACGAATGGCGGTGTGGTTGAAGCCGTGATGCCGGAAAAAGCTCCCGTCTTCGGTCGTGAGCACGGCTACGGGCATGTACGGACTGATGCCCCCGAGCTCGGTCCAATTGCCACTTCCAGGCCCCGAGCGAGCTTCTCCCAGAGTGCCATCCGGGTGCGTGATCACGTGCGTGAAGGACGTCGCAAAACGCTCGCGCGCAACGGCATTCGGCACTTCGGCGGCGCGGCACCGATCGTCGATCGCGTATTCGAGCTCGAGCGCGTCGAGAGTTTTCGTGTCGAAAGCAACACGCCCTCGACCGCCGAATGCGCCTGCGAAGCGCATGCTACGCACGGTGGGCATCAGGCCTTGAGGCACACTCGTGGCGAGGTCTTGGCAGGCGACCGTGGGCAGGTCGAACGCGAGACTGGCTTGGAGATGCGAGGCGTCTTGTTCCACATTGCCGTGGATCCCGAGGCGCGTCGTTCCGAGCGTGACCTGCGCATCATCGAGGCGAACCGAGCCACTCGTGACAAGCCCCCTTCCGGAGACGCCGAGCGTCAACCCGCGCAGGGTTTCCCGAGACAGCCGCGGCTGGAGAATCGATGCATTGGCGAGACGCGCCTCACCGTCGAAGTTGGCGCTTTTCCCCTGGGAATCGAGCGACACGCGTCCCTTCGCGAAGATCGTCGCGCGATGGACCTCGACCAACCCGAGAGCGCCTTCCCGAAGGCCGAGGAGAGAGAGAGGAATCGGCCCACCATCGAGTGTCAGCGAAGGATCTCCGGTTCCGATAGGCGACAGCAGCTCGACGGAGAGCGGGGTACTCCCCGCCACGCCGTTCGACTTGAACGACACGACGAGTGTGTCCTTTCCACGAAGGAAGCTGAATGGGCCAGGGCCGAGCGTGAACGGTGTCGCACCACCCATCTCCAGCGACAGCGCGGGCACACGAACCTCGCTCGCCTCTGGCAGTTTTTCGGCCAAAGCCTTCGTGACGAGTGCGAGCTCGGCGCGGAGCTTCTCGAGGTTCGGAAATGGAACGAACGGCGTGAAGGGCCCCGCATCCGGACCGCTGAGTGGCGGCGCGGCCTTCGCCGTTTTTGTCGGTCTTTCGCCCTTCTTTGCGATGGGTGCGAGCACGGGGAGTGGGGGAGGTAACGCGGCACTCGACGGGGGGGGCGGAGCCTCCGCCGAGGCCTGGCGTCCCACGAGCGCCACGGTCACCGAGTCGCTTTGGACGAGCCGCAGCTTCTGCTTTTCGTCGAACGAAACCGACGCACCACGCACGACGACCTCGCCTTCGGGACGTTTGGCGATCACGGACTCGGCACGGAGCTCGAGCCGGTCCGACTCGAAGCCCAGGCTTGCGCCCTTCACCGTCACGGTTCCCTCGGGGGCCGTCCAAGTGAGGGACAATCCGTCGGCAACGACCTCGCGCTCTTCCTTTCTGCCACCACTCGAGCTCGGTGGCCGGCTCGCTTTCCAGCGGGAGACCCGAGCCGCCACATCGTCGGGTGAGCCCAGCACGACCAATTCCCCTCGGTGAAGCTCGACGCGCTTTGGAGAGAGGCCTGCGGACAAAGACACGCGTATCTCGGGGAAAGTCGCCGAGATACCCTCTTCACCATCGGGCGAAACCCGCACGTCGGTCAGCGTGATGGAAAAAAAGCCGGGGCGTACGGACCCGACGGCGACGCTCAAGTGCTGGGCGACGGCCACCGCTCGGATCTTCCGACGCGCGAGGGGTGGTGTCGCCAATAGTGCGGCCACGGTCCCAACGAGCAGGACTCCGAAGGAGATGGCAATCGCGCGGCGTCGCGGGAGCTTCAAGGCGGCCAGAGCTTAACGCTCGAGGGCCCGAGATCGAATTTCTCGACGTTTCGTTCGTGGCGATTCACCTCCGAGGACGCCGCAACGGCGTTTCGGAACGCAGAGCTTGACGTCGGCGGACGGCTCGCCTGAAGAATCCTGGCTTCGAAGGCCCTGGCCCTCGCGAATCCTGAGCTCGCGAGCCTCGGTTTCGGCTTGGATCCAGGGCGCCTCGCGTGATGCGGGCCGTTCGAGGAAATCCTCGAGAATCAGCTGTAAATTCGAGGGCTTGGCGACAGGTCCTGCGGGGCGGTCAACGGCGCTCAGACAGTGACGTCGAGGTCTTCGTCCGGATTCGCTTCGAGGCGGGGGGGGATCGCGTGGAAGAGACGCTCGATTTGCGCGGCCCACTTCACGTCTTCGCCCTGCGCCGGTTCGAGGTCACGGGCGATGGCCGTAAGCTCGTTCTTGCGGGTATCGTCGAACCCGAAGAGCTCGGCCACGCGATCGAGAAGGTCTTTTTCCTTCGGGTCGACGTCGTTGTCGACGCCGGAAACCCAGGCAGCCGCCACGTAGGCAAACGCTCGCTCACGCTCCGAAAGGCCTTCGATGAGGAGCTCGTCGAGGGGGAGTGGATTTTCCAAAAGCGTGTCGAGACGGCCGCGCAGCTCTTTCGAGAGGTTGAAGACTTCTGCGGCTCCACGCACGCCTTCCTTTTCGCGCTCTTCAAGCTTGCCATCGGCCCACGCCATGATGATGAGCAGGACGAGCGTTTCGGTGCAGGCGTCGGCGCTGATGGTCAGGCGTTTCATGTTCCCCTCGGTGGAGCTCTTGGAGACCCCGACGTTACAGCGATCGTCCGCCAAGGTCACGTGCTTCGCCACACTTGAGGCAAGGCGCCGGCCTCGAGCAACGAGGATGACCGCGAGCCGTTCGCGCTCACCACGGGGCGTGGCTGGGAGGGCTCGTTGCACCGACGTCGACCGAATGGGGCTCGAAGTCGGCGTGTCACGGACAACAGGCTGGATTGCAGGTCGAGACCGTGCGCCGAAGAAGGGTTCCGTTGCGATCGAGAGGCTTCACCGGTGTACCTGGCGGCTTGCCACACAGTCGGACGTGGAAGGCCCCCTCCGACTCGATCACGACACGCAGCAGCGCGCATCGTTCGCAGTTCGTCGGAGGTGGGAGTGGCGCGTCGTAGGCGGGCGGAAGGGAGGGCTCGGTCCCGCGGACGGGCGTGCCGGGCTGAATCGTCACTTCCCCCCACGAGGAAGACTTTGCGGAGTCCCGCAAGACAGCGCAGTGAGCGCAAACACCGTAGCGGGCCAGGCATGCATCGAAGAACATGCGAGGAACGACGCTCGTGGCTTCCCCGTGCCTCATTCGTTGTGGACGTACAGGACGTGGCGCGGGCTCGACCGGCGCGCATCGCGTCTCGGGCATGGTGGGCCATGGTGCTCGGAACCAGCAGAAAAGAGCCCGTCCGAGTTCACCCGTGACGCTTGCCTTGCACGCAACGGAACGCGTGTGTTCCGGAGACCCTGCCGAGCTCCGGCCGAAGCACAAAAGAAAAAAGGCTCGAAGCTTTTGGCTTCGAGCCTAATTGAAGAAAATCCCGGCGACGTCCTACTCTCCCACACGGCTGCCCGTGCAGTACC
>JAYUKI010000530.1:0-1247 GCA_043764595.1 Myxococcales bacterium | reverse complement strand
GAGGAATCGTTCACGGAGACATAAAGCCAGACAACATCCTCCTGGCGACCCAAGACGAATATCCCCCTATCCTCGTCGCCGACTACGGAACGTCTGGTGTGCCGATGTCCGACGACGAAGTTCGTGGAACGCCAGCATACATGGCGCCTGAAGCCGTGCTCGGCTGCGTAGGACCTCTCGGCGACGTCTACTCCTTGGCGGTCGTCGCTTACGAGCTCCTCACGGGCCGTCGTGACGTCGAAGCGGTCTTCTACGACGACTGCCCCCTGCCGGAGCCGACGCGAGCGGCCCTCGCCGCGGCGCTCGCGGCCGACCCAAAGGACCGCACGCCTAGCGCGCTACGGCTCGCCTGGGACCTCGACGTTGCACTTTCGACCGAAACGATTCCCCCCGAGCGCCCATTTGGCGGAGCCACGCGGCCATATACTTCCGTCGACCAAGCCTCCGCTCACTACCTCGTCATGAAGTCCGAAAATGTCGAGCTGCGTGGCCCCTCGGGTCTCGTCCAGGCCATCCCGATCCAAAACGCAGAAAGCGCGTCCCTGTCCCTTTCTTCGACCGTGCGGTACGTCATCGCAGCGGAGGATATGCTCCACACCGGAGCTCGCTCAAAGCGGTCCATCCCGGGTCCGTTGCACGTAAACATTCTTCGATTCGCGGGCACCGCGATGTACGCATCCGGTACAGGCGCTATTGGCGACATGGTCGGTGACGACCCCCGCTTGCTACTCGGGAAGCCCCTAGCCTCCATTGGCAGCTTCTTCTCGGTCACGGGCGACACCGCGTGCGCGATTTCGTCGGACGGCCAGTCGGTCGTCGTTTTGGATGGTGAAGCGCTCCCAAGGGTCGTCTCCGTGCCCGAACGCATCGCCGCCGTGTCCGCGGGCACCCATTCGATGACCCTTACCGACTTCACAGGCCGGGAATTGCGCATGGAATCTACGCTCGCGTAGTGCCGTTACGCATGGGTCTTGCACTTCGTTGCACGCTCGTGAAGCACCTTTCGCCACAAGGAATAGAGGAATCTTTCGATGGGCACTTCCATGGTCGCTGCTTCGCACGAATACCACGACATTCTCATAGGGGCGTTAGGCCCTGAAGCAATGAGCGCGCTTACCATCTTGCACCCGGAGCTTGTTGCTCAAAAGTGTGCCCAAGCCACTGCGATTGTACTCGTCGCCCACCTCGCGACTCTTGCGGATTTCGACAGACTTAATGGGGTCCTAGCGGCCATCGCCAAAGCGAAA
>JAYUKI010000529.1:0-1248 GCA_043764595.1 Myxococcales bacterium | reverse complement strand
CGGCGACGTCCTCGGTGGGGCTCGCGCCTCCCGAGGGCTCCGCCGCGGCGAACTCGCTCTGGCGAACGCTGACGACGCCCACCGCGGTGGTGAGCTGGCAGCTCACGTACGCATTGCCGGCGTAGACCGGACGACGGTAGATAAGCTTGCCGCCCTCGGCTTTGACGCTCGAGATGTCCGGGGCGTAGCCCGCGGAGAGCTTGGCGGCGACGCGCGGCGCGATGTCTTTGCCGAACGAGGTCGCCGTGATGGCGACGATGTCGAACGCGCCGGCCTTCGCCACCGCGGCGATGGTCGGAGCGAAACGCTCGCACACGGGGTCTTTGAGGCCCGCGTCTTCGCCGACGAGGATCTTCGCGGCGCCGTAGGCGGTCACTTCGGCCGAGGCGGCTTTTGCGCCCGCCCCGAGAACGAGAATCGAGAACGAGCCGCCAGCCTTCGTGGCGTCACGCGCGAACGTGATGGCGGAGTGGGTGGACTTGCGGACCTTGCCGTCCGAGAGCTCGGCGACGACGAGAATGTTGCTCATGAGAGAAGACCTCGAAAAGTCGAATGGGAAAGGGAGCTTGTGAGGCGCCTCGGGGGCTCGCTTCGCGGCTTGCGCAGAGGAGCGCGCGTGGGACGCATGGGACGCGGGCGACGCAGAGGACGCAGAGAGGTCTTCAGACGACCTTCGCTTCGGTCTTGAGGCGGGTGACCAACTCGGCCACGTCCTTCACCTTGACGCCGGCCTTGCGGGCAGGCGGGAGCTCGTAATCGAGGTACTGAATCTTGAGCGCGGCATCGCCCGTGAGATCGGCGAGCTTCAGCTCGGCGAGCGGCTTCTTCTTGGCCGCCATGATGGCCATGAGGGCGGCGAAACGAACGCCTTCCGGATACGCGTGGGTGGCGGCGGTGTGCACGCTCTTCACGCTCTTCGGCGCCACGATGCGAAGGTCGACCGAGACCACCGCGGGGAGCTCGACCTTGAGGCGAATGGTGCCGCCGTCGACCTCACGGCCGATGAGGAGGGCCTTGTCGCCCTCGCTCTCGATCGAGCCCGCGAACGTGGCTTGAGGCCAGCCGAGGTACTCCGCGAGCTGCTGGGGAACTTGGCTCGAGTCGCCGTCGACCGCCTGCTTTCCGCAGAGGACGAGGTCGGGTTTCTCTTTTTCGACGAGGGCTTTCAGCGCGCGCGCGACGATGTCGCCGTCGATCTGCTCGTCGCCCGTGTCGATGCGGATGGCGCGGTCGGCGCCCGTTCCGAGC
>JAYUKI010000528.1:0-1249 GCA_043764595.1 Myxococcales bacterium | reverse complement strand
AGGGAACCGTCCACACGCGGGCCGGCCTGCGAGCCTTTCTCGCGAGCGAAGACTTCGTCGTCGGATTGCACCGCGGCCTCGAAGAGGAGGTCGGTGATGCCGCGGCAATGATCCTCTACCGCTGCGGATACGGGTGGGGCGTCGAGGACATGAAGACCTTCGTCCCAATCATGGAGGAGGAATACAACATTCGCCACCCGGACATGGAAATGTCGTTTCTGCTCGAGACGTGGTGGTGGTGGTTTCAAACTCAAGGCTGGGGCGGGTGGAAGCTAGACCTCTCCCAACTCAAGAGCGGAATGGTGGTCGTAAACGTCTTCGACAGCGCCATCGCGAAGAGCCTTGGAAACATCGGAAAACCTACGTGCTTCCTCTATGCCGGACTCCTAGCAGGGGTCGTTTCCTACATTGCGAAGCGCGATCTGGCCGGTATCGAAGTGCAGTGTTACGCAATGGGTGAAGATTTCTGCAAGTTCTTGGTTGGCTCGGACAAGCGAATCAACGCTGCCCAATTCTGGCTCACCGAAGGCGCAACGGCCAACGACATCGTCACGAAACTCTCGACCTAGCAGGTGCACCATGGACTCTGAAGTTGAAGCAATTTTGCGGAGTGGCGAGGGCCGGTTCCTGAGCGTGGAGGAAGCGCGCAGGGTTCTTGCGATTGCAAAAACGTACGAACAGCGGCTTTCGGTGTGTGTAGCGCTCGAGGGGAAGGAGGAAACCATCGCACGGAAAGTCACCGAGCTTACCATGGCGAAGTTTCCGAAATTCAGGGAGCGGCACCTTGCCGACGAAAAGTCCATACGAGACATTTCTCTCATCCTTCGTTACATCGCGCACTCCATCCTTCGAAATGACCCCGAGTTCCTTCGGGAGAAGTTGCTCTTTTGGATGCAGGGAGTGTTCGCGTCGAAGGGGTTTGGGCAGACCACTCGCGCGGCATACGAATTCCTGAGGTCCGTCGTGACGGAGGAGCTTCCGCCCCCTGCAGCGATAGAGGTAAATCGCTTCGTGGACATTTGCATCGAGTCCTGCGCTCGATACCAAGACGCCGTTGGTGCCTCATGATCGGGGCTGGGGCGCTCGTCAACTACTTTTCCGCCCGCGACTACTACAAGTGGGATATGAAACATGGGGTCATTCGTGAGCGTGGCGGTGCGCGCGTCATGGCGTTTCCCCAGGAGTTCTCGATAGGGCTCGTGAAGGGCCTCATCGAAGAGTGCGGTGAGGCCTGGCCCATCGTCCTTCG
>JAYUKI010000527.1:0-1249 GCA_043764595.1 Myxococcales bacterium | reverse complement strand
CTCAGGATCACCCGACCGGTCTGGACGATTCTTTCACCGTCGTCTGGTGGGAGCAACGCGGCTCCGGCATGTCGTACAGCGACGACGTCTCGCCCGCTACGATGACAGTCGAGCAACTGATCTCGGACACCATCGCTGTGACCCAGTACCTACGCACGCGCTTCGGCAAACAGCGGATCTACTTGATGGGTCACTCTGGCGGAACGTTCCTTGGCATCCAAGTCGCTGCGCGGCACCCGGAGTTGTACGAAGCCTATGTTGGGGTGGCGCAGATGACCTACCAGCTCGAGTCGGAGCGCCTCGCTTACCTCTACATGCTCGAGCAGTTCCGGGAGCGGGGTGACGCACCCATGGTGAAGCGACTCGAGGCTGCGCCAGTCACTCTGAGCGGCGGCACCCCGGCGGGATACGTCGCGATCCGCGACCGAGCCATGCACACGCTCGGCATCGGCACGATGCACGAGATGCATTCACTCGTGACGGGGCTCTTGATCCCGTCGTTTCTCTTTCGGGAGTACACGCTCTCCGAAAAGGTGACGCTGTGGCGCGCCAAGTCGCGCTCGGGCATCAGCGTCGTATGGGACGAGATGGTCGCGACCGACTTGCGGCAAAGTGTGACGAAGGTGGGCACACCCATCTACTTCGTGCACGGCAGGCACGACTACACGGTGAGCTACGCGCTGGCGAAGGAGTACCTCGATCGAATCGAGGCGCCTGTGAAGGGCTTCTATACGTTCGAGTCGTCGGCCCACAGTCCGTTGTTCGAGGAGCCCGCCCTGATGAACCGGGTGATGCGAGAGGACGTGCTCGCGGGAAGGAATCATCTCGCGGATGCGTCGCAGACGTGCCCTTTGGAGCCTCCAAGAAATTCGAGCGACCCCATTGTAAATAATTGACATTATTCAAATCACGTCGTTGTTCCGACGCCGCAGCACCCCGCGTCGAGGCGCCGAATTTTCGAGCCCGGCCCCTTCATGAATCTTCAGGTGCTCGCGCAGCGCGAGACCGCGAAGTCGGGCGCCTTCGCGGGCGCTTCCGTTCCGAGCCGCGCCTGGAGGAGGCGAAGTGCCGCCCCTGGTTCGTCGACGTATTCGAAGAGCCTGGCGTCCTCGACGCTGATCATCCCGTGCCGAACGAGAGCATCGAAGTGGATGACCTCCTTCCAGTACGTCGGCCCGTAGAGAAGAATCGTGATCGGCCGGACGAACTTGCGGGTCTGCACCAGCGTGAGAAATTCGGTGAGCTCGTC
>JAYUKI010000526.1:0-4181 GCA_043764595.1 Myxococcales bacterium | reverse complement strand
CGACGTCCAAACCGACTTCGGCTTTGATGTCGAAGACCTCGAGGAGCTCGTCCGGAATGTCGGCGATGAACCGGCTCGGCGCCCGGGGAGTGGGCTTTCCGCGCATGGGGCGGTATTTGCACTTGCTCATGACGAGCTTCTCGCGGGCGCGGGTGATTCCCACGTAGAAGAGTCGGCGCTCTTCTTCGATGTCTTGCGGCGCGGCGTCGGTCGACTTCGATTCGAGCGTGCGATTGTGAGGCAAAAAGCCCTCTTCGACGCCAATCAAGAACACGCGATCGAACTCGAGGCCCTTCGAGCCGTGCAGGGTCGAGAGGGTCACTCGGTCGCTGGTGTCTTCTTGTTCGTCGTCCAGATTCAGCGTCAAGGCCTGCAAAAAGCCCATGAGCTCGCGCTCCGCGGTTTCGTCTTTGCCCTTTTCGCGGACCGTGTTCTCCCGCTTTCCGAGAGTCTTGAGGATGGACTCCAGGTTTCCTTTGCGGCGCGCGGCCACTTGTGGCGAGCCGGAGCTTTCGTCCAAGTCGGCAAAAATGCCGACCCGTTCGCAGAGCTCGCGTCCGGCGATGCTGGCCGGGGCTCGGTCGATGACGAGCCGCTTTCGCAGATCGCCCACGGCGCGCTCGAGCTGCTTGCACCCGGCGCGTGCTGCCGTGGGAATGTCATCGAGCGTGTCGACCCGCTCGATCGTCTGCCAGAGGGTCCAGCCTTTGGCGAGCGAATGGAGCCCGAGGCGCTCGACGCTGGTGTCGCCGATTCCCCGCGGCGGATAGTTCAGGATGCGGCGCAGGCTGATTTCGTCCGAGCGGTTCAGCGTGACCTTCAGATAGGCAAGGAGGTCTTTGACCTCTTTGCGCTCGAAGAACTGCTGCCCGCCTACCATTCGATACGGAACTCCGCGCTCGCGGAGGTTCTCTTCGATGAGCTTCGCTTGGCCGTTCGAGCGGTAAAGAACCGCCATGTCCTTCGGGCGAATGCCCTCGTCCCTGAAAAGGCGCGCGATTTCCTGTCCGACCCACGCCGCTTCGGCCTCGGGCGTGGGCGCCGTACCCAGGCATACCGTCGGACCACCGAGCTTCTCGGTGAAGAGCACTTTCTTGTGCTTCACGTCGACGCGCTTGCCAATGACCGCATTGGCCACATCGAGGACCGGGGCGCGCGAGCGGTAGTTCTGCTCGAGCTTCACCACGAGGGCGCCGGGGAACTGTTCTTCGAAGTCGAGGATGTTTCGGACGTCGGCGCCACGCCACGCGTAAATGGATTGGTCGTCGTCGCCTACGACACAGATGTTTTGCTTCTCGCCGGCGAGAAGCCGCAAAAGAGCGAGCTGCGCACCGTTCGTGTCCTGGTACTCGTCGACCAGGAGGTACCGGTATTGCGCGCGGTAGCGCCCGAGGAGCTCTTCCTTCTCGCGGAACATGCGCGCCACTTCGCAGACCAAGTCGTCGAAGTCGAACGCCTTGAAGCTGCGCAAGAGCGCTTGGTAGCGCGGGTACACGACCTTCGTGATCTCGTCGTATTCGTCGCCCTCGCGCTCGCCGAGCTCGTCCGGGCCAATGAACGCGTTTTTCGCGTTCGAGATGCGCGTCAGGATCGCCGATGCGTCGTAGGCCTTGCCGCGAGCGCTCCGCGCCAGGATGTCTTTTACGGCCGAGACGCAGTCGCCCTGGTCGAAGATGGTGAACGTACCGCCCATCGACTTCTTCTCGCGCGACAGCACCGAGAGACCGAACGAGTGGAACGTGGAGACGGTAAGCCCCTTGGCTCCGCCCTTGTTTCCGCGCTCGTTGACCACGTGCTCGACGCGCTCGGCCATCTCGGCGGCGGCCTTGTTCGTGAAGGTGAGCGCCACGATGGCGCTCGAGGGGATGCCTCGCTCGAGCATGCGCGCCATGCGCTGCGTGATGACGCGGGTCTTTCCGGAGCCGGCGCCCGCGAGCACCAACATGGGACCGTTGATGTGCTCGACCGCGCGGGCCTGGGCAGGATTCAGCTTGGGGGGAGCGCTCATTCCGTAGGCGTTCCGTTAACCACGCCCGGGCCGCGCGCGAAAGTCCCGAAGTGGTCGAAGGCTTCGGGGTACGCTCCCGAAACCATGCGTTCGCCCTTCTTTCGGCCCTTCCGCAGCTCCGCACCTTCTTCTCTGAGGGTCGGCTCGATCGTCACCCTCGCGGGCATCTTGACGGCGTGCTCGCCCCCCGAGCCGCCGAAGGTCCCGATCGTAGCCACGCCGAAGCCTCTCGAAGTCACGCCCGAAGCGCCGATCGATCTGGCTCCGGTCCCCGAACCGAAGAACATCCTGGCCGTCGGGCGGATTGCGCACGCGGAAGAATCGTCCAAGCTTCTTGCCAACTGGTCCGGATTTCCCGTGCCGAGCGCCAGCGAAGCGTTGCGCGCGGCCGGCGCTGTGGACGTCGCGTCCGTGGTCGATTTCGGCAAGCCGATCGACTTCGTGGCGCGCCTGGAAGGCAACGTACGCTCGCCGAGCCTGTCGTTCGTCGTGTCGGTTCCGCTCGTTTCGCTCGAGGAAGCCCGCGCGAAGCTCCAGAGCCACAAGATGACGCCGATGGCGAACGGCATGATCAAAGTGCACGGCCTCGGAGCCTCCGAGGGCGCCGACGAAGAAGACTCGACGGCGAAGGTGTGCGTGCTCTCGCCTGCTGCGGGGACGGCCAAAGCGCGCATCTTGTGCGGCGACCCCTCGGGGATCGAGGCCCTCGCTCCGTACGCGCTTCGCAACCTCGGCGCGCAGCCGGTGGCCCCAGGGGACGCCGATTTCCACGTCGAAGTGCGTGCGTCCTCGATCCGAAACGAGGTCGCGGGAATGCGCCGGTTGCTGCCCGCGGTCGTGGGCGGCTTCCTGGACAACAAGAATGGGGTGGGCGCCGCCGCCCGCGAGGTCGTCGAGGGCGCGATCGGCGATTTGGCGGACTTCGCCGTGGACTCCGAGAAGGTCACCCTCGACATCACGGCTACGCCCGAAGGCGCACGCGCCACGGCGCGGTACGCGTTCAAGTCGAGCGAGGCCACGACGACGAAACTCCTGGTCGCTGGCGCCGACCGCGTCGGCCCTCCGCCTCCCGCGCTGCTTCGGCTTCCGGGCGACGTCGACTTTGCGGCGTGGGCCGCCCCGAGCGACAAGGCGTTGCTCGAGAGGCCGCGAAAGCTCCTTTCTGCGCTCCTCGATGAGTCTTTGGAAGGGAAGATGCCCGTCGCCGATCGGCGCGCGTTGGTCGACGCGTTCGTGACGAAGACGTTGCCGCTCGCCGAGGGCGGTTGGGTCTTTGGGCACGGGTACGATCGCGAGGCCCTCGGCACGGCGCTCGCAGCGACGCGGTCCGAGCCCGTGGAGCCGGCGGTTCCGACCGCCCAGAGCCTGAAGGCCGATCGCGCAGCCGCCGAAAAGAAGAAGGCCGCCTTCGAGCAGCTCGCGGGCTATTCGCTCGCGAAGGTCGATCGCCCCTACGCCGAGGTCTCTCAGATCGTCAAAGACTGGGTCACCGTCGGAAATCGCTTCATTCGGGCCAACAAGAAGAAGGATGCGCCGGTCGTTCGCCTCACTCCGGCGTCGGCTGCGCTGAAGCTCCCGGCGAAGACCACCCACATCGAGATCTCCGTTCCTCGTCCGCCGCGCCACGACGCGAAGGGCAAGGTCGCGTTCACTCCCACTCCGATGGTGTGCCACCTGTTCGTGGTGGCTGGCGAAGCTTCGGTCGGCGAACAAGACGCCACGTGGATGGGCGGAGGATGCGACGCGAAGCTGGTCGGCGAGCGCCTCATGGCGGTCCGAACCAACACGAGCCCCACAACGCTGGGAGCGCGCCCGGAGTCGAAGGAGCTGGTCGCTTCGGTCTCGCGCTCGGGCTTGTTCGTCACTCCGCGCACGTTCGCCTGGACCAAGGCCATCGGCCGCGACGAAGGAGCCCTCGGCGCCGTCGGCCGGGACGGGTTTGCCACAGTGCTTTTCACCAGCAAGCCTTCCGGACCCTCCAAAGACGCACAGGGCGGAAGCGTGACGACGACCCTCCTGCTCCCCAAGGCGGCGGTAGGGGCCACCGCGGGCGCTTTGCTGCGTTGAGGTGAATCGGTCAAGTTCGAGGGGCGCCGCCCCTCGAGCTCCTGCGAGATGCGGGCCTGAGAGTCCTCGACTTCTCCGCTTCGCTACGAAGTCTGCGGGGGTCTCG
>JAYUKI010000525.1:0-1251 GCA_043764595.1 Myxococcales bacterium | reverse complement strand
CGGTTCGTCTACCGGAACCGCGAGGACATCCTCGACGAGCTCCAGCCCCTCCGTGTCGCCATGGGCATCATCGGCGCGCGTGGCACGGGCGGTGGCGGCGGGACCGGTGGTACCGGCGGTGGTGGGACCGAGGGCGGCAGCGGTGGAGGCAGCGGCGGCAAGAGTGGCGATGGGAAGCCCGCTGGCGGCGGTGGGGGCAACCCCGGCGAGCAGAAGGACCCCGAGGACTAGGCCCGGACATCGCGCAACCTGTGGAGGGCGCCTTGGGAACGGATCTCGCGATCCTCGGAACGGGCGTCCGGGGGGAGATTCGGGATGTCGAGATCCCGTAAGTGTGCGAATCCGCCCTCGGAGGGGATCTCGAGATCCCGTAAGTGTGCGAATGCTCCCCGGAGAGAGGATCTCGAGATCCCGTAAGTGTGCGAAACCTTCCTCATAGAGGATCTCGAGATCCTCGGAACGGGTCGGCGAGCGCCTTTTGGAGGGTCTCGACATCCTTTTGCGCGGGAACGCGAACGGGAACGGGAACGGGAACGGGAACGGGAACGGTCGACCCATGGTCCCCCGACGACGCCCTCGAAGCCGACCACGCTAGAGGCTTCGACGATGAAGACTCCGAGGAGTAAGCTCGATGACGATGATGCAGCCGGTCAAGGCCAGGGTGAGGAACGGACGCCTCGTGCTCGACGAACCGACGGATCGAGCCGAGGGCGAGGAGGTCGAGATGGTCCCCCTCGACGAGGTGCTCGCCAACGGTGGTGACTACCTCGACGACGAAGAACGCGCCCGGCTACACGAGTCGATTCGCGAGGGCATCCGCCAGATGAAAGCCGGAGAAACCATCGATGCTGCCGAGGCCATGGCCGAGCTGCGCGCGCATCGATGAAGCTTCGTCTTGCTCCGCGGGCGCTGGAAGAGGCGAAGCGACTCAAGACGTGGTGGCTGGCGAATCGACCGAAAGCACCCGACCTCTTCGAGATGGAGCTCGACGCCGCTCTCGAACGCATCATGGCCGGTCCACAGATCGGCAAGTTGTAAGAGCAGGGGGATCTTGAGGCGCCGGTACGTCGCGTCCTGATGCCGAAGACCAAGACCCACGTGTACTGGGCTGTCGAGGCCGACGCGATCGTCGTCGTCGCCATCTGGGGCGCCCGAAAGCGCCGCGGCCCGAAGCTGTAGTCTATTGGAGGCGACGCCGATCCGTTGGCGGCCGGTCGTGCTTCGGTCGGAGCCCTACTTGCACCAAACGGC
>JAYUKI010000524.1:0-15071 GCA_043764595.1 Myxococcales bacterium | reverse complement strand
CGAGTTTTTTCGGACGCAATTGGCAAAAAGGTCTCTATGCTTTTGGAATGCCCGAGCTCAATCTCGGGTCTCCATGGAAGAGCCGTTCACCTCGAAGGTTGAACTGGCAGGAGGTCGGCACGCATGAACATCGCGATCACGTTCCGTCAGATGGAAGCGCTCGATTCGGTCAAGGGCTACGCCACCGACAAGGTAGCAAGGCTCCAAAAGTTCCTTCGTCAGCCAATGAAAGCGCAGGTCACGCTTAGCGTTCAAAAAGCCGAGCATCTCGCCGAAGTCGAAGTTCACTCGGGAAGCGAGCACTTTCACGCGCACGAGCGAAGCGACGACATGTACGCCTCGGTCGACAAGGTCATCGACAAGCTCGAGCGCCAAATCCGAGAGACCAAGAGCGCCGAACGGAGCACGCGCAAGGGAGCCGAGCGGGCGTCCGAACGTCTCCTGCCGGATCCCGCAGAAGACTGACCTTCCTCGAAACGGTTGGCCGATGAGCCCGACGCGCGACATGGGCGGGGGCAACGTGTCGGGCTTCGGGCCACCCTTTTCCCCTTACGGCTTCCCATGCGCCTTTCCGAAATGCTCGCCCAGACCCGAGTCGCGTTCGTACGTGGCTCCATGCTCGACAAGCACGAAGCGATTTTGACACTCGCCCGGTTGTTGGCGAGCGGATGTGACGTCCCTGAACGGGACCTGGAACGTGTCCTCCGAGACCGCGAAGCCCTCCATTCGACGGGCATCGGGGATGGAGTGGCCGTCCCACACGCCTCCTTGCCCAACCTAGACAGGCCGGTCGCTGCTCTCCTTTTGGTGCCGGAGGGCCTCGAGTTCGGGGCCATCGACCATGGCAAGGTCCATCACCTCTTCGCCGTCGTCGGACCCAAACGTGAAGCGGGTGAGCATTTGAGAACCCTTGCTCGCATCTCGAAGCTGCTGCGAAGCTCCGATTTCCGAGCACGCCTGCTTACGGCGGAAGACTCGAGTTGCGCGTTCGCTCTCGTGGCGTCCGAAGAAGAAGGACGGGCGTGAGGTCAACGCGTCGGTGGCCAGCGTGGTGACGCCTGCTCCAGAGAGCACGCCACCGGGTGCCCCACGTCTGCGCGACGTGACGGCGCGTGAGGTTTTGTCGGATTCGCGGCTCGCGGTTCCGGCAAGGCTCGTCGCTGGGGCGTCGGGGCTCGAAAGGCCCGTGCATCACCCACGGGTTCAGAAGAGCGGGCTGGCGCTCGCGGGCCATTTCCGTGGTCTCGTCCCGACCCGCGCTCAAGTCCTGGGGGAAACCGAGCTCTCCTATCTCGAGACGCTTTCGCCCGAACTGCGGAGCCAAGCGTGCCGGGGTTTTTTCGGTCTTGGGCTTTCGGTCGTGGTCGTCACGCGGGGTGTCACGCCGGAAGCCTCGGTCATCGCCGCCGCAGAAGCGAGTGGAACCCCCCTTTACGTACTCGACGCCGCGACGAGCCGGGCCATCAACGCTCTCCACGCCGTGCTGGACGAGCTGCTCGCACCGACCACGCAGCTCCACGGAGTCTTGGTCGACGTGTTCGGCGTGGGTCTCCTCCTTCTTGGCAAGAGTGGAATCGGCAAGAGCGAATGCGCCCTAGAGCTCGTGCTCCGTGGGCATCGGCTCGTCGCCGACGACGTCGTCCGCTGCGACTGGCGTCCCCCCGGAACGGTGTTTGGTGCGGCCGACGGCCTCTTGAGACACCACGTCGAAGTTCGAGGTCTCGGCATTCTGAACATCAAGGACATGTTCGGAGTAACCGCCGTCCGCGCGCGAAAACGCATCGACGTGGTCGTCCGACTCGAAGAGTGGAGCGAGACGCGAGACTACGATCGGCTCGGTGTGGACGACGCCCACCACGAGATCCTGTCCACCCCGATTCGCATGTTGACCGTGCCCGTTCGCCCCGGCCGAGACATGGGAACGATCTTGGAGATGGCGGCGCGGGACGAGCTCTTGCGTCGGGCCGGAACGTTCAGCGCTCGCAATTTCCTCGAGCGACTTCGTGCGGCTCGCGAAGGACGCAGCGTCGACTCGGAGAGGCCATCTCGGCCCGCACCCTCGAACGACGGCGAGTCAATCTGTCCGCCCCCCGTTATGCCGATCGCCCATCTCGCGAGCGAGCTGCGCGCCTCCGTCCCGGGTCGACGTACGCTCGCGTTCGAGCCAAGGCCCTCTCCGGAGGCGAACGAAAGCAGCGCCTTCATCCCCCCGTTTTCTGGCAAGGAGGAGGAATGAGCACTCCGCGAAAGCCTCTCGTCGTCGTCGTCACGGGACTCTCCGGTGCGGGCCGAACCACCGTGTTGCACGCTCTCGAAGACCTCGGATTCTTCTGCATCGACAACCTGCCGACGGCTCTGGCAACGGACGCCGTGAAGCTGTGCGAACGCGGCGGTATTCTTCGTGTGGCGCTTGGCATCGACGTACGCGTTCGCGCCTTCCTTGGCGAGGTCGCGGACACCTTGTCCCAAATCGAAGCGCACGGAGAACGCGAGCTCCAGGTCCTCTTTCTCGATGCTTCGGACGAGACACTGGTGCGCCGGTTCTCCGAGTCACGGCGGCCCCACACGCTCGCGGACCCTTCTGCGAGGACCTCGGGACAAGGCGAAGAAGGCGTGCAAGGAGTGCTCGAGGGAGTGGCCCTCGAACGTGAACGACTGGCGCCACTGCGCGCGCGAGCGACGCGCGTCGTCGACACCACCCGACTCAGCGTGCACGAGCTGAGGCGCGCGATCATCTCGCAGTACAACCCCGAGGCCACCGCAACCCGCATGGCCGTGCGCGTCGTTTCGTTCGGCTTCAAGTACGGCCCCCCCGTCGACGCCGACCTCGTCTTCGACGTTCGTTTCCTCGAGAACCCGTACTTCGTGCCCGAGCTCAAGTCGCTTCCGGGAACCGATCCACGCGTCCGGGATTTCGTGCTCGCCCAGCCCGAAGCCCACGAGCTCCTCGGAAAGACCCTGGACCTCTTGCGCTACGTGATTCCAAAGTACGAGCGCGAAGGAAAGAGCTACCTCACCGTGAGCATCGGTTGCACGGGAGGAAGACACCGGTCGGTGGTCATCGCCGAAGAGCTCGCACGATCTCTCGGCCCCGACGTGCGCGTTGGGCACCGGGATGTCCTTCGCGGAAAATCTCAAACAAAACCAATCAGTTCGACATTTTCCACCCCCATCTTGGAGAGAGTCGCGGCGCCCGACGACGACCCGAGCGAGCCGGATCCTGGAGCACACTCATGAGCACTGATAGCCACGGCTCTCGCTTCACCATCGTGAACGATCTTGGCCTCCACGCGCGAGCTGCGACCAAGCTCGTGCAGCTCGCTTCCCGTTTTCCATGCGAGGTCAGCGTGACGCACGACGGCCAGACGGCCAACGCGAAGTCGGTCATGGGCGTGCTGCTCTTGTGCGGCTCGAAAGGCACGGTCGTCGAAGTACGCGCGACCGGAGCGCGCGCAGAAGAATGCGTCACCGCGATTGGGGAGCTCATCGCTCAGCGCTTCGGCGAGGCGAGCTGACCGTGGGCTGCACGCCACCGCCCCCCCCCTCCGCACCGCCAAGCCAAGCGAACCTCGCAAGCGAGCGTGTCGTTCTCGAGGGCATTGCGGGGTCGTCGGGAGTGGCCGTGGGCCGAGCCCTCGTGCTCGCGGGTCGAAGGAGCGTCTTTCTAAGGCGCATCGTCGAGCCGAACGAATGCGACGCCGAGGTCTTGCGCGTTCGTGAAGCGGCACGCGATGCCCAAAGTCAGATTCGTGTCGTTGCGCGAGACATGCCGGCGAGCTCGAGGACCGCCGCTCCCGTGCTCGAAGCGTACCTTCTCATGCTCGACGATCCGATGCTCCACGATCGGGTCGAGCGGAAGATTCGCCGCGACCGGAAGTGCGCGGAATGGGCCGTTCACGAGACGCGCGACGACCTCGCTCGACTCTTCGGCGAGGCCGACAAATCCGGGACCGAGGCCTACATCGCCGAGCGTGCCCACGACGTCGAGTTCGTATGCGACCGCTTGCTTCGGACGCTCGTCGGCGACACTGCAGCCCCGTTCGGAGGAGCGGAGGGCGCGAGTCTCGGTCTCGCCGAGCCGATGATCATTTTCGCGCGCGACCTTTCCCCAGCCGACACGGCAGGCATGGCACGAGAGCCAGTGCTCGGCTTCGTCACCGAGGTGGGCTCTCGCACGAGCCACACGTCGATCATGGCGCGCGCCCTCGAAATTCCGAGCGTGGTCGGGGTAAAAGACGCGCTCCGTGCGGTTCGGACGGGCGACCGAGTCATCGTCTGCGGGCTCACGGGGACCGTTACCGTCCACCCCACGGACGAAGACGAAGCTCGTGCCGAAGCGCGGCGCCTACGCTACCGCGCCCACGCCGATCGCCTCTTGGCGGACGGTGCGCACGCGTCCAAGACTGCGTGCGGCGTCCGTGTGCGCCTGTCGGCGAATGTCGAGCTCCCGACAGAGGCCACCGTCGCCCGGAAAAACGGCGCAGAGAGCGTAGGCCTTTACCGAACCGAGTTTCTCTACGTCGACCGTTCGGACTTGCCGAGCGAGCAAGAGCAGTACGAGGCTTTCTCCAGCGTGGTTCGCGCATTCGAGGGCGATCCGGTGACGCTTCGTACCTTCGACATCGGAGGCGACAAATTCGCCTCGAGCTTCCAGTTGCCTCCCGAGATGAACCCGGCACTTGGCTTGCGCGCCATTCGCCTCGCCCTCGCCGAGCCGGAGGTCTTCCTCGTTCAACTGCGGGCGATGGTTCGCGCGGCGGCCCACGGCCCCGTGCGCGTGATGATTCCCATGGTTTCCACGACGACGGAGCTCATCCAAGCGAAAGCGCTCCTTCGCCAGGCCGAGTCGGAAGTGGCGCTGAAGAACCGCTCCCACGTCCCGCCCCTTCCGCTCGGTGCAATGATCGAGGTCCCCGCGGCGGCCGTCATGGCCGACGTACTCACGCGATACGCCGATTTCTTCAGCCTCGGAACGAACGACCTCGTTCAATACGCTCTCGCCGTCGACCGCTCGAGCCGAACGTTGGCGCACCTGGCGTCGGCCCTCGATCCGGCGATCTTGCGGCTTATTTCGGGCGTAGTGACCGCAGCAGCAGGTCGTCCCATTCCGCTCTCGGTTTGCGGGGCGATGGCCTCGGAGCCGGCACAAGCGTGCCTCCTCGTCGGGCTCGGAGTGCGGGAGCTCTCGATGGAAGCGGCCGCGATCCCCGTCGTGAAAGAAGCGCTCTCCCGCATGACCCTCGCAAGCCTCGAGAGCGCCGCCAAAGCTTCCCTGCGGGCCAGCTCGACCGCGGAGGTCCTAGAGGTCCTTGGCAGCTGTCTCGGCGATCGGCTTTCCGACCTCGGCGACGCGTTCGACGATCACTGACGCCCATTTCGTCACTGACGCGACGCGTTCGGCGCACGTTCGGCTCCCTTTCGTCACACGCGACGTTGCGGTCGACGCGGATCTTGCGTGCGAAAGCGCCGTTTCTTTCCTAGGGTGCGACGCTGCATGGGTCGCCTTCGTCGCTTCGTAAGCTCTCTTCTTTTCGCCACGGGCCTCGCCGCGGGTGCGTTCGGCGCGCCAGGATGCGCGGGTGATGGCGCCACTCAGTCGAGTCCGTGTGGTCCGGCGGAGGGGAAAACCTGCCAGGTCAACCTGACGTTGATTCACACGTCCGACATCCACTCGCGTCTGCTCCCCTTCGAGCAAGTGATCACGCAAGTCGATGCCGATCTCGGACTTGGCTCTCTCGACAGCGTCGCGACCGTCGGCGGCGTCGCGCGAATGGCCTACGTGATAGGCCGTGAGCGCGCCCGAAGCGAGCGGGTCCTCCACCTCGACTCCGGCGACTGCTTCCAGGGTGCGCCCATTTTCAACTTCTATGCGGGTGAGCCGGAAGTACGCTCGCTCGCTGCCCTCGGGATCGATGCCGCGGTCGTCGGCAATCACGAGTTCGACCGGGGCGCATTGAATGCGGCCACGCAATTCCGTCGCTGGTCGAACTTCGGATTGCTCGCGGCCAACTACAAGTTCGAGACGCCCGACGTGCCGAACAGCGGGTTCATGGGCACCGTGACGCGCCCATTCCAGGTGTTCAATCAGGGAGGGCTGAAGATCGCCGTCATCGGGATGGCGAACTTGTCGAGCCTTTCTTCGGTGTACGACCAGCCGAACCGCCTCGGAATCACTCCGCTCAACACAGCCGAAGTGGCCCAGTTCTATATCGACCTGCTTCGGCCGCACGTCGACCTCGTGGTGATGCTCACCCACCTTGGCCTCGACGTAGATCAACGGATGGTGCGCAACACCACGGGCGTCGACGTCGTCCTCGGCGGCCACAACCACGTCGTCATCAATCCTCCCCAGCAAATCACCGACTGCTCCTCCGATCCGCAGAATCCGGGCTTCGTCTGGACCCCGGACCCCACGCAGAAGGTCGACACCGACCTCAGCCCGAAGGACGATCCGGAGCCCGCCTTGAAGGGCCCACTCGGAGCTTACGACCCCGAGAATCACCCGTTCCAAACGAAGCGAGTGTGCAAGCCCCGTCGGGTGGTGATTGCCCACTCTGGAGCGTTCACGAAGTACGTGGGTCGATTGGATCTCGTCTTGTCGAACGATCCCGCCGTCGTCACCCCGACCGGCGTGGTCGAAGACTACGATCCCATCAACGGCTACGAGCTTCTTTCGAGCCGGTACCAAGCGTTTCCGATCGATGACAGCGTGCCCGAAGATCCGATCTTGGTGGACCTTCTACAGCCCTATCAGCGCGGGCTCGATACGGCCGCCGACCTCGACATTCTCGTGGGCTACAGCCCGGACGGCTCTCGCCGCATTGCGGGCAACGGAGGCGACTCGCCACTTGGAAATCTCGTAGCCACCGGAATGTGGCTCCGCCTGGGCGTCCAAACCGACTTCGCGATGTCGAACTCGACGGGCGTTCGCGCAGACATTAGCCCTGGCCCGATCACGATCGAGCAGATGTACAACGTCTTTCCGTTCGACAACTCGATCACCAAAATGCAGCTCTCGGGCGGAGAAGTGCAGGAGATGTTCGACTTCACGGCGCGGCGCGCGGCGTCTCGCGGGTGCACGACCCAGGTGCAAATCGCCGGAGCGCGGATTCGCCTGAACTGTGCTGGATGCCAAACCGCGACCGACATCTCGTGCACCACCGACGAAGAGTGTGCCAACGTCCGCGGCGAGTGCGACCAAGCCAAAAAGCTCTGCGTCGTAGGAGCGTGCGCGGACGAAATCTACATTGGCCATTCGCGCACCGCCAACGACCAATACAGGCGCTGCACGACCGACGTGGACTGCGCGGGGCCCGATGGGATCATCCACGCTGGCCAATGCGACCGGAGCGGGGGCGGCGCTCAAGGGCTCTGTCTTTCGCGAATCTCGAAGACGAACCTCTACGAGCTCGCGACGAGCACGTACCTCGCGGGCGGGGGCTCCGGGTTCCGGGTGCTCCAGCGAAACACCACGCAAATCGACACGAAGATTCAGCAACGTGACGCGCTGACCGATTTCATTCGGCAAGGAAGGCCGTGCGGCTACGACCCGCAAAACGGTCCCGACGGCCTGAAGTCCTGCACGGCGGACTCCGAATGTGGCAACGGCTCGGTGTGCGCATGTCCGGAATCCGCCGAAGAGTCGGGCAGCCCGACCCCCGAGACATTCTGCAAGACGCGCGCTGGCGCTACGTGTCGCCCCGAGACTGGCCGCTGCGTGCGCGCCGCTTGCCGCGGAAGCGTAGCCGAGTTTCACCAGAAGTCGTGCGCTGGCACCCGTGCGCAAGACCGCCAAGCCTGCAAGACGAGCCTCAATGCCTGCGCTCTGGCAGGTGAAGAATGCAAGATTCTATCCTGCGTCGACGCCAAGCTCGGGAGCTTCTCCGACGGGCGTGTGGAGATGATCGGCCGATGACCTCACGCTCTCCCAGTGCCGTGAAACGAAACCGATCCCTGGGGCCCGCGTCCACCGTGAGCCTGCTCGCGTTGGGCTTGCTCGGGTTCGGCTCGCTCGACTGCCACTCGGGCTTCGGAAGCCTCGGGACGGAAGCTCGCGTTCGAGTCGAGCTTGCGGACACCACCAAGGCGGGTCAACGGTTTGCCCCCTTGCCGCTCAAGTTCGATGGCTCGCTGCCCTTCGTCGTCAACCTCGCGGCGGTGAAGCAAGACGGCTCGGTCGACACGGCGTTCAACGGCTGGCTGCGCGTCGCTGCCAAGCCTGGAAACGTCCAGTCGCTCGCTGGGGTCGGAGTGAGCGGTCGTAGCGTCAAGCTGACGAACGGCATCGCCCAGAACATCACCGTCAATCTCGAGAACGCGTACGGCAACACCTACATCCTCGCTCAAGACGCCGGATATGAGCCCGCCGACCCCGTCCGTAGTCCACCCCCGAAGTGCGCGGACGGCCTCGACAATGACAGCGACGGCTTGATCGATTTTCCCGCCGATCCGGGCTGCGCGTTCGCGAACGACGACACCGAAGAGCTCGGCAGCTATGCCGAGGGAGCGAGCGAAACTCTCTACTTTGCACTTCCCCGCATCGCGGACGTTCGCGGAGTCAACACGAGCGGTGGCACGACGGCCTATCCGAAACAGCCCATCCAAATCGACAGCGGATTTCACAACAGACCGGACGGAACGCAGGTATTCGACTTCGACACCGTCGTCACCCGCATCGCCGCAAACGGCTTCTACGTGACGGACGTGGGCGATCGCCGCGGGTTCAACAGTGTCTTTTCGTTCAACTTCAACTCGCCCGCACGCATGCGCGTGTGCGACCGCATCAAGTCGCTCGGCGGCACGGCCACCGAGTTCTTCGGATTCACCCAAGTGAGCTTTCCTACGTGGACGCTCGAAGAATGGAATCCCAGGCTCCGTCCTTGCGGCGTTCCGGAGCCCAAAGTCCTCGACCCCACCGACATCGTAGATGGTTCGGGTGCAATCCAAATTGCCAATTTGCTCGCAGTGTCCGGCTCGCTCGTGCGGGCCGAGTCAAAAGACAAACTCGAAGTTCGCATCACGAAGCTCTTTGGACCAGGCAGGCCGCAAGCAAACCCCGCAGCCAAAGACAACCCTGGACTGCCCAAATACCTCCTCACCGAGAACGAGACGAACTGCGACCTGAACGAAGACGGCCGTCTCACGTTCGAGGACCCCGCGGAGGGAGCCTGTTCCACGACCTGTTCTTCGAATCCGGAATGCACCGAGTTCTCGAACTTCCAGGGCCGGAGCACCTTCCGATTGCTCATAACCGACGGCGTCCGCGTGGCGAACATCCAGGCCAACGGCAGCACCGCATCCGAGTTCCGACCGCTCGACCTTCGCGGAAAGAAGATTCGAGCGTTCACGGGAACGCTCACGTACTTCTCGGGTGGCTCTCAATTCACGATGGAAGCCCGCTGCGTCGACGACGTCGTGGTCGACCTCGACAAGGCGCCGCTTCCCTCGGACAAGGCCTGCGTATTCCCGCGCACCTTTGCGGAAGAAAACCCGCAGTGAACCGCCCTCGTCCCCTCGCCTCTTTCTTTTTCCGAACCGATCGACCCTCGCGCCACCACTCGCGGCCCGCCACGGAGCTCTCCTCGATGCGTCTTCGTCTTTTCTCGGTTTTGCTCGCCCTTCCCGCAGCATCACTTGTTCTCTTCGCGGGAAAAGCAGAAGCCCAGCCGGCCTTGCCGACCGCCCCGACCGCCCCGGGCGCCCCGACCGCAACTGCACCAGACCCGACCGCACCTCCGGCATTGCCTGCGGACAAGCCCAAGGTCGACGTGGGCGTCGGCGCGGCCGGAGGCACCGGCACGACCGTGGCTCCGACCCCCGACGAGAAACCGAAAGACGAAAAACCGAAGGACGGAGCGCCCGATGTCGCGGGCTCGGCTGGCGCACGGGCCGCGGGAAGTCCGCTGCTCAATCCGAGCGGCAACTTCATGGACACGCGCCTTACGTGGACGTTCGGCGACGACGACTTCCTGCACAAAACGGGCGAGCTTATCCCGCTTTCACCCACGTTCAGCGTCGGTGAGCGGTCGCAGTACCGACTCTTTTTCGACAACCTGAACTCCCGCTTCACGGGCCGTGAAAACCTCACGCACCTCGTGATGTACAAGAAGATGCCGGGCTTCATCGACAAGCTCACGACCGAAGCGTCCCTCGTGCTTCGTTTCGACTTGTCTGCGCTCTCGGCGAACACCGGAAACCTGAACTCGGCGTTCTACGATTCGGGCTCCTACCTTCGCCTGTTCTACCAAACCGGCAAGAACGACAAAGAAGGCGTCAGCGCGGTCTTCTTCCCGCTCGACACCGATCGTATGCGACTCGGCTACCTCTACGACATCTCGTGGGGTGGTACGGCAGCCTCGATCAACCAGTCGATCTTCCCAAGGCTTCAGGGCGCTTCGCCCGGTTTGAAGCTCCAATACGAGCACGAGGGCCTCTACGCCTACGTGGGCTTCAAGACGGCGAGCATCGTGCAGCCCCAACAGGTGCTCCGTCCCGGCGGCGAAAGCGACGTCGAGACCGTACGCGTTGCCGAGACGAACTACGGCGTGCTCGCCGGACTTGGTGTCGACTTCACGAAGAACGTTCGCGTCGATGCCGGCGCCGGCTACTTCCAGCAGGGCCGTTTCGACCTCGAGGACGTCCGTGGTCGCCCCGTCTACACCTACGGCACCTCGGCACGCCTGGTCGTTCACGACAACATGCCCGTGCCGCGCTCGGTCGACTTCTTGCTCTACAAGAACGACCCGAACAAGGCGATGGTCCTCTTCGCTCCGGAGAAATACACGCCGGGCGAGCTCGCGTGGAGCGTGAGCGCCGAAGGCTCGGCGCTCGGCCAGCGGCTCAAGGACTTCGATCAGGCCGGTGCGCTCAAGGACCAAGTGGCGATGGCCGCGGCGATCCAAGGCGTGCTCAAGGCCGGGTACCTTCGCCTGAGCGCGACGGGCA
This sequence comes from Myxococcales bacterium, assembly GCA_043764595.1. GTDB lineage: Bacteria > Myxococcota_A > Polyangia > Polyangiales > Polyangiaceae > JAAFHV01. Next base: position 4,127 of record JAYUKI010000524.1, on the reverse strand, counting down.
TCTACCGCAATCTGAACTTCGTCGTCCGCAACGTTCCGGGATTCATCCCATTCGAGACCCTCCCGAAAGACGCGGAGACGGATCCCGAGCTCTTCGGCGCGTTCACGGCCGACTATCACTTGAAGGAGCTCCACCTCACGCCGGGCATCGGCGGCGGCTTCCAGCTCCCATCGACGTTCCGCAGTCAGTTCAACGACGGTGGCATCGTGGCGTCGCGTACCATCGTTGTGCGCCAGCAAGGCGACGAGTCGATTCTCCCCTACAACAAGGACCGAACCGCTGTGGTTCAGGCGCGCGCCAGCCTTCGTTGGGACCTGTCCGAGATCCTCGCGATGGTCGTTTGGGCGCAGTACGTCCGCGACAACAACGGCACCCTCGTCGTCCGCGATCCGTCGGAAGGAACCGCTTCGCTGCGAGTCTTCCAGAGCCCCGATCGTTTCGGCCTCGGCACCGCCATCCAAGCGCGCTTCTGAATCGAGCACCTCCGCCGGGATCCACTTTGTAGGTGGCTCGAGAGTGCGAAGGCCGATCCTCCCGGGACAGCAGCGGGTGGATCGGCTTTTTTCGTCCCGGTTCCGGTCAAGCCCGCGCGAAAGGCGACATCGCATGCTTCCGCTTCGCATCCTACCGTGCTTCGCCATTGCACTCCTCTCGGCATGCGCGGGCACTCCACCGGTGCGCGGAGAGGCCTCTTCTGCTCCACCGCCTCGAGCTACCGTCGCCTCGCCACCGAGCCCCTCGCTCGTTGCAGGTGGCCATCTGCGCGTTCGGTTTCTCGACGTTGGGCAAGGCGACGCAGCGCTCGTCACGACGGACGATGGCGCCAGCGTGCTCTTGGACCTCGGTCCGAGGGAAGCCCTACCCGTCGTGCGCAATGCGGTGGCAAGCCTCGGCGGAAAAGTCGGTGTGTTGCTTCTTTCTCACGCTCACGCGGACCACATGGGCGAGCTCGACACGTTCGCGCGCGAGGTAAACGTTGGCGCGTTTTGGGACTCTGGGTTCGCCGAACGGCCCGCGAAGACCTACCCGCGAGCTCTCGTCCTGTTCGAGACGCGTCACGTCCCCCATGTCGTCGCGCGGAGGGGAATGCACTTTCCGCTCGGGGCCCACGCCGACCTCGAGGTGCTCGGTCCGCGCGAGCCGCTCTTCGACAAGACCCGAAGCGATCCGAACGCGAACAGCGTGGTCGTTCGTGTGAGCCACCTCGGTACGAACGGCGGTCGGGCCGTCCGTATCCTCTTCACTGGTGACGCCGAGACACCAACGGAGACGCGGCTTCTCGAAGCACCGAGCGACCTCGCAGCGGACGTACTCAAGGTGGCTCATCACGGCTCGAAGCACGCCTCCAGCGCAACGTTCCTTCGCGCCGTAAATGCGAAACTGGCCGTCATTTCCTGTGCCGCCGACAACGACTACGGGCACCCCCACCTTGCCGCACTGAAGCGGCTCGTTGCCGCGGGCACGACGGTCCATCGCACCGACCTCGAAGGCGACATCACGGTGGATAGCGAGGCCGGAACGGTTTCGGTGACCTCCGCGCGCCAGGCAACGGAAACCGCCCTCGCCACGCCGGGGAGGAGCCCCGCACGCGGTACCGAAGACGCCCCCTGACTCAGCCGAACGGACCGCGTTGTGGAGATTGCGGCGGAGATTGAGGCGGAGATTGCGGCGGAGATTGAGGCGGAGATTGCAGCCGAGATTGAGGCGCTCCTTTGAACGCCATCCGCCGCACGATGAAGCCAAGCACTCCGAGTGCACCGCCCATGAACACGAGGACGTCCCAGCCCGCCGAAAACGTGACCTCGCGATCGCCGAGCAACGCGACCCCGAGCCACCTGGCAAGCCCCAGAACCCCGGACATGCCAAAGAGCGAGAGCAAGACGCCCGCCCGCAGATCCTGGGCGAAAGGCTCGAGACGCGCGTAGTCGTCCCACATTTTTTCCCGCACGTGCTGCGCCGCGAGGGCAGCAGCGACGACGGACAAGCCGACCGCGAAGATGTGGAGGAACACGAGCGAGCCCACGCCGTCGAACGCCCCCTCCCCCATCACGAGCCGAGCAACACCAAGCAGCAGGTGGACAAGGGCGGTGTACGCAAGCCACACGTACACGGCACCGAACGCGATCACTTGGGGACGGACCACACGACGGGCGGTGAAGGCACCCGCGTGTCCGGCACCGAGGACGAGCGCGACCATTCCCAGGAGCGTCGTGGCTTCCGCCGGCAAAGTGGCGGACGGCTCGGCAGCCATGAAGCCCTGCGAAGGCCGCGGCGCGGGATACGCGGGCGGCGGCGCGCTCTGCCGTTGCGGCATCGGGGCCATTTGAGAAAACGACGGCGAAGGCGGTCGAACCGCGTCGGCATCGAACGGAGCGAGAGCGTCCTCGAGCTCTTTCATCGTGCCGTAACGCTCGGCGCGATTCTTCGCGAGACAGCGGCGCATCACCGCGTCGAGGGCCGGAGGAATCGCCGGGTTGATCGAACGCGCTGGAGCTAGCTCCTCCGTCAGAAGCATGATGAGCGTGCGCGTCGGATCGTCCGCGTCGAACGGACGTACGCCGGTGAGCAGGTTGTAGAGCACCGCACCCACGCCGTAGATGTCGGCTCGCTCGTCGACCACTTCGGCACGAGCTTGCTCCGGAGCCATGAAGCTCGGAGTGCCAAGGATCACGCCAGCTTGCGTGAGGTGGATGTCGTGGTCTTTCACTCGGCTCACGCCAAAGTCGATGACCTTTATGCGCGGGACTCCGGACTCGCCGGGGAGCTGCTTGAGCAGGAAGACGTTCTCCGGCTTCATGTCGCGGTGGACGACCCCCTGCGCGTGTGCGGCAGCGAGCGCACGACAGATCTGGCGTGCCACGCCGATGGCGAAGGGCACTCCCAGGCGCCCAACTTTGTCGACGAACGCTCCGAGCTCCTCGCCGTCCAAAAACTCCGCCGCGATGCAAGGTGCGCCGTCACGGGTATGGAAGACGTCGATGACCTCGACGACATTCGGGTGGGAGATGCTGCTCGCGCTCTCGGCCTCACGCTGGAAGCGCGCCACGAGCTCGGGGTTTTGCGCGAACTCCGGCAGGAGCACCTTTATCGCGAACCTTCGGTCTTTGAGCCGGTTGTGGCGAGCTTCGTAGACCTTCCCCATGCCGCCTTCGCCGACGAGCCGCACGACCTGGAACGTGTCGTTGAGCAGCTGGCCAATGAGCGGATCGACGGGCTCTGGCAATGGCCCATCGGCCACGAGCGGCATCGAGTCGTTCAGGCAGAGGAAGACTTCGGCGGGGTACCGCTTTCCGCACGTCGCACACACCTTTGCCAAGCCAGCTGCGGGTGTGGGTGGCGGCGGCGGTGCGGATGGGAGCGGCGGAGCTTGAGGACGCGAGAACCGGGGTGGCGGCACCTGCAGCATCGCCGTCACCTCTTCGGTGTCGGCTGGATGGGACATGCGTTGCCGGCCCGGCACGTGCGGGATCGTCGTACGAGCGTCCGCAGGAGGAAACGCTCCAGTGTGCGGCGGGTCCGGCACCCTGCCGCCCCTCCTCGGTGCCGAAGACATACGCTTTCAACCTATCACTTGTCGCCGGGGGGGATCCTCTTTCCAGCCGAAATCCAGGACTCGACGTTCGGCCTGCGGGTGGGGCCAAATGGTTGGTGGGACTGGGCCGGTCAATTCCCTTTATTTTCAAGCACTTGGCCAAAAAGGCAGGCTGAATCCGGGCCAAGGGCGGTCTTGGTTGACCCGGGCCGGCGGTGGCCTATACTGCGCGCCGTCCGAAAGGACGTTTCGGGTCGCATGGTCTCGGTCGCCGAGCATGCAGCCTCCTCCGTGTACCTCAGCGTTGCGATGTTGTGATCGCAGCGCGACGGGTGCTCGGCCAGATGTGGTTTCGACTGCGCCTGGCCATTTTCCTGGAAAGCATTTCATGCCGCTTCATTCCGAGAAGACGATCGAGCTCGTCGCGAAGTTCCGCACTCACGAAACCGACACCGGTTCGCCCGAAGTGCAAATTGCCCTCCTTACGGAGCGCATCGGTTACCTGACCGAGCACTTCAAGACCCACGCGAAGGACCACCACTCGCGCCGCGGCCTCTTGAAGCTCGTGTCGAAGCGCCGCCGGCTTCTGAGCTAC
>JAYUKI010000523.1:0-1251 GCA_043764595.1 Myxococcales bacterium | reverse complement strand
CCCGAAAAAAGGACGCGCCCGAGGTGCCCACGCACGTGGCTCGTTCCTTCGCTCGGACAGCCCTCCCACATGTAGTCGAGCGGAGTCATCTCCGCGTTCTTCAGGACCTCGTGGTGGTCCTGGGCGAAGTAGCCCACGCGCGTTTCGTGGCCGAACGAAACCTTGCCCGCGTCGGCTTCGGCATTCCCCGTAATGATCTTGAGCAGAGTCGATTTGCCGAGCCCGTTCGGACCAATGACGCCGACTTTCTCGCCCCGCCGCACCGTGAGCGAAACGTTGCGTAGTACACGCTTCTCTCCATACGACTTGGAGACGCCGTCGACCGTGAGCACGTCTTTTCCGCTCGGCCGTTCGGGGGCGAAGCGAAAGAGAGGAGTCCTTCGGGACGTATCGGCGAGCTCTTCGACTTCGATGCGCTCGATTTGTTTGAGGCGGCTCTGCGCCTGTTTTGCTTTCGTGGCCTTCGCGCCGAAGCGCTCCACGAACGCACGTTTTTCGGCGATGATCTTCTCCGCGCGTGCGATCTCTTCTTCTTTTTGCGCGCGCGCTGCGGCCTTCTGGATCAAAAACGAGCTGTAATTTCCCGTGTACTGCGTGATCGTGCCGTAGTCGACGTCGAGGATGTGCGTCGCCACGTTGTCCAAGAAGCGCTGGTCGTGCGAGATGACGAGCGCGGTTCCGCGGTAGCCCGCGAGGAACTTTTCGAGCCACCGAATCGAGAGAATGTCGAGGTGGTTGGTCGGCTCGTCGAGCAAGAGCGCGTCCGGGCCGCCCACGAGAACTTGCGCGAGCAACACGCGAAGCTTGAACCCACCCGAGAGCGTCGAGAGCGGCATCGGATGCGAGGCCGTCGGAATGCCGAGTCCGACCAAGATGGCCGTGGCTCGCGCCTCGAGCGTGTAGCCGTCCGCGGTCCCGATGCCGTGCTCGATGTCCGCCAGGTCCGAAGGATCGCCCTCGCCGCGATCCACGATGGCGCTCCGCTGCTGCAAGAGCTTCCACACAGGGGCGTCGCCGCGCATCGCCAGGTCCAGGATGCGTGCATCGTCGTCGAGAAAAAGATCCTGCCGCAGGACCCCCACGCGCCCCGACGATGGCAGTGTCACCAAGCCGTCGGTGGCGGGCTCGTCTCCGGCCACCACCTTCAAAAACGTGGTTTTTCCCGAGCCGTTCGCGCCCACGAGGCCATAGCGCGAACCGGGATTCAGTTGCAGCGACACGTCCTCGAAGAGGGCGCGACCGCCGAAAGAC
>JAYUKI010000522.1:0-1252 GCA_043764595.1 Myxococcales bacterium | reverse complement strand
GGCAGGACGAGCCCGAGTGGCACCTTTTCGCCGAGCTCCATCGCCGCGGCGAGTTGGTCGGCCTGTTCGGAGGTGAGCACGCAGAGCTGGAGCTGTTTGGCATCGCGCATGAGCTTTTCCACGGGATAGTCGCGCATGAAGCCCGCACCACCGTGAAGCTGCACGGCGGTGTCGCCCGCGCGCATTGCCGCTTCGAGGGTGAACGACGTGGCATAGGCGGTGTGCAAGAGGCACTCGCGAATCGGCGCTCCGGTGTCCCACGAGGCCGCGGCCCGCTGCACGAGCGCACGCCCCGACTCCACGTCCATGGCGCGGTCCGCAATGGTGAAGGCGACGGCTTGAAAATGGCCAATCGGCTTTCCGAAGGCACGTCGCGTGTCGACGTAGTCGCGTGTGACGTCGAAGGCTTCGCGGGCGAGCCCGACGGCGCGTGCGGCCACGAGCAAAGACTCTTTGGCGAAAAACTGGAGGAGCGCCGCGCCGAAGTCGTCGCCGCCCGCGAGCCGTGCGTCGTCCGAGACCTCGACGCCTTCGAGCTTGATGGAGCCCACGTCCGCGGCGTCGAGGCCGAGGGTCGTCTCGCGCTCCCCGACGGTCACTCCGGGCTGGTCCTTGCGAACGACGAAGGCGCCGAGACCTTCCCATCCTGCGGCCGGATCGACTTGGGCCAGCACCACGAAGACGTCGGCACGGCCTGCGTTGCGCACGTAGGCTTTTTCACCGGTGATCGCGTAGCCACCGTCGCGCTTCGTGGCGATGGTGGCAAATCCCGGACGCTCGGCGAGAGGCTTTCGTTCACCGAACGCGACGGCACCAAAGCGCGTGTGCCCACCTTCGCTCGCGAACGGAGCCAGAAGAACTTCCGCTTGTTCTTTCGTGCCGAGCGAAACGACGCACGTGCCAAACGCGCCGGGGCCGGCGAGCGCAAACGCGGCTCCCGCATCTCCTGCGCCAATCTCTTCTTCCAGAAGTACGGCCGTGCGAAGCCCGAGCCCTGCGCCTCCCGCAGATTCCGGGAGGGACAAGAGCCCGATGCCCAAATCGAACGCCGCCTTTCTCGCTTCGACCGAGACGGCGCGTGCCTTCTCGTGCTCGCGCATCTTGGGGCGGAGCGTCTTCTGCGCGAGCTCCGCCACGGAGGATTGCATCAAGGCTTCGTCTTCGGCCACGGCGAACGAAATCATGCGGTCTCCTGGAAGGAGAATTGTTTTACGTGCGAAACATTCGCATGGCAAGGAACGCCCTGATCCTC
>JAYUKI010000521.1:0-4189 GCA_043764595.1 Myxococcales bacterium | reverse complement strand
CTCCCGAATGGATACGAGAGTCCCTCGCACCAGACCCGGTGGCCGACGTCGTCCATACGACGGACGGAAGTGTCCGTCGCGGAAAGTACCAATGGTTTCTGACCCTCGACGGCAAGGCCTACTTCGCAAAGGGATACCACGGTCAATACGTATTCGTGATTCCGAAGGAACGTACGGTATTCGTTCGCTTTGGCGACGACTACGGGGCGATCGATTGGCCCGGGCTCTTCGTCCGCCTCGCCGAGAGCCTCTCGAGCCAGGGACAGCAGCGCTGAATGCGTGCGCTGCCTTTCATCGTACTTGCAGTCGCGACCCTCGAGGCCCGACCAGCGTTCGCCGACGAACCGCCATCGAGCACGTCGCGTTCCACGACGCCTACCGTCGAGGCCGCCCCCCTTCCCTCCAAAGACGTTCGCTGGAGCGCGACCTTCGCCCCTGCCATCGACGTGGGAAGCTTGCCGCGACCCGCCCCGGGGCTCGCACTGGGCTTCGACGTTCGACGCGGGGCCCTCGCGGCCCGTTTGCGTGGTTCGGGGTACCTCTCCCAAAGCACCCCCGCAGACGTCTCCGTCGCGCTCTTCGACATGATGGCGCTCGTATGTGCGCTCGCCCCGATTGGCGCCTCGATCGATTTCGGAGCGTGCGGCGGCGGAGGCGTTGGTCTCCTGCGTGCCATCGCACCGGAAGACGCGTCGGCGAGTCTTCGGCCACAGGGCGCCGCAGAGTTACGGCTCGACCTTTTCCCTGGCCACGTGGTCTTCGTGTCGACCGAGGTCGGTGCCATCGTCGACCCCGTGCGACCCCCGGTGCGACTGGCGGGCTTCGAGCCGTACCGGCCACTCGCCGTGGCGTTTCGGGGCACGATCGGCATTCACGTTCGTTTTTGGTAGCGGCCGCAGCTCGTAGCGTGAGTGCGGCCCGCGCCGCCGAGCTGTTACTGTGCCCAGGTGCCATCCCTCGACGCCATCTTCGTTGGGGACATGCAGGCCACCCTGTCGGTCGAGCGCCTTGTCGGACGCGAGGACAACGTTGCCGTTCGTATGCGGATCCGGCGTGAGCTCGCTCGAATCGACACGCGGAACGTCGTGTTTCTCGGGGACCTCGTGGCCCGCCCATCCGTCGAAGCGTTTCGCGAGCTCGACCCTTGCCTCGCCTCGCTCCGCGACCGAGGCATCCCGTGTGCCGCCGCAGTCGGCAACCACGATCTCTGGGTCTCGCCACGGCGCGGGTATGGGGAGCTCGAACGACGCGGGCTCGTGAGGCCCGGAGTGTCGTGGCAAGCGCTCGACATCGCGGACCTCCGCGTGATTCTGCTCGACTCGAATCGCTGGGCGCTCGGAGCCAAGCGCTGGGCCGAACAAGCACGATGGCTTGACGAGGAGGTCGGGCGCGCCGAATCCGATCCGCTGGTCCGCGCGACCATCTTCGTGAGCCACCATCCGCCATGGACGAACAGCGCAATCACGTCCGACCACGAAGCGCGACTTCTGGCACAGCTCGAGGCCTTCCACGCCGCACGGAAGACGCGAGTTTGGATTTCCGGCCACGTTCACGCGTACGAACGCTTCGTGATGCGGGGGAAGACTCTGATGGTTTCGGGGAGCTCCGGAGCTCCGCGAGTCCCGCTCCTTACCGGAACGCGCATCCGTCACACGAGCCTCGCCACGGTTCCACGGCCGAGCCCGTTCGGATGGCTGGAGCTCCGCGCAGGCGCCCACGAAGCCACACTGACTCTGCGCGCGTTCACCGAGCTGGCCGAGGCAGCGACCGACTTCGACTCCATTGCGTTCTGATGGCTCGTCCGCTGCATCCGCCGCGAGGCGCTCGCGAGACGTCTTTTGGGCCGATTGCCGCTAGGGACCGGCAAGGGCCTATGCGATGCTGCGAGAGGTCGTGAGCCCCCTCAGCGCAACCATCTACGATCCCGATCGACGGCTCGACCACCTGGCGGTAGCGCTTCGTGCGGTCGCGCTCGACGTCGTCGTGACGCACGAGTCGAGTCGAGCTTCCCTTCCCGTCGATGTCTTGTTCCTCGGCGGTCCGGAAGGCGGACGAGCCGCGGTCCACGAGCAAGCGTCGCGCACCGCAGGAGCGCCTCTCATCGTCGAGGTCGTGGACGACGACACATCGACGGAAGTCGACGCGGCGCTCGAGCGCGGAGCACACGACGTGCTCGTCCGGAGCCGCGTGGGTCGACTGCAATCGCTCCTCAGCCGCGCCGACGCAAGGCGCAAGCGAGTCACGACCGCCGAAGCAAGCTTGCTGGCCAACGTGTCCGACCTCGTCATGCAAGTCGACGGCGCCGGCGTGGTTTCGTACATGAACCGAGAAGGCCCGCTCGTAGACGTGACGACGGGTGTCGGCCTGGATGCCCTCGAACACTTCCCGAAAAGCCTTCACCCGCTCGTTCGGCGGCTGCTCGCCGAGGCACGCGAAACCCACGAGCTTAGGGCCTTCGATTTCCGCGTCGACGCCCACACGTACCGCGTGCGCATCGTTCCATCCGAAGCGCGAGCCCTCACGCTCGTCGCGAGCGACGTCACCGAAATTTCGGATGCGCTCGCCCTTCTTGGAGAAAGCGAAGCGCGGGCCGAGGCCATCCTCGCGGCCATGCCCGATCTCGTATTTCGCATGACGGAGGACGGCGCTTTTCTCGACGTCCACGCGCCCCAATCGTCGGATTTGCTCCTGCCGCCCTCCGAGATTCCGGGGCGAAAGGCCAACGAGATCCTACCGCCGGACGTCGCCAACCTGGTGGAGACGGCCGTCAAACGGGTGGTCGAAAATGCCACGGCGGAGGTCGTTACGTACGACCTCGACGTGAAAGGGACGACGAGCTCGTTCGAGGCGCGCATCGTTCCCATCGGCAAAGACCAGGTCCTCGCAATTGTCCGAAACACGACCAGCGAGAATCGAAAGCGCGACCGCCTCGCCCTCGCGGAGCGACTGGCATCGCTCGGAACGATGGCCGCTGGCGTGGCTCACGAGATCAACGGTCCGCTCACCTTCGTCATGCTCGGCCTCGAGTGGCTCGAACAACGCATCATCGCCCTCGAGCCACGCAGTGCGGGCGCAGCCCAAACGGGCCCCCTCACCGAGCGCCTGAAGGACGTCCTCGACGGCGTGACACGGATCCAGCGCATCGTCCGCGACCTCCGCGGATTCACTCGCCACGACGACAACGACGACGCACTCTCGGACGCGGCCTCTGCACTGGATGGCGCGCTCAGCTTGGCTGCGGCCGAGGTCCGCTACCGCGCACGCGTCGAGAAGGGCTACGACACAGTCCCCCTCGTGCGTGGGAGCCACGCGCGTCTTGGACAGGTCTTCGCCAACCTCATCGTCAACGCCGCCCACTCGCTGCCCGAAGATCAGGCGGCCGACAACGTGGTCCGTTTGCGAACGTACCTCGCGGGCGATGGGCGCGTCGCCATCGAGGTCTCGGACACCGGCCGTGGCATCGCGCCCGAGCACCTCCCACGCTTGTTCGAGCCGTTCTTCACGACGAAGGCTCCAGGTCATGGCACGGGGCTCGGACTGTGGGTGTGCCACGAGATCGTCAAAGAGCTCGACGGCGAAATCGTCGTTGAGAGCCAGATCGGCAAGGGAAGTACCTTCCGAGTGCTCCTTCCGGTGGGCATCGCCAAGGCCACCCAAGGGCCTTCTGCCCCAGCGCTGCCGCCACCGCGCGCGCGAATCCTCGTGGTCGACGACGAGCCTAACCTTGCAAAAACGCTTGCCATTCTCCTTGACGACCACGTCGTGGAGATCGCGCTTGGAGGGGAAGCCGCGCTTGCTCGTCTCGAGATCGATCGGGAGTTCGACCTCATCCTCTGCGACCTCATGATGCCGATCGTCACGGGCATGGACGTGTACGCGGTGGTGGAGGCGCGCTGGCCGCAGCTCTCGGAACGCTTTGCCTTCATGACGGGCGGTGCGTTCACGCCAAGGGCCCGGGCCTTCCTCGACGATTGCGACCGCCCACGGCTCGACAAGCCGTTCCGTGCCGAAGGAGTGAAATCCCTCCTGCGGAGCGAGGCCGCGCGACGCGACGTGGCCCGGTCCAAAGCCGAATGAGACCTTCTCGTTCGAGGGGCGCAGCCCCTCGAGCTCCTGCGAGAGGACGGGCCCGAGAGTCCTCGACTTCTTTCTCGTTCGAGGGGCGCAGCCCCTCGAGCTCCTGCGAGAG
>JAYUKI010000520.1:0-1253 GCA_043764595.1 Myxococcales bacterium | reverse complement strand
GCGTCGTGCCAGCTGGCCCCCTCGTTGCGGAGCTCGGCCGCCTCGCCTCCCTCTACCGAAGCTCGGATCGCTTCGCTCAGGGGATTTCCGATCGCGGCCTCTCGCTCGCTCGCGCCGGCCTCCCGATCCGAATCGTCGCCGGAGGCGAGCCCCTCCCGAAACCGGCGTCCACCGATCCGGGTGCGCGAGGTCAACGCATCCTCGAGCTCTATTTCCACCAGGTCTTTGGCGACGGTCTGGTGCTGCTCGATTTGCGGCGCGAGCGATTCTCGGAGGAGAATGGCGGCCTCTTGTGGAGTCCGAGCGGCGTGCTCGCGGACTGGACTCCTGAATTTCGCCAATCCCTGCGAGCGCTCTATCGAGGGTTTTACTCCGGAGACAACGTCCTCTTTCGGGAGGGTCTCGAAGCGCTGGGGCTTGCGGAGGCCGAAGAGGCCATTCGTTCGCAGTTCGGCGAGGGTCAGCAGCGCGCCGTACGATTTACGCTGAAGGACTTTCAACAGAAGTTCCAGGATGTCTTCGTACGGTGCCAGGAGACGGGTTCGCGCATCGACACCGGATTCCTTTCGCTAGGCCTCTACCTGGCCACTCTCTACGAGCACCTCGAAGCGCTCGGCGAGCCCTTCGACGCCCGGGCGGCGTTCGATGTGGCCATCCGCAATCCTTGAGTCCATGCCGACGCTACGAGGCCTACCGGCACATCCTCGGCACACGCATCTCGGCTAGGGCCTGTCCCTGAATTCCGGACCGAGGTGGAGTGGCGAGTTTTCTCGCGCGCGAACGGGAGCGCGCGTGAGGAGGAGGCATACTGCCGCTATGTTGACGACGAACAACGACGAAGGCGCGAAAAAGACGCCGCTCCACCGACGTGGAGCTGAATTCAGGGACAGGCCCTAGGCGAGACTTGGCGCGCCATTCCCCAACACCTCGCGAATGGGCGCTAGCGCGGCCTCTCTCGACGCGGCTTCCGGGTCTACCAAGATGACCAGATGGTCTTGCGCGCGGCTCGTGGCCACGTGCAAGAGGTGCGGGCGCTCGGCAATCCAGCGCAGGTGGCGACGCGCCGTGGCCGTGACCGAAAAGATCACCACGCGTCGCTCGCCGCCCTGGAGGCGATGCACCGTGCTCACCAAGACCCCACCGCGCCGTACCAGTCCTCGGGCGAAGAGCTCTCGCTCGATGCGCACGGACTGGCCCACGAACGGCGTGAGCACCGCCACGTCGGAAGCCTCGATTCCGTCTTGGAGAAGTCC
>JAYUKI010000519.1:0-4193 GCA_043764595.1 Myxococcales bacterium | reverse complement strand
GGGTGGACCCCGAGCCACCGTGGAAGACGAAATCGACGGGTTGCGGGCCGGTTTTGCGCTCTTTCTGGATGTGCTCTTGGCTGTTCTTGAGGATCTTCGGAGTGAGCTTCACGTTGCCGGGAGCGTAGACCCCATGCGTATTTCCGAAGGACGCCGCGACGGTGAACGCACCGACGGAATGGAGTGCATCGTAGGCCGCGAGCACGTCCGCGGGTTGGGTGTAGAGCTTCGCGCTGTCGATATCGGAGTTGTCGACGCCGTCTTCTTCGCCACCGGTGACGCCGAGCTCGATCTCGAGGGTCATCCCGAGCTTCTTCATGCGCGTGAGGTAGGTGCGGCAAATCTCGAGGTTCTCGTGGAGGGGCTCCTCCGAAAGGTCGAGCATGTGCGAGCTGAAGAGCGACACGCCATTCTTCGCGAAATAGGCTTCGCCAGCGTCGAGTAGGCCGTCGATCCACGGCAAGAGCTTCTTGGCGCAATGATCGGTGTTGAGAATGACGGGGACGCCGTACGCTTCGGCGAGGACGCGAACGTGGTGAGCGCCGGCGATCGCGCCGTGAATCGACGCGAGGTGCGCCTTGTTGTCGAGGAACTTGCCCGCGTTGAATTGAGCGCCCGTGTGGGAATACTGGACGATGACTGGGCACTTCGCTTCGCGCGCGGCCTCGAGCACGGCGTTGGCGGAGTGGCTTCCAATCACGTTTACCGCGGGGAGCGCACACGACTCGCTCTTGCAGTAGTCGAACACTTCACGGAGCGCATTGCCGACGAGGACGCCGGGCTTGAGCTTGAGGTTGGCCATGGCGCGCACCTTACCACCAAGGGTGCCGCGGGAAAGGGTCCCGAGCGCGTCCATCTGCGCTCGCGACACGCTGCGCGCCTGTCACGTGGCGGCGCGCAAAAATGTCGCTGCGGGTCTCAGGGCCTCTTCGGAGGAGACTTTTTCGGAGGCGGAGGCTTCGGGCCTTGATTCCCTGGGATTCCTGGAGACTCCACGGGGGCAGGTGCGGCCCCGTACAGAGCCACCACCGCGCCGGGAGGGCTCGGGTCGGTTGGATCGGTCGAACTGGAAGCGCGGGGCATCGCGGGGCTCGAGGTCGATGACGACGGCCTCGGCGATGGTGGCGGCTCGCTCGCATCGGCCTCGGGCGGCGCGCCGTACATCGCTACGGGGGCAAGGACGGGCGGTGGGCTTGCGGGGTCGTTCGGTGCGCAAGCCTCGGCCACTCCGGCCAGGGCCGCGACGCTTCCAAACACGAGCATCGCGCGCGAGACGCGGCCAAGCTCGGTGCGTCGAGGGTCGGATTGTTCCGAGCGCCGTTCGCCACAGAATGGGCAATTGCTTTCGGAGGATCGAATGTGTCGCGCGCACGCTTCGCAAGGAGTCAGGGCCATGGCACGAGTGTGCGCGAGAACGAGGGACTCGCCAATGGTCTTCGTGCCCAAAGGCGAGTCCCTCGGTCGGTGGACGTGTCACGCGCGAGAGATGGCGTGCTCCACGAGGTGCCGCTTCAACAGATATCCAAGACCCGCGTTGACGATGCGCTTCACCAAATCGTCGCGTGAGCACGCGAAGAGCGCCGCCGCCGCCGAAAGATCCCATTCGACACGGGCGAGTGTGGAGAGCAAGTAACCGCGCCGGATTTGCGCTTGCGAGAGTCGGAACGTTTTCATGTATTCGAGCGTCCCGTCGTCACGGACGATTCGTTCTCCGATATGGCATTCCTCGGAGAGCTGGAACGTTGGCAAGAAGCGCTCGAGCGCGAACGGCGCGAAGGAGCGAATGCGCTCGAAGGACACCTCTTTTCCGAACAGTCCAGCCGTGAGCAAGGCCGCTTCTTCGATGGTTTCGCGCTTTGCTTCGGCGACCGCGCGTTCGAGATCGTCGATCGTGGTCGCCTTGGCGAACGCGACGTTCGGGCTTCGGTACGCCGACTGGGGATAGAGGACCGCGTAGGTGGCCAAGAGCTCTCCGAAAAAGTCCTCGAGGACCGAGAGATGCAGGCGTCGGTAGTCGTCCGGGTGCGAAACGACGAACACCGAGGCCAGCGCATCGGCCACGAAGATCATGACGCCTACTTGGTCGTCGGTTATCTCGAACACCCGAAGGGCGTCCTCGAACCCCTCGATGTACGCCCCCGAAACGCTCGTTTCCATGCGAGGCGAAAGCCCATGCCGCGCGGCATGTTCGGAGTAGTCGCTCCAAAGGATCTCGGGCCCACCAAACGAGAGTGCCAAGAACCCCTCCATGGCCAAATGGAGTGGAAGCGTGCGAAACCGCTGCGTTGCGCCGTCCGGCTCTTCGCGCTTCACCATGCGGTGATGGAGCTTGACGAAACAGGGCTTGTCTTTCCCGAGCGTCGTGCCGAGCGTCGCCAATGTACCGTCGCTCGTGTGCGAGACGACGAATCCGTGGGGGACGTACGACATGTACGCAAGGCCAGACTCTTCGGGGCGGCCATCGAGCCGGACGACGCCGAGGCCCGTTCCGTAGCGCCGCTCGGCAATGCGCAAATCGCCCGGTGCTCCACGACGAACGAGCGGCACGAGGCGAATGGCTCCCATCGTCTGAGGCGAGCCGAAAGCGAGGCGGCCTTGGTCGAGAGTGGCCTGCATCTTCTTGTATGCTTTCATTGGAATCCTCCGGAGCCTCGCTGGATGTTGGAAAAGAGCCTGTCGCCGGACCGGCTTCGTTCTTCAGCGGCCCACGAGAAATGCGCGAACGCGCTGATCGAGGTGAGCTTCGAGCTCTTCGAGAGAGCTCTTTCCGAGTGCGAGCTTCGCGAACGCGACGAGGGTGGGAAGGTCACAGGCGTCGCGGATTCCCATGGTGGGAACCCGGGGCGACAGCGACTTCGGCGCGTAGCTTTCGACGTCGTAGACGGGGTTGACGTGAAGAAAGAAGGCACGTGGGAAGAGACGTTGCGCGGCCTCGAGCAACCCACCCGCGACGCCGGGAGGATCGTTTTCGAAGCCGTCGGAGACGACCACGAGAAGGTCGGGTTCGTCGCGCAGGGCGCCGAGGATGGGCGTGGACAAATCGGTCGAGCCTCGCGGAGTGAGCCAAAGCTCGTCTTCGATCGGGCTCGAATAGTGGACCGTCACGGCGTCCGACGAGGCCCGCAGATAGGCCACCAATGCGAGCGCGACTGCGAGCGGACGCCGCTTCTTTTCGCTCGATCCGAAGCTCGAGGCGCTTCGATCGACCACGCACGCCACCTTTCCGAAGCGTGCGCCCATGCGCCGTGCCGAGCGTTCGGCCGAGCCACGAAGCGCCGAACGTAGCTCCGCTTCGCGAGACCGTCGTGCATCGACGGGAAGCGACAAAACGAAGCTTGCGACTTGCGTGGGCGAGCGGTGTGCAGTGTCGAGGGCCACGGGCGATCCGTGGGCTTCTTCGAGGCGCGAGTGAAGACGCAGGCGCTCGTTCTGCGTGAGCTTTGCGTCGATGCCCTTCAGGAATACGTCGCGCGCGATTCCGCGCTTGGCCGCTAGTCCTTCGGCGATTGAATAGGGCAATTCATAAATGGCCTTTTGGGCGTAGTGCGCCTGCCGGAACGACTCGAAGAGGGGAGTCGAAAAGCGTCGCTCTTTCCAGCCCCGCGTGAAGAACGAGCCAAGCTCGCCCGTGAGGCTCGTGTGCGTGTGGACCGCCGCGCGACGAAACGACCGACGGTACTTCACTGCGCGAAACGCCATCGGGCCTGGCTGGGCCAGGTAGGCCTTGGTGATGGCACGCGTGCGGCGGTTGTTGACGCCCGTTGCGGCCAGGCTCTCGAGGAGGTGCATGGCGCGGTGGGTCGGCAACGCGTGGAGCGCGCGCGTGACGAGCGCGTTCTCCTCGATGCGGTTTTCTTCGCGCACAAGGCGGCCCGTGGCGAGCAAGTTGCGGACGACGAGCGCTTGGTTCTGGTGGTTGATGCCACACGCGAGCGAGCGCGCATAGAGCGTCCGGTAGTTGCCGAGGATGTACTCGTGCAAGAACCCGATCGACACGCGCTGGCCGTGTCCGTCCCCGTAGTATTCCTTTTGGCCCGTGCACGCGAAACACGCGTTCACGAACATGAGCAAATCTTCGCGCGTCACGCGCTGGTTGCGGTCGTCCATGGAGGTAGGGGCTGCCCGGGGAGAAGAAGCGCGACGGCTATTTCAGCGCCAAAAGCTGCATTCGGAAGTCGCACCGAAGTCCCACG
>JAYUKI010000518.1:0-1255 GCA_043764595.1 Myxococcales bacterium | reverse complement strand
GCGCAATCGAAAGAAGGCGCCCGAGCTTCTTGTCCTATGCGACCGCCTGAACATCTCTCTCGAGCAGGTGGACGCCTTCTGGACGTCCGTCGTGTACGAGGACATCCTCCAGCCGCTTTACGCCGAGATGTCGTCGCTTTCGGACGATGACTATGTCGTAGCCTCGCAGCACTTCGTGGACATCTATGGATCGGCCTGCGAGCAACGCTCCGCCGAGTATCCACCGGCAAAGCATATGTCGATTCGGAACGCGCCTAGCCCGTTCGTGCCCGGCGGCGAGTGGGCACCAGGAGGCCCGATGGGCCCCTTGGGCGGCGCTGGCCCAATCCCTGGGAATCCGGTCGATCCCTGGACGCCGAACCGATTTGGGAAAGATCCGCGCGATTGGTGCGGCACGATGTGGGGGCCAAAGTCCCTGAAGGCGTATCTCAACCAACAGCTCACCGAGCGCTTCAACGCCAATGGCGGCGTCCTTCCGTGGTCGGAGGACGCGAGGACCATCCCAAAGGAAGTGGTCAAGTATGTTCCACGGGTCTACCTCGCCGAGGAATCTCCGGAGCGTCGCTTCTTTCACGAGGCCGAGCCCGGCGGTCGCGTGGGAAGCTTCGGAAAGTCTCTCCGGGGCATTTTCAATCGCGGCCAATCGAGCGAGTGCACCGGTCCTGCGTGCGAATATCCACCGCACCGCAACTTCACCTCCCTTTTGATGGACGTGAACGGCGACGGTCTCGCCGACATCGTCCGCGCCACGCCTCCGGCTCGATCGGCCGACGGTATCCGCACCTGCGTCGGCGGACATAAGGTCGAGCTCAACCGCGGATACGTGTGGAACAACCAGAGCCTCCTTTCTCCTGAGCTCCGGTACGAAGCCACGACCCCATTCGAGCCACTTTCTCTTCTCAAGAATCGGGATGGCAAGTGCGTCGACATGCCGGACGGAGGCGGAGGAACCATCCCAATCTCGGCGATGGCATCTGTGGACATCAACGCCGACGGGCGCCTCGACTGGGTCATCGCATACGAGCGCAGGGATCCGGCCGTGGCGCCGACCGCAAACGGCGGAGTGGGCTTCGGATCGACGATGGTGCAGGAGGTATTTCTCAATACTGGGCGTGGCTACCGCCATTCGCCCAGCACGATTCTCCCTCCCGATTTTGCGCTCTCCATCTTCATGGCCCCAGGCATGATGATTGGCGATCCTCTGAAGCTACCGAACATTGCGCCCTTCTGGCCTGATGCAGGCCGGCTGGTCGAC
>JAYUKI010000517.1:0-1255 GCA_043764595.1 Myxococcales bacterium | reverse complement strand
CCAGAGCTCGGCGATCGGCTTTGATTCCTGGTGGACCTTCGCGCCGGGCGAGAACCTGGCTTCGCTCGCTCCAAAGCTCTTGTGTGCGGCACCGTCGACTTTCAGCGTCGCCTGACCGGCACCGTCGATCGCGAGGTCGAACGTGACGTACACCCCGTGGCGCTCGAAGCTCTGCGAGCACGAGATTTCGTGGGTCGATGCCATCACGAAGCGACGCTTGCCGATGAGGGACGAGGCCGCGGGAATGGGCTTGGCTTCATCGGCCACCAGCGTGACAGGCTGCGGCTTCGAGCAACACACGAGCACGAGCACGAACGGCCACGGGCGCATTCCGACAGCATGACCCGAAGGACCTGTCCGCGGAAGGGCCACCGCGGATCCGCCGAAGGTGACGTGGGGAGGTCGAAGCCGCTGTCGATGAGGAGCGTCGCGCGCTGCTGGGCGAGCAATTCGCTCGGATCTCGCAGTCGGTCGGTCCGAATGTGGGGACGTACCGCGATGGGCATTGGAGCAAGGATGGGCACGAGCCGTGCGATGAGCGATGGGCGGCTCGTGGCCTCGTACCGCGAGGGAATCGCGGAGAATCCTTGCTCACCGCGTTTTTGGCGGTTCGAGGCCGTGTGGGGCAGGGCGCGTACCAGCTATTGTTTGGTCGCGCTGGTCGTGGTCTCGAATGTCTCGCCCGACGGGTATTTGCCCGAAACGGTAACGGTCACGGGATCCTCGAAGGCGACGGGAATGGCGCCGCCCGTGAAGTTGCCAATGGCCAGACTTCCGCTCGGACAATTCACGGAATAGCTGGCGTCGCCCGTACCGGACTGACTCACGGTGAGCTGGATGGTTCGCTTCGAGTTGGCGTCTTGCGGGAAGCCGGAGCACGGAGCGGATGCGCTGATCTTCTTTCCGCCGAAGTCGAACGCGAGTCGCGAGAATCCGCCCGACGGCCCCCCCGTGTTCGTGACCGCGATGGCGAAGCCGTACTTGCCCGTTTGGGTCGTGGAGGTTGCGTAGCTCGCTGCGATCGAGAGTTTCGGGGGCGCGGGCGCAGCATCGGGCGCCGGTGCGGCGTCCGCCGAGGGCGTGGTCGCCGTGGAGCTTGGCGGAGTCGTGGTCGAAGGGGCTGGTTTCGCGGTTGAAGAATCCGTCGCGGAGGGGGTGGGGACGGGATCGAACGGCGAAGTGACGACGTCAGCGGAGCAGGCTACGGCCGTGGGCACGAGGAACGTACAGAGGATCATTGCAAAGAACAGCGAAC
>JAYUKI010000516.1:0-15113 GCA_043764595.1 Myxococcales bacterium | reverse complement strand
GAAGCTTCCGTGAAGTCGCTCTACGAAGCGACCGATCGCCTGAAACGCGGCGTATCCGAACAAACACGGGCTGCGGGCGAGACGGCCGAGATCCTCGGCAAGCTGACGTCTGCGCTCGGCGACATGTCCGTGAAGGTCGACGAGGCGGCGAAGGGCGCAAAAGACTCGAGTGACTCCCTCGGTTCGATCGTGCGGCGCAGCAGCGACGCCACGGACAACTTGGGCGAGCTTGCCGACAGCGTTCGCGCCACCGTGTCCTCGATCGAAGAGATGACCTACTCGATCAAAGAGGTCGCCAAGAACGCCGACGCACTCTCGCTCACCGCCGAAGAGACCAGCGCTTCGATGAACGACATGGACGGCTCGATCGACCAAGTTCGGTCCAACGCGAACGAAACCGCACGGCTCAGCGAAGAGGTCGCCCTCGACGCCGACAAGGGCGCAGAAGCCATTTTGAAGACGATCGGCGAGATTTATCGCATCAAAGAGTCGTCCCAAGAAGCCGTGTCGGTCATCTCGAACCTGGGCTTTCGCATCGACGCCATCGGACAGATCGTGAACGTCATCGACGACGTGGCCGAGCAGACGAACCTACTCGCGTTGAATGCCGCCATCATCGCCGCGCAAGCGGGCGAGCAGGGCAAAGGTTTCGCCGTCGTCGCCGACGAGATCAAGGAGCTTGCCCAGCGCGCCGGCGCGAGCACCCGCGAGATCACCGACCTCATCAAGACCGTGCAGGCCGAGTCCAAGAACGCGATCACAGCCGTGGAACGCGGCGCCTACAACGTCGATCGCGGCGTCGAGGTCTCGAACGAGGCCGAGCGTGCGCTGAAGAAAATTCTCGAGTCGACCCAGAAGTCGACCAGCATGGTGCGCGAGATCGCCCACGCCACGGTGCTGCAAGCCAAGGGCTCGCGTCAGGTCACGGACGCCATCGGGCGCATCGCAGAGACGGTCCAACAGATCGCGGCGGCAACGGCCCAGCAAGCACGAGGCGCCGAGCTCATCATGAAGGGCGCCGAGCGCATGCGGGTCATCACGCAGGACGTCGAACGCAGTGCCTCGGACCAAAACACCGACGAGCAGAAAGTCGCGCACATCATTCGTGGCATCGCGACGACCCTCGAACAAATGAGCCACGTGCACAGAGCCCAGACCGACAGCGTCCGAAAGCTCCTCGGCTCGGTCGAGGGCATCGAGAACCGCGCCCGCGCCGATGCGGCCGTTCTCAACGACCTCGAACGCGCGAGCGAGAAGATCAAGCGCGCGGGGTGAAGAGCCGAAGGTCGACTCCTGCGATGCTCGCAAAGAGCGCGCTTCGCGTGGCGGCCTTCGTGCTCCTCGCCTCGGTGCTTCGTGCGTCGCTCCACGACGTCTCGCAAGCGTGGGACTCGCTCTACTACCACGTGCCTTTTGCGTCCCGTTTCTCGGGGATGCTGGAGCCCGACGACTACGCCTTTTCGACGGACAACGAAGAGCGGTTCGCGGGCTATGCGGTCCTCGGCGAGCGACTGCAAGGCGTCCTCTATTGGTGCCTCGGCAGGCCCGAGGGCGCAAACTTGCTCTCCTTTTTTTCGGTGCCTGCGCTCGCGGTCTACCTTCGCGTTCGTCATCGGGTGTCTGCGAGCCTCACCGTGTTCGCGCTGTTCGCGCTGCCGCTCGTCCAAACGCATGCCACGAGCGCGTACGTCGACCTTCCCGCGAACACGTGTGCCGCCATCTTCCTCATCGAAGCCTTCGAGCTCGCCTTCGGGCGGAACCGCTCGAAGTTGCGTGGCCGGGACCTCGCACTCGCTCTCGTACCGGGCGCGCTCGCCGCCCACATGCGATTCCAGCTTGCGCCCACCGTATTCCTGGGCCTTCTGCTACTCGCCTACGCGGCGTGGAAGAGCCCGAAACGAAACAGGTTTTTGCCGTTCTTGGTTCTGTCGGGCCCTCTCGTATACGGGAAGCTCGTCGCGAACCTCGTGCGATTCGGGAACCCCGTCTACCCCGTCGAGCTTTCGATCTTCGGACACGCCTTGCCTTTCCACGAGACGCGCTATGTCGCGTTCCCGGACTACCTCGAGCACGCCTCCCAGCCGTCACGCTTCTTCCATTCGATCCTCGAGGTCGGATTCCCGCCCCTCGGGACGCCGCTGCGTTGGAGCGTGGATCAGTACGCACCCGCGGGCACGCCGACCTCGCGTATGGGCGGCACGTTCGCGCCGTATGTCGTGGCGATGTTCGTCGTGTTCGCATTTTTCGCCTGGAAAAACAGCGGACAGGCGAGGAAACGCTTCGGATTCTTCGCCTTACTGACACTCTTCGTCGCGCCGGCCCCGCAGTCCCACGACCTTCGCTACTACATGGTGTGGCCCATCGTCCTCGTGGCTTCGACGCTGATTGCGTGGACGGGCAACGCTCGCGGTCCGACACGGGACCTTGCGTCTCGCCTCCGCCGACACGTGTTGCCCATCGTGATCCTCGCATCCTTCATGGTCGTCGCCACCACCACGTCGTTCGAGTGGCTCGTCCCTTGTGGAAGCACCTTCCGCGAGCTCGTGGCCAAGCGCGTCGACAAGAAGGTGATCGACGGCATCCAAGAGGGCGAGAGCGTGTGCCTTTGGCGCCCGCCCTTTACGTTCCTCTATGCTGCCAAGTTCCACGGCCGGAGGTATCGCCTCGTGGAAGGCGAATCTCCGGCCGGGTGCGGAAGCGCTAGAAAAATCGAGTAACGCTGCCCCGCATCACTCGACCGTGACGGTCTTCGCCAGGTTTCGCGGCTGGTCCACGTCCGTGCCCTTGAGGTCGGCCATGTAGTAGGCGAGGAGTTGGAGCGGCAAGACGGTGAGAAGCGGTAGCACCTCTCCTTCGGCAGCCGGAATCTCGATGACGTCGCCCTCGGGTGGCGCACCGCCGCGAACGCTCGCGGGCGACGCTCCCTCGCGGCAGAGCCGAGCGACGTCTTCGTCGCCCTTCGTGCAAATCGCGATGACTTGCCCTTCGCGAGCCTTCACTTCCTGAAGATTCGAGATGGTCTTCTCGTAGTGAACGTCCCGCGGACACACGACCACGACGGGCATCTCTTCGTCGATGAGCGCGATTGGCCCGTGCTTCATTTCGCCGGCCGCGTAGCCTTCGGCGTGGATGTAGGAGATTTCCTTGAGCTTCAGGGCGCCTTCGAGCGCCATGGGGAAGCCCGTTCCGCGGCCAAGGAAGAGCATGTCGCGGGCACGCAAGTGGCGCTTCGCGATGACCTTGATTTTGTCGGCCTCGAGGAGCGCCTCGCGCATTTGGGCCGGGACACGCCAGAGGGCGTCGAGGACTCGTCGGGCTTCTTCCACCGGCAGAGTGCCCCGTCGACGGCCGAGGTAGACCGCGAGCATGAGCAAAGCCGCGAGCTGCGTGGTGAAGCACTTGGTCGAAGCGACGCCGATTTCCGGGCCTGCATGCGTGTAGAGTGCACCATCCGAGGCGCGCGGGATCGCACTGTCGAGCACGTTCGCGACGGCCAGAATGTGAGCGCCCTGGGCTTTTGCAGCCTTCACCGCGGCCATGGTGTCCAGGGTCTCGCCGCTCTGACTCACGGCGACGACGAGATCGGTCGGGAGGAATACGGGATCGCGGTAGCGAACCTCGCTCCCGATCTCGACGGTCGACGGAATTCGCGCGAGCTGCTCGATCCAGTACCGACCGGCCATGGCGGCGTGCGCGCTCGTGCCGCACGCGACGAAGTAGACGCGCCCAATCTTCTGGGCAAGCTCCGGGGTGATGCCGATTTCGCTCGCGATCACGTCCGCCGCTTGGAGATCGATCCGACCGCGGAGCGTGTCCTCGATGGCGCGAGGCTGCTCGTGGATCTCCTTCAGCATGAAGTGCTTGTAGCCACCCTTTTCGGCCTGGGTCGGCGACCAGTCGATGCGCTTCGACTTTCGTGTCACCGCTTCGCCGTCGGAGATGCGGCTGATCTCGATGCCGCTGCTGGTCAGACGAGCCATGTCGCCGTCGTCGAGGAGGATGACGTCACGCGTGTAGGCGAGGAGCGCGGGGATGTCGCTCGCCGCGAACATTTCGTCCTGGCCGAGGCCGAGCACGAGCGGCGAGTCTTGTTTGGCGACCACGATCTCGCCGGGAGAATCACCGGTGATGACGGCGATGGCATAGGCCCCACGCACGCGCTTCAGCGCACCACGCACCGCTTCGACGAGGCTCTTGACGCCGGCCTGCTGGGCCTCGTTCACGAGGTGCGCGACGATCTCGGTGTCCGTGTCGCTCGAAAAATGGATGCCGCGTCCCTCGAGCTCGCGGCGCAGCTCGACGTGATTCTCGATGATCCCGTTGTGGACGACGGCAACCTTGCCGGCCACGTGGGGATGCGCGTTCGCCTCACTCGGCCGCCCGTGGGTCGCCCAGCGGGTATGCCCGATGCCCACCGTTCCCACGAGGGGAGTCTTTCGCAGGGCCGCGTCGAGGTTCGCGAGCTTTCCAACGGCGCGAACGATCTCCACACCGCGCGGGGTTTGAACGGCCAAGCCCGCTGAGTCGTACCCTCGGTACTCGAGACGACGGAGTCCGTCGACGAGGATGGGGGCCGTGTCTTTCGAACCCGTGTACGCAACGATTCCGCACATGAAATTACTCTCCGTCCGACGGCGCTGGTTTGTCCCTCGTGCGCATTCGCTCGAGGCTCACACGCAAGGGGCTTCGCGTGTGACGAAGGCAGCCTAGCTTTCCTCAAGCAATACGCGAACCATGAAAAACGGCTCGCCCATGCAGAGCGGCGGTGCGCCGAATCCTTCAAGTGCTCGTCATCGTGATTCTTTTCGACAGCATCAATCGTGCGGGAGCCTCACGGGACGCTTTGGTCGAACACTTTACCGTTGGTCGCACCAATTTTCTCGACCGTAACCAGCCGCGGCCTGCCACGCTCTTTCGCTCCAACCGATTCGCGCACGAGCCCTGCGAAGAGCGCATGGGAGGCATCCGCAGCCTTCGCTGCAAATCCGACGCCTTGCAGCGGGAGCGGGCTCGTCAGGGTGCGCTCGTCGAGCGTGACCCACGTGGTCCCGTCGATTGAGCCTTCGCCCTTCACTCGGGTCGTCGTGCCTTGAGGCGTCACGGAGAGCCGCGCGAAGAACGTGCTCTCGCTCGAGTACTTTCCGTCGGTGGCGAACGTCCCCTGGACCGTCACGACGTTGGCGCTCGCAGCGTCGCGCCGCAGTACGCGAACCGTGTCGTTGTCGGCCGGTCGGCACACTGCGAAAAACGGCGCACCTTGGTCGAGAGATGCGCGCGCCATGAGGCATCCCTTCGCCCCCCGGTCCACGTGCGAGCTCGCAACCGATAGCCCGGCGGTCCACACGGTCGGCTGGGTGACCGCGCTCTCGTGCGCGAACACGACTCCGTCGGCGGCTCCGACCAAGTCCCCACCACGAGCCTCGACACCGAAAACGTCCGTCGCTTCTTGCCTATCTGGACAGCCCTCGAAGCACCGGAACGGGTAGCCGAGCGGCGAGGCGGTCGTGGCCCACGGGTCTTGCTCGGCATTGACCGAGTTCGTTCCCAAGAAGTGTGCCCCCGCCGACTTGGCACGGGCAAACGAGGCCGTATCGTTCAGATTGTAGACACGGGTGAAGTAGCGCTGTTTGGCCGCATCCCCGGCAACCGTCGTGTCCCCGGCTTCGAAGTTGAGGAACACCACGTGTTTCTTCTTCGTCGGGTATTCGGAAAGTGGACAATTGGCAGCCGTCTCAGGAGCTATGAAGCCCACCCGATTTTCCGCTCCACCCTCGACGTATTTCTCGAGCTTTGCGTCGGTCCCACAAGCCGTTCCGCCTGTCAGTGCGAAGATGAGCTTCCCGGAAAGCTCGCTGAGCGAAGGTGGTGAACAAGGCACGGTGACCGAGTCCCGGAGGGTTCTCGCCCCCGGGCACCGAGCCAGCAGGTCTTTTGGAGTGAAGATGGCCGTCTTGCCAATGCCGAGAAGCACGGCATCGAGGTCTTGCGGCGTGTGGAAAGCCTCGAAAGCATCCTTCACGTCGACAAAGACCGTGACGACTTCGTGGTTCGGCTGGGCGGCATGGAACGCAGCAAGCGAACGAATGCAGTCCGAGAGCAGAACGCAGCTCGTCGAATCGAAGAGCGGCGCGTCCACGTGATAGACATAAAAGTCGTTTACTGGATTCGGCCGAAGTCGCTTCCCGTTGTGAATGTCGAGCTCCAGAGCGCGCACGCGATGGTAGACGAGCTGGTCGAAGAGCGGCTCGTCGCGCTCGTACGAATTGTGGGAGGCCTTGGCCTGCACGGCGTCGTAAAGCGGCGATTGGCTCTTTGCGGCGTCTGGGAGCGAGGCATCGGGCACGCTCGTGCCGGCCTCCGGTGGAGCCGCGTCCCCGGAGACGGGGTCAGGGCCTGCGTCGTTGGCGCCGACGTCGACCGCCTCGCTCCCACACGCGACGGGCCACGCGAACGCGAAGGCGAGGAGCAGTCCGACTACGGGCAAGCGACGCATAATCTCGAGTCTTTTCGCAATTCGGACCGAACGCAAGCGGCCGTTTACCCAAGGGCGAAACGGCTGGTAGTCTCGGCAGGTGAAAGTCACCTTCGGTTCGGGCCTCGTCGTTCTTCTCCTGTCGGCTTCTGCGCACGCGGCGGTCGAGCCGCCGACGGATTGCCCGCCTGGCGCTCTCGGAAAAGCCAGCGGAGCCTTCTCCTGGTGCGAGCCCTCGGTGTGCTTGCACGACGGAAACTGCGCGCCCGGCGAAGTATGCCGAACGGTGCCGCTCTGCGTCGAAGTAGGAACGCTTGCCGATGCGGGAAAGCCTGGGGAGCAACGCCTCGTGGCCACACAGAGATGCGGTGCGGGCGGCGCCTGCCCCTCGAGCCAAACATGCTCGACCAAGGATCGTTGCCTCTCGAAAACACAGGCGCAGAAGCTCGGGCTCTTGGACGCTCCCCCTACCCCGAGCGCCAGCAGTGCGGCTCCTTCGACCGAGCCGAAGAAGTCGTCCTGCGGGTGCGACGTGGCGGGGGAGCGTTCGTCCACGTGGGGTGGTCTCCTCGGGCTCGGCCTGGCCGTGATTGGGCTCACGGCGAGGCGACGCACACGAGACTGAGTTTCGCCCGCGCACCGCGGACCGCGCACGCAGGAAAGGGCCCCATCTGGGAGCGCCGGTCTTTCGTGGCCGAGCGGGGGAACGGGAACGGGAACGGAAACGGGAACGGGAACGGCGTCGGCGCCGGCGGCCGATGGGCAGGATGGGCAGGATGGGCAGGATGGGCCCACGCAGGGAGTTGCATCTCGCCTTTCGCGAACGTGGCTTCGGCGGTATGGTGAGCGATCGATGCGGAAAACGTTCGTCCTCGCGGTACCGATCCTCGCTGCGTGCGTGTGCCTCGTGGCGTGCTCCGCCGAGACCGATGCCGGCGACGACTCCCTCGCGGAGGAGAACGCCGTGAAAGTCGATACGAGCTCGACCATCGGCCGTGCCCAGTACGACGCGAACATCGCCTTCGTGAACGCGTACCGCCCGAAATGCACCACGCCCTCGAACGGGAAAAAGCGGGTCTTGGTGACGGGATTCGGTCGATTCCAGAGCGTGGCCAACAACGCCACGGGACGTATGGTGGCGAGTCTCCTGCCGAATCTTGCCTATCCGGAGACGTCGCCGCCCCCGCCCGGCCAGGTCGACGCACCGGAGAAACAGCTCGCAGTCGGGGTGGGAAAGATCACCCTGCCCCGTGCGGGTGAAGTGGAAGTCTGCGCGATGGTGCTCCCGGTGTTTTGGGACCTCGCCGCCGTGCTCGCTGCCAAGGAAATCGAGGCTTTTGGACCCGACTTCGTCCTGATGAACGGGGTCGCGAGCAATCGCCAGGACGTGTGGCTCGAGCTCGGCTCGGTCAACAAAGCCGCTGCTCTCGACGACGGTTCGGACCAACTCCGCCCCCTTCCGGCGGAGAACGCGAGCACCGCCCCGATCCTCGAACGTGGGCCGTCCCAGCGCTCCAATCTGCTTTCCTGGCGCAGCGTCGAGGCTTCGGCCAAAGAGGAACGCGCGGCCGCAGCGGACCTCGTCGAAGGTGGGATACGTTTTGGAGACGTCGTGAGCGGGGTCAAGCTCGCGGGCTTCCCGCGTGGCTCGAATACGTACTTGTGCAACAACATCACGTACGTCACGGGCTACTTGATGGACAATCCGGGCCTCACAGTGCGCCTCCTTCGCGCCAGTGTGAAGGCGAGCGACAAACCGAACGACGTCCGTGCGCGCATCTCTAGGGACATGCGAAGCACTCCACGCGTTTTTGCACATTGGCCGAGTGACCTCGCAGCCGTGCACACGGCCAACGGCAAGAAGCTGCTCCTCTCGATCGTGGACGCTCAGCTCTCCCGAGCCCCGACGGACGCCCCAACGCGTGGCGACAACCGCGACGCTGCGCCGGGTCTCGCGGGCGGCCAGACCTTCTGAACCTAACCGAAGGACTCAGTCCCCGCCGGCGTCGACCAAGCTTGCGTCCGAGGTGCCCGCATCTTTCGACGGGCCTAGATACGCTCGAAAGAACGAGAGCGAGTCGCCCGGCTCTGCAATTTGGTTTCCCGTGTAACGAACGTCGGATTGCTCGATTGGAAAGTCGACGGCGCCACACGACGGATGGGCCACCTTGACCTTTAGCGGGACATTCACGGCCACGTTGTAGAAAATGGCCGTAATGGTCTGTCCCTTGGCGGCCGACGTGGCCTGTGCACTCGGGATTCCGCCGACGCTGTAGCGAAGGCTCGCGCCCGGCGGCTCGAGAGTCAACGTGGCGCCTTCTTCGCTCGTGCACCCTGCCAGCGGCACGATGCGCACCCCGACGACGCCCAACGATTTGTCGTATCCCGTGAGGAATCCGGCGAGCAAATTGGCCGTTTGGCGCGACAGAACGGACGTCTCGCCACGATCGAGCTTGGCGACATCCAGAATCCACTCTTGGTCGACGAACGAGAAATGGTCCTCGGCGCTCACGCGCATCGTCACGGGTTTTCCGCGCGGGACGACGATCGTGTAGCGGCCGTCCGCATCCGTCGTGACCGTTTGCTCGCCAATCGTGACCTTTGCCGAAGGAATGGGTGTCGTGGTCTGGGCCGTGACGAGCCTGCCCGTCTGCGTGGCCACGCTCGCAGAGACCGGCGCGTCGACCAACGGAGCAGCGTCGGCCAGAGCCACGCCCGCATCCACCGTCGCGACGGAGCCCGCGCTCGTGCACGCGGCAAAGGCGACGGTGGCGGCAGACACAAGTGCGAAGGACGAGGCTTTCGTGCTGCGATCGAGCTTCATGGACCCATTGTTCCACGGTCGGGCCAAACACCCCCGAGGTATCTTTGTGCCTAAGCGTATAGTGTAAGGTGTCACTTGACACTTTTCACTTCCAAGCTAGCTTTTCTGAAGATGCTGTCCGAAACCCTCGAACAACTGCGGCGGGACATCTCCACGGTGGTCTCTTCGGTGTTGGGCCATCCTCCTCCGCCCCTCGTGAAAAGGAAGCCACGGCAAAAGGCCTATGCCTCTGCTGCTCCACCCGTGACCGCGACCGTCGGGCGTTCGCTCCGTATCGACGCGATCGTCCGCGAGACTTCGGACATGGTTTCCCTCGTTCTGGCCGATCCGAGCGGTGCCCCCATCGACTTCTTGCCGGGTCAGTTTTTCACACTCGTCGTCCCGGTCGAAGGCGAGCTCTTGCGTCGCGCGTATTCGGCGTCCTCGAGCCCGGGCGAGCACGGTGGGCGGGTGCGCATTTCGGTGAAACGAATCGAAGGAGGACGGGTCAGCTCGCGCCTCGTTTCGGCCGAGCACACGCGCGTTGGCGAGGTCCTGACGGTGCTCGGCCCCTCTGGAAGCTTCGTCCCGAGCAAGGTAGAAAGCGGGACCGAACGCCACCTTCTTCTCGTCGCCGGCGGAAGCGGGATCACACCGATGATGGCCATTGCCAAGTCGCTCCTTCTCACCGAGTCGGGCGCGAGACTGTCGCTTCTTTTTGGCAATCGGGCCGAAAACGACATTCCGTTTCGCGAAGAGCTCGACGCGCTCGCCAAGGTCTCGGCGGGGCGTTTCACGGTGCGATACGTGTTGTCGACCCCGTCTACCGAATGGTCCGGCGGAACGGGCGTTCTCACTCGCGACGTGCTCGATCGCGAGCTTCTTGCACTTCTCGGGGAGCGAACCGAAGGGGTGTTCGTGTGTGGGCCCGAGCCCATGATGCTCGCCGCACGAGAAGCCCTCATGGCCCTCGGCGTCGACCCGGCGCGGGTGCACGAGGAGCGTTTTGCGTCCCCGAAGCCGAAGGACAGAGCCCCGTCCACCCCGGTGGAAGTGACCATTACGGTAAACGGAGCTTCGAAACGCGTGCTGCAGACCGTCGGTCAAACGCTGCTCGAGGCTGGCCTCTCGGCCGGGCTCGATATGCCCTATTCCTGCGCCGTGGGCGGCTGCGGTGCATGCAAAGTGCACGTCTCCGAAGGAGAAACCACGCAGGACGGCGCTGCATTGACGGATGCCGAACGGCGCGACGGTTACGTGCTCGCGTGCGTGGACCGCGCTCTCGGTCCGTGCGCCATCGCGGTGCAAAAATGACGTTGCGCGAAAAGCCAAAAGGCAGGCTCGCTGCAGACATCGGCGGTCGAATGGGAGCGCGATCGAACCCCGCCGACAAGGGCGCCAGAAAGCCGGCAAAATCCGCGCCCGTAGCGGTGACTCCGATCGCGCTCGAGCCACTCAAGATGAAACACCTCGTCGACCGGACGGGCGTGCCACGTCAGGTCATTCATTTCTACATCCAACAAGGCCTCTTGCCCGAAGGTCGGAAGACCGGTCGGAACATGGCCTATTACGACCAAAGCCACGTCGAGCGCATCGAGCTCATTCGCAAGCTCCAGCACGAGCGATTCCTTCCGCTCAAGGTCATCAAGGCCATGCTGGACCAAACCGAAGGCTCATTCAGCCCTGCGCAGAAGCGCCTTTTGTCCGAGGTGAAGGATCACCTTTCGGGGGCTTCGGCCCTGCTTCCGGACGAGGCCACGGTCGACGCCGACGCCCTGGCGAAGGCCCGAAACATTGCCGAAGAGGACCTCGACGAGCTGGCCGAGAGTGGCTTCATCGTCCTCCGAAAGGGGAAATCCGGGGCGCGCACCATCTCGGCACGCGACGCCTGGCTCATCGATCTTTGGGGCGAGCTCCGCGCCGCCGGGCTCACGAAGGAGCTCGGATTCACGCCTCATGACTTGTCGGTATTCGAGGACGTCGTGTCGAGTCTGTTTCGTGCGGAAGTGCGCCTGCTCACCGAGCGCGTCTCGCACCTTCCGCCACAAGTCTTGGCCAACATGGTCGAGCGCGCCATGCCGCTCGTGAACACACTCATCACCCGATGGCACATGGGGAAAGCCCACGCCATCTTCGCCACTCTGGGAGAGTCCAAATGACCGTCATCGACCGCATCGCGCAGCTTCTACCCACCAAGGTTCGAAACCAGCTCGAAGCCTACGGGGATGCGCTCGAGCTTTTGACGGAGGTGAAAGACCCGCGAGTGGCGCGATCGCTCGGACCTTCGGGTGTGCGCGGGCTCCTTCTCCAACGTGGCAAACAGGGTGTGCCCACCAAAATGGCCGCAAGCCACGAGGCACACTTCGACTGGACCTATCCAGCCGACAACGAAGAGATGGCCACGCTCTACCAGCGCGCCAAATACGGTCAATGGAACGGTGACTCGCTCCCTTGGCACATCGACGTCGATCCCTTGAACCCGAACGTTCCCATCATCCCTGAAGATTTCGTGGATCTCGATAAGCTGCGCGACTACGGAATTCGGCTAGACCAGCGCGAGAAGAGCCAAGTTTTTCACAGTCTCGGCTCGTGGATGCTGAGTCAGTTCCTCCACGGCGAGCAGGGCGCACTTTTCGCGGCCGCCCAGGTGACCGAGGCCGTGCAGTTCTTCGACGGAAAGCTCTATGGCGCGACGCAAGTCATGGATGAAGGACGCCACGTTGAGGTTTTCCACCGCTACCTGGATACGAAGCTCGACAAGCTCTATCAGATAAACGACAACCTCTTCGTCATCATCGATGCGCTCATGCGCGACAGCCGTTGGGACATCAAGTTTCTCGGAATGCAGATCATGGTCGAAGGCCTGGCCCTCGGCGCGTTCGGCGTACTCCACAAGCGCACCAAAGAGCCCCTCTTGAAAGAGCTCTTGAAGAACGTCATCCAAGACGAGGCGCGCCACGTACACTATGGCGTGGTCGCCCTCCGCGAGCAATTCACGAAACGTCTCACCGAGAGCGAGCGGCGCGAACGCGAGGACTGGTCGTTCGAAGTGGCGCTTCTCATGCGCAATCGCTTCATGGCCTTCGAGGTCTATGAAGAGTGGTTCGAGGGCCGACTCACGCGCGATCAGTGGAAAGACATCGTGTCGACCTCGCCTGGAATGGCCGACTTCCGCCGCATGATGTTCTCGCGAATCGTGCCGAACCTTCGTGAAATCGGGCTTCTCTCGCCGCGCATCCTGCCTCACTACGCCGCCGCGGGCCTCGCCCAATACATGCATGGAAAAGCGGCGGACTCCCTTACGGCAGCGGAGCTTCTCTCCGAAGCCTGAAGACTCACTTCTTTTGGGCGACGTTCCGATAGCTCTTCGGAATGCCGAATAGGCTCGCGTCCATGGGTTTTTCGGCCATGGACACCACTACGAAGCGACTCGTTTCTTTGCCGGACGAGTCCTTCCGCGTGGCGCGCAGCGGAATGGCCCCACGCGACGCGAGCTCTTTCTGCCAAGGCAGGAGTGCGGCGTGCGACTTCGGATCGGCGAACGAGCCTCGCGACACGACGCAAGCTTCGGTGATGCCCCGCGCGTCGCGTACGCGGAAGAGGATGCAATCGACACCGGCCACGGTGTCTTTTTCGGTCGTTTTGTCCACCGACACGTCGTTCGATGGTGCCTCGATCGACTGGCCCTGGAACGTCTTCTTGTCGTCGTCCACGACGAACAGTCGCGCGTGGGCGGCATCCACGACGACGCGTGGTTTGGCGTCCCCCGGAAGTCGAGTGAGTGAGCCTTTCACGAGAACGATGTGCGGGTCGTTTTGGTCGACTTTGACGACGAGCTCGCCCTCGAACTGACCTGGCACCCGCGGAATGGGAAGCCATCCGTCTTCTGTCGGCGCGCCCCCCTCTTTTTCAGGCTTGTTCCGCTTCTTGTCGACGAGGGCTTGGGGAACACAGTACCCACCGGACAGCGGCTTTCCTGTCTCGTCGCGCTCGTCGAGCTCGACGGAAATGCAGCGAATCCCCTCCAAGCAATCGTGACCGACGTCGCACGCGCGGCTGCAAACGCCCTCGCCCGTGGCCGACTCCTTCATGCAGCGCGGCGCCTCTTTCGAGCAGTGCATTTCCCACGTGCAGGGCCCGCCGAGGGGCGACTTCGGCGCCAGGTACTTGCCATAAGCCCAAAAGCCCACGGACGCCGTTCCCAAGACGAGCAAGACGCCGCGCACGGTCCAACGTGCGCGGGCGGTCTTCTTCGGGGGGGGCGTATCGAGTTCCATCGGAAGAGCTCGCGGGCGTCGCGGCGCGCTCAGGTTCGGGCGACGACGCGACCAACGAAGAACGGGCCCATTTGAGCGATGAACTCGCTCGTTTGGCGGGTCTTGCGCATGGCCTGAACCAAGTGCGAGAGCGGGTGCAGCGTGCCTCCCACGAGGCCAATCACGAACTCGTTGTCTTTGGCGTCGATGCCGTGGCACGCGAGGCGGATGTCGTGGGCGAGCTCCGTTTGGCCATAGGCCATTCCGAGGGCGGCATGCTCGCGCAGGATGTGGCTCTGGTCGATGGGCTCGAGCTTTGCGAACGTGCCTTTGCGCCTCAAAGGATACCAAACGTGCCATCCGTATTCAGGATTGAGCACGTTCTTTACCGGACGCTCCAGGAGGGAAAACTCGAGCTCGGGCTCGTGCCCCGTCGAATAGCTCCGACCGAGCATGGCCCAGTCCGTCCGGTGGTCGACACGCGAGAGCTCGGTACCGCCGAAGGCGGGACGCACGTGCGTGACGAAGTACGCGGGATCTTCGTGCCAAGTGAGGAGCGCGAGGCCACGCGGTGCGTTCGCGTCGGCATAGATGACGCTCTGGACTTCGGCCTTCTTCAGGGCGGCTTCGAGCTCGGACTGCGCCGCAGTGACGCTTCCGCCCGCAGGAACGTCGAAGACCAACAGCTGCATGAACAGCCGGCGATTCATCGCCTGGCGGACGCCTTCCTTCTTTCCGCCGTACTCGTTGACGTCGACCTCGGGGAGGCCAGGCTTCTTTTCGCCGTGAGAGTCGCTCATAGGGAAAGAGCTTTACCGCGACAGCCCCTTGCTGGCCACAAGAGAGCGCGAGGCCGACGCGGGCGCGTTCTGGGCCTCGCGCAGATCCTGCCGACTCAGACGAGCACGTCGAGAGCGCCGCGGAGGAAGTCTCGGGCGACGACCACGTCGTGCACGGCGTCCGGTCCGTCGGCAATTCGGGCGGCTCGTGCGTAGCGGTAGAGCATGGCGAACGGCATATCTTCGGAGTAGCCGAGGCCACCGTGGAGCTGGATGGCGTCGTCCAGCACTTGGCAGAGAAGGCCCGCCACGTGGTTTTTCGACATCGACGAGTAGGGACGCGCCTCTTTGTGGAGCCCCTTCTCGATGAGGCTCGCGCAGTGCCACGTCATGAGATTTCCCATGTGAATCTTCGCCGCGTTGTCCGCGAACATCTTCTGGACGAGCTGGTGATGGACGAGCTCCTTGCCGAAGCTTCGACGGGTCACGGCTTGCAGCTTGCACATATGAAGCACGCGGTCGGCGAGCCCCAACCATCGCATGCAGTGCGTGAGCCGTGCCGGAACGAGGCGCGCTTGGGCCAGCGAAAAGCCCTCGCCGACTTCGCCGAGAACGTCGTCCTTCGTCACGCGCACGCCCTGGAACTTGAGCTCGCCCTCACGGTGCGCGAGGAGCGCGGGAGCGAACACCGGAATGTCGCGCACGTATTCGACACCGGCGGCGTGACGGTCCACCACGAACATGGTGGCGCCACGCTTCGGATCGTCGCTCGTGCGGGCCATCACGATGAAGAACGAAGCGTC
>JAYUKI010000515.1:0-15137 GCA_043764595.1 Myxococcales bacterium | reverse complement strand
GAGCGTCCCAGTGTGGTTTTGGCTCCGTTGCTCGCGGAGCGCGAGGAGGAGTCGCTCGCGCTCGTGGAGGACGCGGCGTCGCGCGGCGAGGTTTTGGCCTTTCGGTATGTCTCGGCGAGCCGAGGCCAAGTGGAATCGCGCGAGGCCTCGCCGCACAAAGTGCTCGTGGGTCCGCCCGCGCGGTTCATGGCCACGTGCCACAAGGATGGGAGCCTAAAGTGGTTTCGTGTGGACCGCGTCTCGAGCGCGAGGCTCGAGGGCGCCAAAGGCGCGCGAAAGGTGGACGAAGCGCGTTTGGACGAGGCGCTACGGGCCAGCGTGAATGGCTTTCGAGACGGGGAGATCGCGAGCGAGGCCCGGTTCTTCGTGAGAGATCCTGAGTCGCGCTGGGTCGAGGGGAATCTGCCCGCGCCCCTCGTGGCCGAGCGCGTGAAGGGCGGAATTCGTGTGACCGGGAGCACCGCGGCGATCGTGCAGGTGGCGCGTTTTGTCGTGGGTTTGGGCGGCGCCGCGACGGCGGAGAGTGGGGAGCTCCGGGCCGTGGTGCGGGACTTGGCGGAGGGGGCGCTGGCCGCGTGTGAGGGGACTGAACGGGCGGCGAGTCGTCAGGATAGGACCGGGGTCGGCGGTACGGATGGGGGGTGGCGCTGATGGCGGCGCCCGGCTCGCAACCCAATCCGGAGACCGCACATGAAACCAATCCTCTGCTGTCTGTTCCTTCTCCTTTCGGTGGCTTGTTCGTCGGTGACGGCGGAAGGCAGCTACACGGTGACGAGCGCGCGGAAGAGCGGCACGTGCTCGGGCACGACCGGGGCCGGAACGACTTGGACCATCTCCGATTCGGGCGATGGCGACGCGTTCACACTCCAATTCCCGGCCGTGAGCGGCGGGTGTCGACTGCTGAGCGTCGGAGGGGACGCGACCAAGCTTCAGGGCAAATGCACCATCCTTGTTGGGGACGCGACTACGGCGGACGACGCCATCACGGCGCAATACTCGCTCGACTTCGTGTCGGACGGCTTCTCGGGGACGGGTACCGTGCACCTGCCGCCCGCGAAGAGCGCGCCGACCGGATGCGATGGCGTTTTGGCGATTACGGGGAAGCGGCTTTAGGCAAGGGGTTGGGCGGTGTCGCGTTCGCCCATCACGAGCCCTCTGAGGGCGCGGGTGAGCTCCTCAATACCGATACTCCCAAGCCATTTTCTTCACCACCTTGCGGTCGTTCATCGCGACCTTCATCGGCACTCCAGGCGCAAGCCTCGCCAGGGCCCTTGCGGCTTCTTCCCCGCCTGGCGTCAAGGCCATGAGGCCATCCATGTGTGCCGCGAAGACCGTGCCCTTTGCCAAGGCTCGGTCGATGCGTGCCAAGTAGCGCTGGTCCGAGTCGTAGGGCTGTCCGTCCTCCCGAAGTGCGTCCAGTGCGGCGAGGTGTGGCTCGGCGCTCGCTTCGTCTTGGACGGCGAGTGCCGAGAAATGAAGCCAGCGCAGGCGTGAGGCCTGAGCATGGAGCGGCGCTTCCTTCCACAGTGTGGCGCCTTCGGCGAGGTCGGTTCGGGCGAGGTCGTGTTGACCGCACTGGATCCGAGCCCGGCCGAGAGCGAGGTGCACGAAGGCCTTTGAAATGGCGTCGTCCGTGCCGTCGAGGCATGTGCTCACTCGTGAAGTGAGGGCATCAATGCCTTCAGGGCTTCCCTCGATTCCGCGGACGCGTAGCAGCTCACTGAGCGCGTGGGACGCTTCGGAAACGCGGTTCATGGCGAACCACCCATCGACGGCCTGTTCGAGTGCCCGCGCGGCTTCCGGATAGGCACCGATCGCCGCGTGAGCACGGCCTACGGCGCCGCGCAGCTTTTGGGCTTCCGCCGTCGTGGGCGTAAGCGACTCACCGAGCGCGGCTTCGGCGAGACTGGCGTATTCACCAAGCACGTCGAGGTTGGCGTCGGCGGCCGACTGCACGACGTGGGCGAGGGCCGTGAGCCGGTCGTTTGGGGACAGTGCCTCGTACCAGGCGAGGCCGGCCGGCCACGCGAGGAGTGCGGGCTCTCCGATGTGCCGTCGCGCGATGTCGCGCGCAAAGGCCACTCGCTCCCACGCGTCGGCGTCGCCCGTCATCTGGAAGAGTGCCTCTCGCGCCGCGCGCGCGAACGTACGCCAAGGAACTTCGGGGATGGAATGCTCCAGCAATGCCGCGCGGAAGAAGAGCCCAGGAATATCCGCTTGAAGCAGGTTTGGTGCGCTCGCAAAGGCTGCCAGGCGGTCGCGCTCCTCTTTCGTGAGGTGGCTCACGCTTCCACCGCTCCCACCCCTTGCGCAAGCCAGCGGTCCAGTACGGCGAGCGCCATGCGACGGTCGATGAGCCCCTCGCGCATTGCGGTCTGTGCGTCGAACGTGAGGACACAATCCAAGCACGCGCGGTTGCACCGCAAGTCGTGCTTTTTCGATACGTACAGCGCGTCGCGTGCCGCTTCGAGCCACGCGCGCCCTTCTCCCATGAGCTCGCGAACGTGTCCCGCTCCTCCAGGGACGTTGTCGAAGACCACGGGGGCTTGAAACCTAGCCGAAGGCCCAACAGGAAAAACGAGGACGCCGAGCTCGCGACTGTCGACCTGCAGAAGGCGCGCCCCGGCGTTCTGAAGCGCTCTGGCCAGAGTGTGGGCCATGGTCTCGCCGTCTTCCTTGCTCGCAAACGCAGGTTCCCTGCAGTCGCTTACGTCGAGGAGCAACACGTCGGTGATCTGACGCGCCGCCAAGGTTTGGTTGCGGAGTACGGGGGGAGAATCCTCGTTCCAGCACCGACCCCTCTTCTGGGAGAGCGGAGTATGCCTCTCGAAGCTCTTCTTGAGATTCATACGGCCCTGACCGTGGTTCACTTCGCTGTCCGCGTATCCGCACTTGGTGCAAATGGCGAAACCTTTCTCCCACTCGCCTTCGTTGTAGACGAGGATTTCGCCGGCTTCCTTGTGGCGCGCCCTCAGACCGCGGATGCCCCCGAAGTTTTCCTCGATGTCCTCACTGCCTTGCCCGAAGGTGATTGTGGCTTGCTCGACCGAACCGACGCGCTCGACGCTCGTGCTCCATCGTGGCGGGTCCCATGCCGCCGTGGTGAAGCCGTGCCGCGGAAACATCAAATCCCCCTGTCTTATTGCGTCCGCCTGGCAGAGCGGGCATTTGGGCGCCTGTTGAGTAACTCCGTAGGAGAAATGGTTGTTTGTGCATAGGGCGAATCGGCCGCGAATGCCTTGAACGTCGCTGCCAATTTCGTTGCCTGCCCAATGCTTGAGAATGCCGTGGGACGTGACGGCCTTTCCGCCCACGAGGAGGGTTGTGCCTGGGACGTATTCGGCCAGGGCAAGCAGCGACCCTCGTTCGAGGCGAAAAGCGTCCGGAGGGGGCGCCTTGTTCGTCCGTGGAGGGAGCATCACTTTCAGTCGATGCACGCCGATTGGAAACCCGTAGCGAGGGAGGAACTGCTGCTCGGCGAGGGCCTCGATGGTCGTTTGCCCGAGGAGCCCTTTGGCCCGGTGCCGGATGGCGTTCGTCGCGCGTTTGTTGTCCCCGCACTCTTCGTAGGCGCGCCGAAGCTCGTCGACGTCGGCGCGAATCTTTTGGAGCGCATCGCTCAACGACTTGCGCACGTTCTCGAAGAACGTGAGCCACTCCGGCGCGTTCGGATCGCAAAGTTCTTTGAGCGCCGTGTCGTGCACGAGCTTACCAATGACGGCGCGGGCCTCGGCGTCGTCGGCTTGGCGGGCGACGTAGTCGAGGAATTGGTCGGCCGGAGGGTGGGCGGCGCGAGGTGGGAAACTTGGCTTTGCTGCCGCGGTGTCGTCCCAGTAGGCGGGAATGTCGCTCCCGATGAACCACCGCAACTGACCGAACGCGTTCATCGCCCCGACATTGCCGAGATTGGCGTGGTTGCGGACGAACTGCCCAAGGAGAAGCGCGTGCATGTGCCGCTCGACGACGCGTCTTCGTTGGAGCAAGACGCGTGGTGCGCGAGGCAAACGTCGAAGGAAGTCTCCGAACCTGCCAAAGACCTCGTGGTCGAACGCTGTGGGTCGGCAGAAGGTGACCACGACCGACGAGCCATCGGCGCGTCGCCCGGCGCGCCCCGCTCGCTGGACGTAGTTGGCTCGAACGGGGGGCACGTTGGCCATGAACACGGCCTGAAGGCCCCCGATGTCGATGCCGAGCTCCATGGTGGTCGTAGCGCTCAGGACGTTTCGCGCACCAATCTTGAAGAGCTCTTGGTTTCTTCGGTTCTCGCGCGCACTCGGTTGGGCGGAGTGCTCCTCTGCCCAGAGACCCAGTGTGTAGAGCTCGTCTCCCTGCTCCCGTCGATGGCGTCCAATCCGAAGGTCCGAATCGAGGGCAGTCGCCGAGACGGGCTCGAGATCGGAGACGGTGCTCGCATCGCCCAGGCCCGCGTATGGCGCACACCCGCCAACACTTCGCGGCCAAACGAGTCCGAGCCGCTTGGACCGATAAAGTGAGCTGGGGGCACGAAACGTGAGCTTTCGAAAGTCGATGCGGAGGCCTGGGCCCTCTCCGTCGTCCGTGTCGACCGTATCGTTGCGCTCTACCCATGGAAGTCCACAGGTGCGGAGCTGTTCGAAGGCTGCGCCCAGAACGCGAACCGCTTGTTCGTCCGTTGCCTCGGGACCGAGAGCGCCGAGCACGAAGCGCCGCCTCCGATGTCGTTCGCTGCCTCCCACGAAGGAAACCACGCGCTGCTTGAAGGTGATGGCGCTCGTGCACCACTTGCCAATCATTTGAGCGCCATAGTCGTAGGCCTCGTCTTCTTGGTCGCCCACCGTGACCGCTCCGTTCGAGCGGAGGGTGTCGCACAACGCAGCAAGCAAAGTGGGCCACTGCGCCCCAAGCGAAGCAGGCAAGCCGCCGACGAGCGCGTTCGGAACCCCGAGGGACTCAATCCCCGGATACACCACTTCGACGAGCCCGATCGTCTCCAATGTAATTTGACCGGGAGATACGGTGGCCAGCTCTCGAGCAATGGGTCTGATGAGGTTTTCCCGAACCGCCGCCCAGTTGGCCGCACGCTCTGCCGAGGCATCGGTCTGCCAGAGCTCGGCGGTCTGACTCTCGCCCTTGTCTCGATCTAAAAGCTCTTCGAGGACCTCGTCGTCATTCATTCTGTTGACGAGATCCTTAAGTGTCGAGCCCGAAGATGTGGCTTCGAGCTCCGCTGCGCATTTCGCGATATCTTCTTCGATGAGGGGCCGGTCGGCCGCGGACGCGTCCAAAAGATCGTTGCGTGCGTCCGCCAGCTTCTTCGACCATCGTGCCGCGATGGCGGGGTTGTATTTTCCGACGGCCTTGGCGAGCCGAGCGCGAAACAAGAGCCGCTCGTGCTGTGCGGCGAGAGTGGCTCCGAGAGATGCCGAATCGCTTCGGCTGTCGCTGAACGCGAGAAGTCGTCGACCTCCAGCGGGCAGGGAGCGGCGAATCGAACTTGGTATCTCGGGCAAACGGGTAAGTACGGTCTCCGCGGCGACATTCCGCGCAACGCGCATGTTCACCGTGAAGCCGTCGAACCGACGGTGAGCCTCTTCATCGTCTTTGGTGGTGGGCTTTCGCGGTTGTCCACACCGCGTGCAGCTCTGTGTGATGAGAAGGGGCACTCCTTCGCCGGCTCCTCCGGTCTCGCCGTCGGCTGGAGATACGTGGTGGTGGGCTGCGGGTTCGGCATCTTGGGCGGAAGCCTGAATGTCCGCGGCGCCCGCATAGAGCTTCGCGCGGCCCGGTAGGGACCTGCCGACCGCGGCAACGACCCTCGTACCGTCGCCGACGAGCGATCCTCCGAGCCCCACTTCGCCGCAACGCCAACAGCGGTACAGCGGCAGCGCGACGGACTGGCAATGCGGGCACTGGTCGGCCATTCCGGCGATGAGCGCACCGCGGCCAAGAACGCGCCGTCCTTCCGCCGAGCAGGACGAATTGAGGCATACCGAGAGCCCTTCTGGACCCCGAACCAAGACGTGCAAGCGGTGTGGAACGAGGGGATGCTGTTCGACCGTGTCGCGTGCCGCAGCCCCCAAGGTAAGCAAGGCAAGGGTGGCCTGGGCTCGTCGTTCCCGTTCCAGTGGATGGGCGCCGACTCCCCAAAGTCGATTGGAAAGCTCGAGGAGAGGCAGTGTCCCGCCACGCAAAATCTCGTCGAGCGCGCGCACTTTTGCCACTCGCCGGAGCCCGGCCCGGAGGAGTACAGCAGGGGCGGAGCTCTCGGATGGCTCCGGCTCGCCAAGCAACGGTCGGAGAACCTTTTCCTGGAGCATCGCGCACGACGCGGCGTCCACGCGCAGGGTGGGCTCGCCTCCCTTGTCTGCCAGGAGTGTCTGGAGACCACGAACCGCGTCCGCCGCGTCGGCCAAAACGTCCAATGCTGTAGCGCAGTCCACGGCGTTGGCATCGAAGTCACCCGGAGCCGTCCCGCCCACTACGGGAGCCACGTCTTTCGGATCGCGTGAAAATAGCGCTCCCCCGAAGCGAGAGAGCTCTCCGGGATCCCCGGAGCCGATGGTGGCGGAGGAAGCCAAACAAAGAATGTCTTCGCTTCGTCGGTCGCACCGTGCCGCAAGCCTTCGCAGAAGCAGTGTCATTTCCGCGGCCAGCGTGCCCGCGTAAAGGTGGGCTTCGTCGAGTACGATCACCCTGAGGTTCTTGCCGAAGAACACTTGGTCCTGCGGTCGGGAGAGCATGTATTCGAGCATCGAGTAGTTCGTGACCACGATGTCCGGGATGGGCCCGCCCTCGGCAGGCCGACCTCTCGCGTCCTCGCGTCCCCGTGCCTGCTGGCGCGTGCGGAAACGGCACGAGTCCCAGTCTTCCTCTCCTGCCTTGTTCGCGGTGTGGTGGTTCTCTGGCGTTTCCCCGGTGAAGTGGAACAGGGAAAGCTCCGTTTGGCCGCAAAGCCAGTCGTAGAGGCGCTTCACCTGGTCGTTCACGAGGGCGTTCAGCGGATACAGGATGAACGCACTCACCCCTTCCCCTGGCACCCGTGGGGAGTCGAGCAACGCACGCAGCGCCGGCAAAAGAAAGCTTTCCGTCTTTCCTGCGCCGGTTCCTGCGGTCACGACCATGGCCGGTCGGGAGCCGTCCGAACGGCGACGCGTTCGCGCAAGGGCTTCGGTTTGGTGGGCATAGAGCGGGCGATCGAGGGGCACGGCACCGCGCGCCGAAAGGTGCTCGGCGAGGCTCTTTGGGAAGTCACCAGATTCGACCAGTGTGCGCAGCGTCTCAGTTGAGCGCAGGGCAGGGAAGGCGCCCTCGACCCACAGCTCTTGCACCACTCCGCCTTCGGAGCCGGGGCCGGACCAAAGCTCGCGGGCTACCGCCGCGACGTCTTCGCGCGGGGTCGGGAGCTCACTCGCGCAAAAGTCGACAAGGCGCCTCTTCAGCGACTCGGCAAGTTGGAGTGCGTCGATCATTTCGGTTCCGGTTTGGCTGGCGGAGATTCGGAGGGGAGAAGGAGTGCTCGGAGAACGACTCGGCGAAAAGCGCGCTCGTGGATGGCCGAGCGAAAGGCGGGATCGGTAGGGGGTTTGGCGAGCAACGATTGAAACTGGAAGAGGGTTGCTCCCAGCGCGTCTTTTGCCTCTTCCAGCAAATGGGAATCCCCAGGCGGCCGTCCGCGGCGGCGTCGGAAGCTGCAGAGGCCGAGATCCTCGGCAATGGTTCTTTTAAGGGCGGCGCGCTTCGCGTCCGTCGATTGCTCAACGCTCTCGTAGAGGCCCGACGTGCTGCGCGGGCCAAGCTCGAACAGGCGCAACGCCGCGCGCTTGTAGTCGCCCTGGGGCTCGGCGAGCGCGGCACGCTTTAGCTCGTCCAAAACACGGTTCGCCATCGCTTTGGACGCATACGCCGTGCACCAGGCGGGTTCGAGCAACTGACGAATCGCGCCGAGCCAAAGCTCCTCCGTGCCGTCGTCGTGATCTTCGAGAAGCTCCGTCAGGGCATCCGTCGGTGCGCCGAAGAGCGGATCCCGCGCGAGCCATGTCCTGGCGGTGAGTGCAGGATAGGCCCTTGCAACGTTGGACACGCGGGTGCGGTGCGGCTCGGCGAGAAGGGGCAACCCGAATGCGCGAATGACGAGGAGCGCGCCGTGGGCGATGGCCTCCGTGACCAGTCCGTTCGACCAATCCTCGGTCCAGGCGACGGCTTGCCGAATCCCCCCAACATGCAATGCCGCTGCGCGCACCGGGCCGGGCAATGGAAGCTCGCTCGCTCCTTCGACGGCGTCGAGCGGTACGGATTGCACTCCGCCGTCCACGCGCCAAACCACGAGGCGATGCCGGGTTGGGTCGATGTTCCAAGGCTCGGAAAGGCAAAGAAACCACTGTCCTGCGCGTTCGATCAGTTTGGTCCCAATACCGCGGCGAACGACCGAACCACACATCGACTGGCGAGCCGCGTCCTCGGGCAGCGCTCCGTGGTTTCCGAAACAGGCCACGAGTGGCTCTCCATAAGCGAGCGGCATCCTAGGGAGCGGAGCCGGCCCGTCGCCAATGCGTCCCAAGGTCCAGTCGCCCGCGAGCAGTGTCCGCGAGCTTCCCGTGCCCGGGACGCTGAAGCGCAAGCGGCGCGAGCCTCCGATGGCTGCGACATCGACGGGAGCGTTGGGGGGAATGCGTTCCCAGGTTCCCGCGACCCGCATCCACGCGCCCGCAAGCAATGGTACGCGGCGCGAAACGGTTTTTGTGCCGGAAGCATCCTCGGCGACGATGCGAACGATGCCGTTGGGTCCCGTGGGAACGTCGGGGACCAGACCGTGCGCGACAAAGTCCGATTCGGTCGTGTCGAGAGCGCTGCAGGCGAGCGGTGTGCGTTCGATGGACACCTTGCGGAGCTTCCACGGGGCCGGAACTTCGACCAGGAGCTCTCCTTCGCCATCTTGCTCGAATGGCTTGAGCAGGCTCACTCGGAGGTCGATGGCTTCCGAGGGCGCGCGTCCCCCACGCCATACGACTTCATCCTCCACGCGCACTGTGCACGGGCCTTGCGCCAAAATGGCCCAGCGGTCACCGAAACGTTGCACTGAAACCGCTTCGGGCTCCACGACAGGCCGGATTTCCCCTTCGACGAGGAGCAGTGTCGTTCTTGGATCGTCCGTGGCGAGCTCGACCACCGGCTGGTCTTCGTCCCACAGGACCATCGCCCATGGGGGCGCTGCGGGCGTTCCGTCACGGAAACGCAGCTCGATCCTCGTTTCGGGAGCACAGGTCAGGCGGATGGGTTCGAGCGTGGTGGCCTCGAGCTTGTCCTTCTGGACAACGTAGCGGCGACGCCTCGAGCCATCGACGAAGAGGTCGAGCACGGTTTGTCCGCCAAGCGGGGCGTTCGGGCGAAACGCGCGAGGGACCGCAACGAGCTCGAGGGAGTCTCGGTCGAAGTAGGGGGTCTCGAGCGGGAGGCTCTCGTCGACGAACGCTCCAGCCTCGGGTGGCGCCGCCCGGAGAATGGCCATGAGGTCGTTGACGGCTGCGGGACGAATCCACGGGGACGTCGTGACGAGCTCGAGATCAGTCGGGCGGGGGGAGGTGGTCCGACACCGTTTCAGCGCTTCCCAAAGTCGCCTGTAGCCAACATCCCCATGGGTCGGATCGAGCAGGGCTTCCACCGCTGCAGGGAGCGCTTGGGCTCGCGCCAAAAGTGCAGGAAGGGAAGGGTACGAACCTTCCGGCAAACCGAATTGAAGGAGGACCGTCTTGTAGTATTCGTGGCCGCCAGAACCCTCGGCTTGGCGCAAGCCGAAACGCGTCGCGGCGGCGCGCATAGCGTCCTTCGTTTCTTGCGTCGGGTGGCCCGTCGTTCCGAAGATCAGCTTCTTCGCTGGGCAGTCCAAAGCGGCCACGAACGGCCAAAGATTGTGGAGCGACTCGTGCCGTCGAGCGATTTCGGCCGAGAGAGCGAGGAACACAAGTCCGAACCCGGCTTCGGGCTCCACCAAAATGGGGGTCGTCGACGCAGGCAACGTGTAGGCGCGAGGCGTTGTCTTGCCGAGGTA
The DNA here is from genome assembly GCA_043764595.1 of Myxococcales bacterium. Taxonomy (GTDB): domain Bacteria; phylum Myxococcota_A; class Polyangia; order Polyangiales; family Polyangiaceae; genus JAAFHV01. The sequence continues at coordinate 5,113 of JAYUKI010000515.1, read as the reverse complement.
GGCCGTGGCGTGGCTTTGGGCGAGGGTCTCGTACCAGCGAAGCAGGCGCGCGTAGTCGTCGTCGTCGAGGCCCAGCGCCGCCAGAGACCACGGCGCTTCAGGCTCGCCACTCGCAGGCAAGAGACCGTTCGCCTGTGCGCGACCCAAGAGAAGCCTCACGCCGTCCGGGATGAGTTGATGCCCGGTCCAAGACTTTAACGTCGTCACGCCACCCCCGGTGTTCGCCCAGACCGTCGCTCGTTGGGTTCGAGCGTACGCGCACTTTGGACGCGGGTGGTCTTGAACTGTGAGCCACGGATATTGGCGACACGAGGCGCGTCCCCCACGCTAGGCTGGGAGCCATGTCCGTGTGGGTGCCAGAGCGGTTCGCCAACGCGATCGTCGCAGCCGTCCGAAAGGGCGAGAAGCCACGCGTCGCGGTCCGTCAGCTCGTTCAATGGTTCGGCTTCGAGCGGCGCGGCTCGAAAGTGAATGGCTACATCCTCGAGGCGATGCGAGCCCACGGGATCGTGTGCACACCAAGTTTGGAGGGCGCTTTCCCGGAGCAAGAGCTCGTCTTTTCCTCTCTCGTTCCCTCCCAGGGCCGCGGTCCGACGGGCGAGGACGAGGAGGATGTGAAAACGACCCAGCTACACAGGGCGGATCCCCCGTATCCGTTCGCCCATTTTGACGCGATGGTCGCAGTCCAGTCTTCTGAAATCAAACGCGTCAAGACGCTGCTGGACGCAATGGAACGTGCAATGGCCTATTTGGTCTACTGCCAACTTGCGGCGCTCAGCGAGCGCTCAGGCGGGACACGCTCCGAGAGCGTCAGGAAAGTGGTCGCCGCGCACCTTTCCCCCGATGCTTCAGCTGGCCCGCCCGTTTCGTTCGGTACCTGGGTCGAGCTTGCGCGTCGGCTCGCCATGGAGTCTGGATTGGATCCCCATCCCGTGCTCGCCGCAGGACGCGAGGTTTTTGGTGGTACGTCCGCTGTTGGGACGATGATACAGCAGGCAATTGTTCCGCTACGAAACAAGCTCGCCCACGCGGCGGGCATTCCTGCTGCGGCCTACGGCGAAGCCGAGTGGAAGCTCATTGTGGTGGATCGAGGGCTGCGTAAAGCGCTCCAGCCGCTCCTCGCCTGCGAGTTGGTCTGCGTGAAGACGACCGAGGTCGGCGAACGCGAGGCGTATCGCTACCGCCTGCGAAGCCTTCATGGCGCGAACCGGTTCTTCGCTACACGAACGCTCGAGACGTCCCAGAAGCTTGTCACGGGATGGGCACACCTTCTCTGCGGCGACTTCCCACTGCTCCGGCTCGCGCCAGGCATCTACTGCGTCGAAGACGAGGTGAGCGAAGAGGTCGAGCTCTTTTTCTGCAGCTCTCTCGCAATCGATCCAAGTCGCAAGGTGAGCCTTCGGGCTTTGAGCGGCCCGAACGAGCGGCGTGAAATCACTCCGGCGGACTGTTCGGTGGCGTTCAATAGCGTGCCGGGCCTGGGCTCGCAGTGCCTTCCGGCCTCCAAGCCGAAGGACCAGCCTCGGGCTGAGGATGACGGTGCCGCATCGCACTTCTTGCGAGGGATGCGCGAAGACAAACTGCGGGACGACTGAGCCGGCACGAGCTCGTCTGGTCCCCGGTTTGGGAACGAAACGTTCGAAGTTTGTCAGATCCGTCCATCGTCGTTCGTCGAGGATCCATGACCCCTGCCGCTCCTCTCGCCATCAATCCGTTTGTTCGCACGTACGACCTGAACGTCGCTCGGAAGCACGTGAGCTCCGCGCGCGAGCCTCAAGCCCACCAAGTCGAAGCGCTCAAGCGCATGAAGACGTGGTTCGATCGGCCGACTGCGCCGGGGGGAAGCGGCGGGCTCCTCGTGCTTCCGACGGGAGGTGGCAAGACCTTCACGGCGGTTCGTTTCCTTTGCGAATGGCCCATTTCCGAGGGCTACAAGGTGCTTTGGCTGGCCCACACGCACCACCTTCTCGAGCAAGCGTACGAGACCTTTGGACCCGTCGATTCCAACGACGAGCGCTCGGTCGAAGTTAGCAAGATCCGTGAAACCCGCGACACGCTCCAGATGCGGGTGGTGTCGGGCATGCCGGGCCACGCCAAGCTTCACTCGGTTTCACCCGAGGACGACGTCGTCATCGGATCGCTCCAGACCATCGCCGGTGGCTACCGCGAGGACCACGCGAGCCTCTTAGCGTTTCTGAAGTCTGCGGGGGACAAGCTGCTCGTCGTGTTCGACGAGGCCCACCACGCGCCCGCGCCGACCTACGCGCGCTTCATCGACGCCCTCCGCGAGCGTATCAAGGGGCTTCGTGTGCTTGGCCTGACCGCCACTCCCGTATACGAGAACAAGCTCCGCAAGGGATGGCTCGCAAAGCTCTTTCCGCAGGGCATTCTCTACCAGATCACGGCGAACCGCCTGATGGCGGATGAGGTGCTTGCGGAGCCGAAAGTCGAGCAATGCGAGACCCACGTGGCGGCAGAGATGGACGAGCGAGCGTTCGCGCGGTGGTCGTCGACGTATTCGGATTTGCCCGAAGACATCGTGGAGTCCTTGGCAAAAAACCAGGCGCGCAACGACGTCATTGTCGATAGGTACGTGACGAACCGCGCGAAGTACGGAAAGACCCTGATCTTTGCGGACCGCTGGTTCCAATGCGACTACCTGCGCCAGGCGCTCCTCAAACACGGCGTAAAGGCCGACGTGGTCTACTCCCACGTGGATGCCAAGGCCGGCACTTCTGCCGAGCGAAACCGGCGAACTTCGGACGACAATACGCGCGCCATTCGCGCCTTCAAGGAAGGCAAGCTGGACGTCCTGATCAACGTCCGAATGCTCACCGAAGGGACGGACGTCCCAAAGGTGCAGTCGGTGTTTCTCACGCGGCAGACCACCAGCAAAGTCTTGATGACGCAGATGGTGGGTCGTGCTCTGCGCGGCCCGAAGTTTGGCGGTACCAAAGAGGCTTACGTGGTCTCGTTCATCGACGAGTGGAAGCAGCTCATCAACTGGGCCGAGTTCAAGCTCGACGAAGGGCCGACGGACAAGGGCGATGCTCGGAAGTACGAGCGCCTCCCGATCAACCTTGTCTCGATCGAGCTGCTGCGACGCCTCGCCGAACAGATGTACAAGTCGGCGAACGCGCAGCCTGTCACGTTCCTGCAGATGGTGCCGGCGGGCTGGTACCGCGTCGAGCTCGAGACGCAGGTCGACACCAGCGGCGACATCGAGCGCCTGGACCGGTTGGTGCTCGTCTACGAGGGTGAAAAGGCTGCCTTCGAGAAGCTCACGGCGCATCTCGCAAAGGCCGACTTGAAGGCGTTCATCGATCCGACGGCGAGCTTCGATGCGCTCCGTGGCGAGGTCGAGGCCTTTGCGAAGAAGTGCGGCATCGAGGCAGCAGCCCACATGGGAGGCGACGTGCTGCTCGACGTGTTCCACGTCGTGCGCCACATGGCGCAATCGCTGGGCGAGCCGCCGCAGTATTTCCCCTTTGCCGAGCGCGAGAAGCACGATCTCGATGCCTTCGCGAAGATGGTCTTCGACAAGAACCTCGGTCGGCAGGACGTTCCGAAGGTCGTGAAGAACGAGTTCGACCGGACCGACCGCTTTTGGCGAGCCCTCTACGGAAACGTGGACAGCTTCCGCGATCAATTCGAGCTTCGCTCGCGGCGCATCGAGAACGAAGGATTGCGTGGCGGCCAGCCCGGCGGAAAGCCTGGGATCCTCGTCGGACCTCCGCAGGTCTACCCGGCAACCGAGCCCTCCGAAGACGTGAAGCTCGCGGTCAAAACACGGGACGGATGGAAGTGCCTGTCCTGCGGAGCGGAGGACCGAAAGTACCTCCAGGTGGACCACATTCAGTCCGTCTACCACGGTGGCACGAACGACCTCGAGAATCTCCAGACGCTCTGCAAGCGCTGCAACTCGGACAAGGGGGTGAGCGAGGAGAACTTCCGAATCGCGACCACCCGCATGCTCGATGCGCACCCGGACTTTGGCGTTCGACTCGAGCCGAGTGCCAAAGAGCGCGGCGACAGGGACGCGTGGGAGCGCTGCATTCGTGCAACGTTCAACCACTACTTCCGGTGCGCGGCCGTGACCGAGGTGAGCATCGGTGGACGCGGCCCGAAATTCTACGAATGGCAGGTCACTCTCGCACCGCGAAACGACCCCCGCTTTCTCGAGCCCCACCTCGCCAAGTTCCTTCAGACGGTGAAAGCGAAGCGTCTGGAACAAGACTTCGACGGGGCGGACGGTCTGGTGGTGGTCGGGAGCGATGGCTCCGGTCAGGCGTGGACGATGAAGGCCGAAGGTCGGAAGAAGGTCGTCGTGAAGCGCACGTAGGCGGCATCGTCGCCACCGACTCCACGGCGCATTCGAAACAAAGAAAGGCCCGCGCGATTGCTCGCGCGGGCCTTCTGGCTTCTAGCGACTCTTACTTCACGCAGCGCGCGAAGGGGGCGCCTCGTCTTCCATCGTGTCTTGCTGCACCGGCACCGGCACGGGCTTCACTGGCGCGCTGGCCTCGGTGGGCGAAGCACGCCGGACGACGCGGCGATTGGCGAGGGGAGCAAGAAGCTCGCGGTCGAGCGAATTGGCCTCGATGGCGGCGTGGGCTTGCACCAGGCGGGCATATTCGCGGAGCGCTTCGAGCGCCGCTTGGTACGTGGCGAGGCCGACCTTCTCGGCCACCTGCGCATCGGCCGCGGCTTGGCGCGCCGCAACCAGGTCGGCGTAGGCCGACTTTGCGGCCTTCATATGGGGCGCGCATCCGAGCGCCGCGAGCCATGCCGATTGGGTCTTTTGGGCGGCGCGCTCCAGGACGCGACCGCATTGCAGATCGAGCTCTGCGGCGGTGCCGCGGAGAAATCCGGTATCCTCGGGGAAGAGCGAGGCGAGGAGCTTTCGGGCCTTGTCGCCCATGGGGTCGCCTTCCGGAAGGGCGCTTTGAATGCGGAGCATCTCGGCGACGGAGGCGAAGCTCTTGCGGACGGTGCCCATGTGCACGGCCATACGGTCGGTGGTTGCATCGGACTCGCCGCCCGCGGCAAGTGGGTCATCCTCCATGACCTTGGCGAGACTAAGCTCGTCGAGGGCTTCATTCGTGGCTTTGAC
>JAYUKI010000514.1:0-4209 GCA_043764595.1 Myxococcales bacterium | reverse complement strand
CGTGACGGATCATGCCGTGGGGGCTCGGGCTGGGCTCGGCCACCGCCGCTGCCTAGCGCACTCCGAGCAACAAGGGGCGAAATACGAACAATACGCCTGGATGCGCGGGGGCGGCGCTGGGCGAACGAACACTGGTAGGATACCGCCCACCATGTCCGTGCTCTCTCGTCTCGCCCGTCGTGCCGTGCACTCTACACGCAACGCGCTCGAGATCGTTCGGCTGGGTCGGCTCGGGCCGGAATACGCGGCGCCCTACGACGTCGTCGACGAGGGCCCGAACCACAAACTGCGTCGCTACACGACCAACGTCGCCGAAGAGGGCACCCTCGACACTCCGTCGAGCTCGTCGACCGACGGCGAGCCCGGGCGGTCGCGGAGCCCGGTGGTCCTGCTCGTGCCGCCGCTCATGGTGGCTTCGGAGATCTACGACATCGAGTCCGACCTGTCGGCCGTCGCGTCCCTCGGTCGCGCGAAGATCACGCCCTACCTCGTGGACTTCGGAGCACCGGAAAAAGCGGAGCATGGTCTGCGCCGCAACTTGGCCGATCACGTGAAAGCCGTCGCGCAAAGCATCGAGCGCGTGCGTGAGCTCGAAGGCCGAGACATCCACGTCGTGGGCTACTCGCAGGGCGGCATGTTCGCGTACCAAGCCGCGGCGTACGTGCGTTCGAAAGGCGTGAAAAGCATCATCACGTTCGGGAGCCCGGTCGACATCCACAAGAACCTGCCCGCGCAGGTCCGAGGCGACGCGATGGCGGCTTTCGCGCAGATGATCGAGCCGGTGCTCACCAACGTGGTCGACCGCGTGGGCGCGCTCCCGGGAAAGCTCACGAGCACTGGCTTCAAGCTTCTCTCCACGAAAAAAGAGATTCAGCAACGTGTCGAGTTTCTCTCCAAGCTCCACGATCGCAACGCCCTCGTTCGCCGCGAGGCGCGCCGCAGGTTTCTTGGCGGAGAGGGCTTCGTCGCGTGGCCTGGCCCGGCGCTGCGCGATTTCGTGGACGAGTTCATCGTTCACAACCGTATGATCTCAGGCGGTTTTTTGATCGACGGACGGACGGTGACGTTGGCCGACATCGTGTGCCCCATTCTTTGTTTCCTCGGCACGAGCGACGAGATCGCGCGACCTCAGTCCGTGCGCGCGATCGTCAAGGCGGCCCCCGACGCGAATGTCACATTCGTCTCGCTCGACGCGGGGCACTTCGGGCTCGTGGTCGGCTCGCGTGCGATGCAGATCTCCTGGCCGACCGTCGCCGAGTGGGTCTTCTACCGGGACGGCGAAGGTCCCGAGCCCCGTGCGATTGCCGACAAACGTCGCGACCGCGAGCGCGATCGGAAAGAGCCTCCGACGGCGGGTCTCGACACCGAGATCGACCTGCTCGCCGCGGCGGTCACGAAGACTGCGCGAACCTTGTGGCGAAGGCTCGGGGACGCGTCGTCCAGTGCGGCAGATGCCTTGGACGGCGTTCGTTACCAAGAGCCCCACTTGCGTGCGCTCGGCGAGGTTCACGCCGACACCGTGACCTCGGCTTCGGCGTGGCTTGCCCGGGCGGCTCGGGACCGTCCGAACGACACGTTCTTCCTCTTCAAGGGGCGGGCGTTCACCTACGCGGACTCGGACACGCGTGTCACCAACGTGGTCAGGGGACTCTATCAATCTGGAGTCCGCCCGGGTGACAAGGTCCTCGTGCTGATGGGCTCGCGACCGAGCTACCTCTCGATGGTCACCGCGCTCGTACGTCTTGGTGCGGTGCCCGTGCTCGCTCCGCCAGATGCCTCGGACGGCGAAATTGCGCGGGCGCTGCATCGCTGCGAGTGCCGCTTCTTCGCGGCGGATCCGACATTTCTCCATGCTGCTCTCCGTGCGACGAAGATTGCCAGTGCGGACGGCACGGTTCCCGTACTCGTCCTCGGCGGCGCGGGAGAAGGCCCGCGATCGCTCGGCGACGACGTGATCGACATGGAGCAAATCGACCCCATGCGCGTTCGTCTTCCCGACGAGCTCAGGCTCGACGCCGGGCGAGCGCGCGACGTCGGCGCGATCTTGCTGCGGCCTTCCGATTCGGGAGAGCTTCGCACGGCACCGGTCACGTTCCACAGGTGGGCACTCTCCGCGCACGGAGCGGCCGCCGCGTGCACGTTGAAGCCTCACGACACCGTCTACTCGTGCATCCCGCTTCACCATCCCGCAGGCATCCTGGTTGCGGTGGGCTCGGCCTTGGTGGGTGGCGCGCGTCTCGCTCTCGGTTCGCCGTTCTCCGTCGAAACCTTCTTTCCCGAGGTTCGAAGGTACGGCGCAACCGTGGTGTTCTACGCCGGCGAGATGCTCCGACCCCTCGTGCACGAGCGGCCGAAGCGTGGCGATCGGACGCTTCCCGTCCGCATCGTGGCCGGGAGCGGAATGCGTGCCGATCTCTGGGAAAAACTCGAAGAGCGCTTCAACGTAGGCGTGCTCGAGTTCTACGCGTCCACCACTCAACGCGCGGTGCTCGCGAATGCGTCGGGCGAGAAGGTCGGGGCCGTCGGCCAGCCGATGCCCGGCAGTGCGGAGCTCGCGGTCGTGAAGGTCGATCTCGCGACGGGCGAGCTCTTGCGCGACGTCGACGGGCACCTCGTGCGCGCGCTCGCCGGCGAGCCCGGTCTTCTCGCGATGCGGCAGGCCGCCGAAGAAGGCGGGGAGCTCGGCGCCAACGTCGTTCGCGCCGCGTTCGGAAACGAGCCGTGGGTCGTGAGCTCCGACGTCGTTCGGGAGGACGCTGCGGGCGACATGTGGTTCGTCGACGCGCGCTCGGGCTTCGTTCCGACTCAGGGGGGCGCAGTGTCGCTTCGCGCTGTCGAAGACGCCCTTTATGCACTCCCCGAGATCGAGCTCGCGTGTGCGTTCGTCGCCGAAGGACCAAATGGCGATCGTGTGGTCCACGCGGCGTTCGTCACCCGGGCCGACGTGACCGCTTCACGCCTCGACGCAGCCATCTCCCGGCTCGAGGCCCACGCGCGCCCACGATGCGTGGTTCGCCTCGACCACATGCCCCTCACCGATGGCTACCGTCCAAAGAGGAGGGCGGTCGCTCTCGACGCCGCACAAGCGACGGGAGCCCGCGTTTTCCGCCTTGCCGAGGGAAGGTACACGGTTCCCGATCCGACTCCGTCCCGCGTCGATCTCGCATCGCCCGCTTGACGGCAGACGTCTCGTTCCGCGCTCCCCTGATGGGGTGAGTGCCGCTTTCGCCTCGATGAACCTGGAGCTCGGCTCGTCGAGGGTCAGTCGGCGCCGAGCAACCCTCGTGCAGAAACGATGGTCTGGCGAGACGCCCACGCGAGCAGATCGCGAGCTTCACGGCGAAGTAACGCTTTGGTCATGTCCCCGGGGTGGAGAGCAATGCGGGTGGGGACGAGGTGGGCGAGGGGACGTGCCGCGCGGCAGAAGGCGATCGTCGATGCCATTCGAGCGTTCGTGCGGCTCGCGAAGTTGAGCACGAGACTCGGACGGCGCTTCCTGGCGACAGGGTCCGACACGCTCAGGTGATCTTCCGTGTATCGCACACCCATCTGGGCCAGCTCGTCCACGAGCCAGGCGGGGCTCGACCAAGCGGGGGGCACGAACCCGTCGATACGGAGCCCTGCGTCCTCGAGCACGCGCGCCCCGTCACGAAGTCGGTCGCGCGCTTCTTGCCGTGACACGTCGGAGAACTCGGCTTCTCCCGCGGAAACCACCCGTTGAGCGAAAACCCGGGCCACTCCATGGGGGCGGCCGTCTCCGGAAGGACCCTCGTCTGCCGCGCGCGCACGGTGAAAATAGCCGTGCAAGAAGATCTCGTGGCCACGGGCTTGGAGACCGCGAAGGTGCTCCGCATACCTTGGGCTCTTTGCGAGCGGAGCGCGCCCATGAAAATCGGGCACGACCAAGAGGCCCGGCACGATTCCCACCTCGGCGCACATCGCAACGGCGTGCGCGACTTCGGCGTCCCATGCAGGCGAGACGTCGTGGATGGAAACGTGGACCTTGGCCATCATGAAGGCTCCCGAGTCGAAGATGGAGCCGAGGAAACGCGCGCGCCGAGGTTCCTCGGCGCACACATGATCCTGTCTCAGTGTTTCTTCTGCGCCTGCGCCTTGCCGACCTCTTCGAACTCGGTCTCGAAGAGCGAGAGCTGCGAGACCACGATCTCGAGGTTGCGCTCGTTCATCTCGTTCTGTTCGGCGCGCGAC
>JAYUKI010000513.1:0-1261 GCA_043764595.1 Myxococcales bacterium | reverse complement strand
GCTTCCGGATCGACCTTTTCGAGGGTCGCGAGGAGCTTCGTGCCGACGTCGTCCGGGAGCGCACTGAAGAGGTCGGCGCGGTCGTCGGGAGCCATTTCACTCGCGATGTGCGCGACCGACTCGGTTCCCATGATCTCGACGAGCTCTTCTTGCTCGTGCTCTTCGAGACGCTCGAAAATGGGGGCGGCGACGTCGGCGGGAAGCCGCTCGAGAAGCTTTGCAGCCTCGTCGGGCTCGAGCTCGGCGACCAGATCGGCGATGTCTTCGGCGTGGAGCTCTTGAAGGAGGACGCGGGCCTGCTCCGGATCGTCGCGGAGGACTTCCTTGAGGTCAGGGCCGATGAGCTTGGAGAGGCGCATGCGGACACGCGCACGCTAGCCCGAATTCGGGGCGAGCGGGTGGCTCGCGCGCGAAGGATACCCATTCCCCTCGAGCCGACCTCGTCCGACCGTGGACGTGGCGGCACGTGCGCTGAGAACGCTGTCGCACAAAGTCGCTGTCACGCGAGGGATCATCGGTCGCCTCGATGGCTCCCATAGGGTTTTCGGGATGGTGAAGCCGGAGACCGCGTGCTTTCCTTCCGTCGAGGGTTCCGTCGGCGCATCGTTCGAGGAACCGCCCGTTCGTTTTCTTCTTGTCCGCCCCGGGGAGACCACATGAAAAATACCTTTCGCCTCTTGACTCTCGTCGCTCTCGCCACCTCGGGAGCCGCATTCGGTGCCCTTGGCACGGCGTGCTCGAGTGACAGCACGACCACCGATGGCGGCACGGCCACGACCAGCACCGCAACGACCACCACAACGACCACCACAACGTCCACCGCGACGGCCACGGGTACGGGCAGCACGCCGACGGTCCCCGAGCTCAACGGCTGCAAGACCTACGTCGACAAGACCGCCGACGCGGCAATACGGGAAATCACGTGGGACTTCCCGGTGTCTTCGACGCCGGAGGCGTGCATGAAGATCAAGGCGGGGCAAACGGTCACATGGAAGGGCAACCTCGGATCGCACCCGCTCTCGTCGAAGGGCGGTGACACTCCGAACCCCATCACGAACACCGCACAGACCAAGTTCGACAAGGCCGGCTCGTTCGGGTACGTCTGCACGCTCCACGCGAACATGCTGGGCGCCGTGCTCGTCGTTCCCTAGAGCGCTGATCAGGTTGAAGGACCGAGGATTTCGCTGGGTTAGCAAGCATCGCTAGGAGCGACGACGACGGATACTCTCGTATCCGAGGAGGAGCGACAACGCGAGGCGAC
>JAYUKI010000512.1:0-4216 GCA_043764595.1 Myxococcales bacterium | reverse complement strand
ACACGGCATAGATGGTCAGGAGACGAACGACGTTGGGCTCCGAGAGACGCGCCACGACGTCGGTGCGCTCGAAGAGGGGGTATCCCTTCCAAGGCTCGTGCACGGCGAGCGCGATGGCCTTCATTCCCGTCGCGAGCAGGAGCAAGAGCGGAGTCACGACGAGCGCGAGCCCGAGCGAGCCAAAGAGATTCGTGAACCCGAGCCCGAACGACGCGAGCGGCTTGCCGGTGCGCCGAATGAAGCGAATGCCGCCATAGGCAAATAGGCCAATCAGCGGCAAGCTCAGATACGAGCTCGACCCTGGGAGGTTGGGTTTCACCTTCGGGAGCGCCGCGAGCAATACCGCGTAGCCCGCCAGCAAGACCAGGACGTCGACCACGAAGAGCCCGAGGGCCGCGCGTTCTTTCTCTTTCGCGAGATCGGCTTTGGACATCTCGCGGAGCCGCGAGGCCATGACCTTGACCATCGAGGCCACGAGATCGTCGTACACCTCGGAGAGCACATGGGCCTCGGGCGTACCGCCGGAGACGAGCGAGCCAAGCGGGCGGAGCTGGGAGAACGGCACGACCCACACGCGGCAAGGCCCCTTTGCGACGACGGTCGCGGTCGTCGGAAGCCCATCGAAAATCGACATTTCGCCGAGCACGTCTCCCTCGGACACCTCGGCGACGTCGTGGGTATCTTCGCTGTCTTCGTGCTTTCGCGACACGCGCATCGTCCCCTCGGCGAGCACGAACAGGTCGTCGGTCGGCGTGCCCTCGGCGAGAAGGACCTCGCCGTCGGCGAGATCGCGCAACGTGAGAACATGCCCGAGCCTCTCGCGCGAAGCCGAAGGCATGTCGCGAAAGAGAGGGATTTTCTCGAACGGAAGGGCCATGAGCGGGAGCTTACTCGGCCGCGCCGGATTATTCTCGGTCGCCGCGTGCCGCGGAGCGTGGGCCTTGGTCCGGAGACTGGTTTCGTAGAACCCATCGCGAGCCATGCGCGCTCGAGGTTCTCCGGACCTCCGGATCGAGGCGCCGAGAGCCGACGGCCCGCGAGGCCCGCGAGGCCCGCGAGGCCCGAATGTGGCGTTCCAAACTCGCTTCAGACTCCCAACGAAGGCAAACCGTCACCGAATATATGGAGCGGCATTGCAGGAGCGTCCATTCGAGATAGAGTTGGGCATGCTCCCTCTTTCCTCACGCGGCCGCGCGCTGCTCGGTCTCGTGCTCGGCGCCCTCGGCACTTCGTCCACGGTGGCGGCATGCGGATCGACGACGCCCGTCGACTCTGCGTTCGACAGCGGACCCGCCGAGGCAAGCGCTCCGACCGACGCGGCCGGCGGAGACTCTCCGTCCGAAGCGGCCCTGTTCGACCGCTTTTCTCCGTCGCGGGACAGCGGCGCCTGTACGGACGTGCCCCTTTCGGTCGAGCCTATCGACCGCGCCGCCGCGTGCGCCGGAACGGTCGATGCCGCCGCTCTCAACGTGAGCCGCGTGTGTTTCGCAAGGCCGAACAGTGGAGCAAGCTGCGACGCGGCCTACCCCACCGAATGCGTGCTTTCCAAATACGTGTGCGGGCTCATTCGTGGGGGGACCTTCGTCGGCTGTGGTCCGCTCGCCGAGCGTCCCGACGCGTGCTGCTACGAGGTCTTTGGATCGTGCGCCGTCGGACGCCCGTTCACGGTCGACGGACGCGCCCGCCTCGCGACGCTCGAAGGGGATCGTGGCTGGAGCTCGGCATTCGGAGCGGGGCCTGTCATCGAAGCGCTCGCCGAAACCACGCGCCTCGCGCTCGCCGAAGCCTGGACCGAAGAGGCGCGCACAGAGCATGCCTCGGTGGCTTCGTTCACGCGCATGGTGCTCGAGCTCATGTCCCTCGGCGCGCCTGCCGATCTGGTCGGCGAAACGCTGCGCGCCGCCGAGGACGAACGCCGTCATGCCATGTCCGCGTTCGCCCTCGCTTCGGCGTATGGAGGCACGGCGCTAGGTCCGGGTGCCCTCGACATTCGCGGCTGTCTCTCGGCCGCAAGCGCCCCGGAGATCGCCGAGCGCCTGGCCGGGGAAGGCTGCATCGCCGAAACCGTGTCGGCGCTACTGGTGGCGGAAGCCTACGAACAGGCGAAAGATCCCGCGGTGCGTGCCGTCCTCGAGCGCGTCGCCGAAGAAGAGAGCGCCCACGCCTTGCTCGCCTGGAAGACCCTTGCGTGGCTCCTCCAGCGCGAGAGCGTGGATCGCGCGGACGTGCACGCGCGAGTCGCCCACGCCTTCTCGCGGGCCGAGCACTACGTCGGCATCGGCGCCACCCCGAGCTCGGGCGCGGAGGAGGCGCTTCGGGCCCATGGTCAGCTCTCGGCGAACACGAAGCGTAGGCTCGCCCGCTCGGTCCTCGCAGGAGTCGTCGCGCCCGCGGCCCGTACCGCGCTCTCGCGCTCCGCAGCGGCCCACGTTGGGCGGACCGAGATCTAGCCAAGGCGACGCGCGACCTTGGAAAACGAGGGCTCGAGGGCGGACAGACGAAGGCCCGCTTTTCCAAATCCGGGCACTGCAACCCATCGGAACCATTGAGTTGACGCAAAAGTCCGGGCGCCCGGACTTTTGCGTCATTTGCGTCATTTCTGGGGATCGCGCGGCGGCCTTGAGCCCGGTTTTGAGATGCACGACGCCCGGTGAGCCATCGAAGCGAACTGCCGCGCCTGCGCGCGTGCGAGCTCCCTCGGGTCCGGCGCGCAAGGCAGGATGCGCACGACCTTCAGGCGGCAAGCTCCCGAAGAAACAACGTGTCGCGAAGCGACGTGAAGAGCCCGACGGACACCTCTGGTCCGGGGAGCCCGAACCGTGGCTCAGCCGGCATGTGCGACTCGGAGAGGTCCCGCGACAGAGCCTGCATGGCACGGCGGTACTCGAGTCGGACGGCCTCGCACTCCTCGAGGGAAAGGCGAGCGACGACGAAGTCGTCGTATGGCGCGGCTCAGATCCGCGTGCGCGGTTTCTTCGCGCGCGATGCGTTTCATGAGCGAGGCCACGCTGGCATCAGTCGCGTGCTCCGATTGGTACGTGTTGAGGAGCGCGGCGAAAGTCTCGACGACGAGACCCGAGCTCGCGTTTTCGAGAGCGAGCTCGAGCGCGCCACGGAGGGGGCGGGCCGGTGCGGAGACGACGACGGAGGGGATGCCTCCGAGCTCCGAGAAGGCCAACGCGTGGCGTCGCTCATCCATCGCGGCCACACGGCAGCGCTCGACGAGCGAGGAGGGCGCACCAAGAGCCTCGAGCTCGGCCGCGAGAATCTCGAACGCGTCCACGCTCGCAGCCTCGGTGCGCGCACACGCCTCGAAGTAACTACCCACCATGGGCAGCTTGGCATTCTCCGTTTCGAAGCCCGCGAAGGGTCGTCCTAGCGTGGGGCACTTGGTCCTGCAGACCACACTCACGGCACGGGAGAACGAGGGACAAATGGCTTCGACGGCTTTGACCGTGCCAGCATCCGTTCCACCGAGACTGGCATCCGCCTCTGGAGATGCGGCGTCGACGGCGGGATCCGAAGACGCATCTCCGACCGGTCCATCCGAAGACGCATCCTCCGCCTGCGGAGGCTTGTTGGCAGCCAGGTAAGCTGCCACGTATTCGGATTCAACCTGGCACTCGTCAGTGAGGCTGTTGCCAGCCTGGACCAGCTTGCACGCCTGCGCCGCGGACACCTCGGAGGCCCTGGGGCTCGAGTCGCATTGCGGCCCTGTCGTTTCAGTGGAGGCGCAGGCTGCGACGAGAGCACCGAGAAGCACGGAAACCGAGGTGGCCGAGAGCGGTCGTCGGAAAGTCATGCTCGAGGGTACACCGCGGAACAGGACGCACCGGAAATGGTTCAAGGGCCGCTCCGTGCCGCATGTGCGGACTTCGGAAGCGGCCCTTGGTTCGACCTATCGACTCAGGCTCAGAACGCGACGGGCGTGTACGGGCAACGCGCTCGCGCGGGGGCGCAGCTCGGGACTCCGGGTCCAGGCATGCAGTTGATGAACGCGGGGCAGTCGGCGGCTTGCTCACAACCGCAGCCGCAAGCGTTGGAGAAGCTGTTGGTGTTGGCTTCGCAGGCGTAGCGGACGAGCATGCACTGCTCGGGACTGTTGGCTACGTACTTTCGGTTCGGCTCTTTGGTCGCGTCGCACGCGGGCGGAGGCTGGCACGCGCGCTTCGTGCAACCAACCCCACCGTCCGCGCCGCAGAAACACGTGTTGCAG
>JAYUKI010000511.1:0-4217 GCA_043764595.1 Myxococcales bacterium | reverse complement strand
CTGTCCTCCGCTTGCGGCGACCGTCTCCGGTGAGCGGCCCTAAGGGCAAACGGGCACCGCGCCAACACAGTAAAGCATCTCGTCGTGCTCGTCCCCTATCCACTTCAGGGTCCAGGCATCCACGATAGCTTTCGCGACACAACGATGGAAGGACGTGTAGGGAATGACCCACCGAAGTCTAGGCAGGCCAGACTTGTCACGGTCGACGCGCAACCGTATCAAGTCGCGAAAGGGATCCGGATCGTCGAAAGGAAATGCGTGCTGCCGTGCGAACGCCTCCTTCGCTTCGGCGAGCGTGTAGCGGGCGTCCGCGAAGGGGATGACCAAGTTGTTTACGACCTGCTGGATGTGGAGGTCGTCGTCCAGATCGAGCTCGATCGTGCAGTACTCGCACTGGATGTCGTCCTCGAAGACCTGCTCGAAGACGTAGTGGGAATGCACCGGGCGCCCACTTGGTCTGCTGAGATAGACATTCATGGGGGGCGCGGTCATCTCGTCGACCATCGAAAGCTGTTTGAGGGGCCCGCGAACGTCCCGAACATACTGAGGGGTAGTCCTCCTCGATGGGTCGAAGGGGTCCGGGGGCGGACGAGGTCGCAGGTCGGCCCTTCCTCGAATACCAAACCAACGAGCATTTTCGTCCAAGAACGAGAGCACCCCCTCGAGCCCCGGCTGCCGTAGGCGAAGTGGGCTTTCGCGTCGCGAGGGCGCCAGCGCCTGTGCGACGAGGACCGGTCCGGCCCAGGTGGCGTGGACCGCCCCCATCTCGCTCCACGGCGCCTGACGCGCGAGCTCCCTCGAACGCTGACGCACTTGCTCACTCTCGCCCACCAGCACCGTTTCGCTGTGCCTAGGGTCGAGGCTCACCCATTGGGCGCCGAGACTCAACTCTTCGCTTCGGGTCTTCTTCGAAAGCGCTGGAAGTATCGGGGTAGTCGGGCCACCCTCCGAGACCGCAAGGAGTCCCATTGCAGCCAAGAGAGCACAGTAGATCATGGCTGGACTCCCCGGGAGAGGGGGCCGTCCGGTGCACATTGCAGCTTGCCGTCGATGACCGCGGCCTCGTTCTGGAAGAAGAAGCCCTTCCTTTGGCAGACCGAACCTGACGGACACTGCGGAGGTGCGCCCGCAATGGAGTGGTTTGCGCAACGTGTCGCTGAAAAAGGAGACACTTCGTCGCAGTATGTGCCATCGGGGAGCGAGCGGCAATCGACCGCCTTCTTCGCCCGACACGTCGTCAGTCGAAGGCCAGCAATGACGTTCGGCTGCAGGACTCCCACCGCCTCCCACGCGCAGGCAACCGACCGCGCAATGTGGTTGGGGTCAAAAATCGCGCGTGAGCTCCCGAGCACGAGGGCCTTGGCGATTTGGTCGAGGGCGACTTTGCGGAGCGTGTTCAGCGGAAAGCTGATCGCGCCGTTCTTTCGTTGGTCTTCCGTGACGATAGTGGTCGGAACCAGCCCGAGCCACAAGGACGTGGCAATGTCCCAGTCGACGCCGCGCTCCACCACACCGCCCTTCGCGTCGTTCACACCGCCGAACGTCATCAGGTAGAAGGCGTGCGAAACGACGCTACCTCGGGCGTGGCTGCACCAGAAGTCGTCGTCCGCGCCCCTTGGGCACCGGTAGGCAGGATCGGCGATGTGGCTCGGGTTTCGGGAGCCATCCGGCTGCGGAAGCCAACCTGGGTGTGCCAAGTTCCGCAGCCCACGCTGGTCCGTGAACATTCGTACTCCGACCAAGTCCGGGCGCACGAAAGGAAACCGTGCGTGTTCGGCTACTTTGCCCATTACGTCGGCGATCCCCTCGTTTAGCGCGCCCTCTTCCGGGGCGGATGGGGCGAATGCATCGGTTGCAAGTTTGTGAATTCCCTTCAGGACCGAATGAGCGAGCTCGTGCGCAACGACGTCCGGACTGAATGCAGTGCTTCGCATGGTTCGTCCGGCCAAGCCCACCAGCCCAGACCTATCCTTGGGGACAACCCCGCCGTCACCAAAATAGAGGCTGTTGAACATGCGCCCGTATCCCGAAGTGAATCGACTCTTGTCGTCGTTCGCCTCGAGCTCGTCATTTCTGTGAACGACCACCGGGACGGACCAGCCAGTCGGATACCGCAAGCCGAGCTTTCGAAACGTCGCATCCGCCTGCTGAGCGTTCGAGTAGGCATCGACCGCCGCGCCAGCCGCGGGCCCCAGGGCGTCCCAATCGGTTCTCGAGCTGGAGGTGACGTCCAGGAGGCTCTTGAACGACACGAATATTTTTGCGTGAGCGCCGGACTGAGTCGTGCTCGGTGGGAGAGATAGCGAGTAGAGCTCCGGAGAGGACGCTCCTCCTGAGGAATACTCGATCGGAAGGTATGGAGAGGTTGCTCGATCTGGCCCGGTGAAGTGATTCGCAAGCCCATTTGCGTCGTTCGAGAACAGGTGCGAATCCTCAGGGGTGACTCGTATAAGGAGCCCGTCGTTGGCCGCGATCGTGATGCGATACGAGACGAGGTCGCCGACCAGAGCGCTGTAGGCGAGCAGCGGCTGTGCTTGGGCGTCGGTGGATACGGACAGTCCCAGGTCACGAACCTCCGACAGCGCCCCCAGCGAGCGAATCGCCTCTTCCTGGATTCGCTTCAGCGCATGGTCTGCGCCAATCGGGGTCGCATTCGAAAAGCGAAGCGGGGGTATGTCGCTTTGTACCTCCACGAGCTCCCCACCGGCGCCAATCGATACGTCGATGCGATAGTCGGGGGCGGCCACTCCTTCGGGCAAGCCCACTCGAAAACTGACTCGGCGGATTCCGAGCGCGTCCACCGACGCGTCGCGGAAGACCAGTTCGTCACCTGGACGCACGCCAAAGTCGGCGGCATACCTCTGAATCCAGCCTGCGACGGACCTCGGATCATCGCCAGGTCCAAGGAGGACGCGGGTCGTCGCGAGGGGGGTCACGAAGACCGTTGCGTCATGTTGTTCAGCGTAGACCGGGGCGCCAAGGTCGGCCTCCAAGCGGGCGCCGAGATCGTCGCTGCTCCCCAATGGGAACGGTGGCACGTCCTCGCCCGACGAGCAGGCCGCCGAAAACACAACCAGTCCGAGCACTCCAGAAACAATTGCGAGGCATCGCATACGTCACCGTCCTTCGGTGACGCTCTCGACGGCACACCCCAATCCGTTGCGTGGTTTCTACTTTTGCGTATTCCTTTTCGTCCTGGATGAAGGACGCGAAGGCCGCGCCACCGCTGTCGAGTGGGAAACGGACGGCGCCGTCTGCATCTGCCTCGTCCGCTGGGGATCCATCGGGAAACGGGACCCCGACCTATCCCCTCATATGCTGAGGGACAGCAGTACATGCTCTCGAGACCTCCCTCATACGGTGACGGACCGCTACGGATGCTCGCAACTTATCCCTCCAGCGTGAGACCCGCTCGTGGCTGCGTTAGAAAGCTCCCTCGTACGCGTGAGGGACAGACCGGGGTTCTCTCGACCTATCCCTTTGCGGCGTATTGGATCGAATAGGGTCCACCCAGAGGTCTCCCTCATAGGGGTGAGGGACCGTTCATGGTGCTCCCACGGTATCCCACCACGCGCACCGGGCCCCCCATTGGTGTGCGCAGGTCACGACCCGAAGAACCTCTCCCGTTGCACGAAGGACGTCGTAGGTCTCCGCTCCGCCTATGCGGCCGTGAGGACCACGACGCCGAACAACCGCGGCGCGCACGAGAGCCCCGCAAAGAAGCTCACCGACGACGACGCGCGTTTCCTGTTCTCTTGGGGCCTACGGAAGTCGGCTCTGGCGAGAGTGGTCGCGGTACATTCCACATCGCCGAGGGAGGTCGCAATGGCTCGCAAGCGTCGTCAATTTGGTCGGAAGCGTCCAGTGTTGCCCGATGAGGCGCCGGCGGCGGCAGCGGTCCGTCGCGCACGTCGCGCGCTCGGCATGACCCAGGCCGAGCTCGGGACGGCCTTGAGCGTCGCCGCGCTCACGATCTCGCGCTGGGAGAGGCAGCGCGCGGCCGCTCCGAAGCCGAAACGCGAGGCGTTGATCGAGCAGTTGGCCAAGAAGGACCCGAAGCTCGCGGTGGAGCTCGCGAAGCCCCTCGGAGTCGTCGGCCACCCGTCGCTCGCCGGACCTCCGGAGCACCGTCGCGCGCAGCTCGATCAGGTGGTCCTTCGCACCGCCGAGGCGCTCGACATCGTGCCGAGCCTCGCCAAAAAGGTCACCTGCGAGGT
>JAYUKI010000510.1:0-15266 GCA_043764595.1 Myxococcales bacterium | reverse complement strand
ATCATCGTGCTCATCTCGCTCATCGGGCTCTGGGTCCCCGCCGACGAGCTCGAGGTTCGCTCGAACGCAGGCGCGCCGATGCTCGCCGCGGCCGTCCTCTTTCACTACTCGCTCATCTCGGCCCTCCCGGCCACCGGCTACCTGACCCACGCCGACAAGCTCATGTTGGGCGTCTACGTCTCACTCCTCTTGAATATGCTCACGACGTGGGTCTTCCTCGTCGTCGAAGAGGACGAGGTCGAGCCTTGGTTCCGGCGTTTCCGCGCCACAGTTCCCCCACTCACGGTCATCGTCATGGCCGTCGCTTCCGTCATCTGAGCCCCCCATGAAGAAATACGCGCTTCCCATCGCCGTCGGAATTGCCCTCTTCGTCGGCCTCATGATTGGCTTTTTCGTCGGGCGAAAGACGCTCGAGTCGAAATGGTCGAACCCTGTCGGAGTCGTGTCCCCAGCCGACTTCCAAAAGTCGAGCACTGCCAAGGACGCGGACCCCACGCCCCCTGCTGGGGCAAAAATCATGAAGTCGCTTCCGCTTCTGCTCATGCGGCAAGAAGTCGCAAAGCTCACGGAGAAGGACCCCCTCAAGATCACCCTCACGTCTTTCGGAAATGGTGAGGACGGAGGCGAGCTTCACCTCATGATGAAGAACGGGGCGGCTTGCAAAGTGACGTCCTACTCGGGAATCGCCTACGCGTTCGACTACTCGGGCAAACCCGCCAAAGCGAACGCCGCGGGCGAGAGCTATCTCGCGTTTCGCTCCGACGCCACGACCGACAAAAAGCTAGGCATCGAGACCAACGGCAAATACGTGCATGCCCAGGTCCTCAAGCACACCGAAACCGCCTCGCTCGGTGTGGCCCACGTCGACGCCTATGCCTGCGCGGACGGCACGAAGTGGGCGCGCCAGTAGTCCGCCGGATCTTCAACGGAGTGCAGCAGATGGCCCCGAGCCAACGTGACCTCCACCCATCGGTGACCGACTGCGCTACTTGCGCGCCATCCAAGGGCAAATGGCGACGAGCTTCTTGAACGGACGGCGCGAGCAGTCGAAGCCCGATTCACGGCCATACATTTTATGCTCCGTGCACTCTTGGGACTTCTCGAACGAGCCTTCGCTCGACGACTCGATGTCACGCTCGCAGTCCCCCACCTTCTCGACGTCCCACGTGTAAAAGCCGTGTGGGTCCCAGAAGTGTTTGACTCGCACGGGCACGTAGTCGCCCTTTTCGTACTTCTCCATGCACTTGGCGAAGGCCGTTCCGCCGCGGACCACTTGGAGCTGGTCTCCCGGGCAGGGATCCCACTCGAACTCGAAGTCGGCGAGCTCGACCTGCCCCTTGTCGGATTTTTCGACGTCGGTTCTCGAGATGAGCTGGAGCACGGACTCGAAGTGCTCTTCTTTGGGCGTGCACGCGGCCACACCGAGCACGAGGGTCGGCACCAAAAGGCCAATGCGGCGGTTCCTACGAGTCACGTGGGCCATACTAGCAGAACCGCCGGCGAGGCATTCGTTTTGGGTTGCCGACGCCGAGACCCGACTTGTACCTTGAGCCTCACGATGGCGACTAAGAAGAAGGCTTCTGCGAAGCCGAAGACCGCGAAGAAGACCACCTCCGCAACGAAAGCGAAGGTGCGCGCTCCCGCTCGAACCGCCAAGGGCGCACGCGAGCTCCGGCCCCTCTCGCCGGACGAGCACACGCTGCTCGCTTCCCACCCCTCGAGCTTCGACAAGCTCCCCGACCAGAGCGTGCCCCGCATCCTCACCATGGCGCGTGAGGTCCTCGCCGCAGGACGCCAGGCCATCGATGCTCTCGAGGCGAGCACGCGTATCGGCCGCGGGGACCTCGTCAAGCTCGAAGCCGAGAGCGAGCTTCTCGGCCTATGCGAAGAGCTCTGGGCCAAGAGCCGCGACGTTCGTGTCGATCCGAAGGCCGTCGCCGAGGGAGAGTCGCTCAAGGCCGATGCGCTGGCCGCCCTCGACTACTGGCTCGAAGGCAACACCAAGGTCGAAGAGCGTGTGGCGCGCGTTCGCGAGGGCACTGGCATCGCCGATCTTTCGGACGATCTCGACAAGCTCGCCGACCTCCTCGACGAGAACGGGCCCAGCCTCAAAAAAGCCGATCTCGTGGAGGACGCATCCTCGCGCATGCGCGAGCTGGCCAAGTCGCTCATGGATTCGCTGGCCGGAAAGAAGAGCGACGTGCACGGCCGCACGCTCCTCTCCCTGCGCAATCGCGCATTCCACGGCCTCGTCGCGCGCATGGACGCCGTGTGCGCGGGTGGCCGCTATGCCTTCCGCAAGGAGCCCCGCAAGGCGAAGCTCTTTGCGTCGGTGGCCACTCGAAAGCGCGTGCAAGCCAAGGGACGCGCGGGCAAAGGCAGCAAGGATCCGGGCCCGAACGACCCCGAAAAGAAGCCCAGCTGAGACCCCTCGCGGGAGGGAGCGTCCGAACGAAGACCGCCCTCAAATCGTTCGTTCGTCGAGCGTTTGACGTTCCTTCATCGGCCCTTGCCCCGTAGGCTTTTTCCCTTCATGCGTCCCCTTGCTTTCGTCGTGGGCTCCGCCGCGCTGCTCCTGTTCCCTTCCATCGCGCGCGCCGACGAGCCTGCCCCGGATGCGGGAGCGTCAGCTCCGTCGTCTTCTTCCGCGCCTTCCACCGACGCACCCGCAGCTGCGCCGCCCGCTTCCAACGCAGCCCCGTCCGCAACACCCGAAACGCCAGCCGTGTCGGCCGCGCCCGCGGCGACGCCGGTGGTCGCGCCAACGCCCGCAGCGCCTGTTCCCGCTCCCAAGCCGGCCGAAGCCGACCCCGACACGGCACGGGCGCCCAAAGACCCCAACAAGATGAAGACGGGGCGGACCAGCAACGCGCACGAAGACCGCGGCGCGTTTCACCACGGCACCGGCCACGAGACCGAAGACGAAGAGGCCACGCACCCTGCCGTGCTCCCCGTCGTCGGCGGCTCGAGCGACATCGGCTTCATGTTCGGGCTCGCGGGCGCCGTGAGCCACGTGGCTCCGGGCTACCACCCGCACAAGTGGTTCGCCTCGGGCCTCTTCTCGCTCAGCGTCCGCGACGGCGCCATCGTGCAGCAGGCCGCGCGCCTGCGCCTCGACTTCCCGAAGTTCATGGGCTCCGAGTGGCGCGTGATGCCCGGCATCACGTACGACCGCACGATCAACCGGCCCTACTTCGGTATCGGCAACGTGGCCCCGCTCGAGATTGATCCCATCACGGGGGAGCTCCCCGGCGGCAACCGCTACAAGTACCAAACGCGCGATCTCCGTGTGCGCGTGTACGCCGAGCACGAGCTCGACGGCCCGTGGGAGGTCATGATGGGCCTCCAGGTTCGCTACACGAACCCCGAGCCCTACGCCGGGAGCCAGCTCGCCATCGACGCCGCGGGCGATCCCAAACGCGGCCTCGCCCCGCTCATCGGCGTGGGCGAGCACACGGCGTTCATCCCTCAGGTCGGCATCGTCTACGACACACGCGACGAAGAGACCATGCCGCGCGAGGGCTCGCTCCACATGGCTGGCGTGCGCGTCTCGGTGGCCGTGCCCACTTCGTCCGAGGTGCGCTCGTTCGCGTTCGACACGACCCTCCGAAAGTATTTCCACCTGGGCGGGCCGTTCATCGCGGCCTTCCGCCTCATCGGCGACTTCACCTTCGGCAACGCCGCCTACTACGACATGATCACGGGAGGCAGCTTCGGCACCTTCGACTTGCTGGGCGGAGCCATGGGCGTGCGCGGGGTGCCCGCGGGTCGCTTCGGCGGCCTCGCCAAGGTCGCGGCCAACTCCGAGCTCCGTTTCATGTACCCGTGGACCAAGATCCTCGGACAGAAGTTCCGCGTCGGACACGCGCTGTTCTTCGATACAGGGCGCTCGTTCGTGGGGTACGGCAAAGCCGATCCGCGCGACGGCGAGCTCTGGCGCCTCCACTGGGGAGCGGGCGGCGCCCTCTACATCCAGCTGAACGAGGCCCTCTTCCGCGCCGAGCTCGCCTATTCGCCGGACGCCGCCGCCGTGAACCCGAGCTTCCCCTTCGGCTTCTATCTGATGGACGGAGTGATGTTCTAGGGAGATCCGCTCTCGCTCTCGCTCTCCCCCGTTCCCGTTCCCGTTCCCGTTCCCGCTCCCGCTCTCGTTCTCCCCCGTTCCCGTTCCCGTTCCCGCTCTCGCTCTCCCCGTTCTCGCTCTCGCTCTCCCCGTTCCCGTTCCCGTTCCCGTTCCCGTTCTCGCTCTCGCTCTCCCCGCTCTCGTTCTCCCCCGTTCTCGCTCCCGGCATTCCTTCTGGAGCCCGCGGGCGTTTCGCGAGCTTGAGGAACACGGACGGCGATGTTCGGAATCGCGGGGCACGTTGAAAAGATCGGGAACGGGAACGGGAACGGGAACGGGCGAGACTCCGTGGACCGCGGGAACGGGAACGGGAACGGGAACGGGGGAAACTCCGATGTGCGCGTCTCGGAGATCCGAGCAACCTCGGGCCCACTTCTGCATCGGCGCGCGCGCCTTTCATCCCCTGAGCTCCGCACGTCGCCCACGCGGGCGACACGTGCACCGCTTCGGGCGCGTCCGTGCGCGCGGAGTCGAGGTCTCGCGAGGTCCGTCGGGGCGTCCGGTCGCGCGCGCCTCGGGTCCGCTCGACGGCACGAGTGGCCCGGTCTTGCAGCACCGGGCTACGCGCAGGTCCGTCGTCCATCCGGTCGCTCCTGGGGTGTGCGCGGTCCACGTTTCCTCGGGTCCGGTCAGCCCTTCTCAGCTTCGGTCATGACCGGTTCGGTCGCACCCTTGACCGGACGCTCCGTCGAGTCCGACGGGGCGGTCCATCGAAGGTCGAGGTATCCACCACCGAAACGAGCGGACACACCACGCCCTTGGCCGTTGACGCCAAGGCCGTGAGCCGACGGGGAATCGTGGGAAGCGGACGCGCCGTCGTGTTGACCGATTTTCCCGGGGTCCCGACCGGAAGGTACCGTCCATGGTGATGAAGGCCTTTCCCTCTCTTTTGTTCGCCCTCGCCGCATGTGGGGTCACGACCCTCGCGCGAGCGGACGAGGCGCAAGAGACGAACGTTCCGTCGATGACGCTCCCGGAGTGCCTCGCGTACGCCAAAGCCCACGCGCCGGAGGTTCGCATGGCCGAAGCTCGGCTCCGCGCGCAGGCCGCTCAGGCCGAGAGCGTGGGCTCGGCGTGGTACCCGACCGTGGGCGTGACCGCGCAGATCTTCGGCGCGACTGCGAACAACTGGACCGGCACGTTCGTGGGCCAGAGAAGCTTCGATCTTCCCCGTATCGGCGGAACGCGTGGCAACTCCATGGAGGCCACGCCCTATGCCTCCACCCTCGTGGCGGCCGGCCTGAACCAGCCCGTTTTCGAGTTCGGTCGCATCGCCGCCCAGCGCGCGGCGCAAGATGCGCTGGTCCGCGCCGAGCAACAGCGTGGCCGCCAAGACGCCCTCACGACCGCCTTCGGCGTGGAAGAGGCCTTCGTGGCCGTGCTGGCGTCCAAGGTTCTGCTTCACTCGTCGGACGAAGCGCGCGCACGGGCCCAAGCCATTCGCGATCAAGCCGACGCTCAGGTGAAAGCGGGCCTTCGTGCGCACGGAAACTTGGCGCGGGCCGACGCCGATCTGGCGCGCTTCGACGCCCAGAAGGCGCGCGCCGAAGGGAACGTGCGCATCGCCGAGAGCGTGCTCGCGGCCACCATGGGAAGCGAGAAGCCCTATGTGTCCGCCAAAGAAGCGCCGCGCACGCAAGCCGAGATGCCAAGCTTGGGCGAGGCGATCGCACGCGCGAAGACACGCTCGCCGCGCATCCTTCGTGTGCTGGCCGAGCTCGAGGCCGAAGAGAAGCGCACGAAGGCCATCGGTGCCGAGACGCGCCCCACGGTGTACGCCACGGCGAGCGCGTCGCTTCGCGCGGGCGGGCAGCAGACCAACCAAGGCACCGAGCTCACCGGCAAAGGCTTTCTTCCCTACGTGCCCAACTACGACATCGGCCTCGTGCTCTCGTGGCCCATCTTCGACGGCACGGTGAGCGGCCGCGAAGATGCCCAGCGCGCACGCGAAGAGCTGAAGCGCGAAGAGCTCCGCGCCACCGAATACGCGAACACCGCGGACGTGCGGCGGGCCTACGTGGAGCTCGATACGTCGCGGGCCACGCTCGCCTCGCTCGAGCGCGCCGTGAAGTCGGCCAAAGAAAACTACGACCAGGTCGCCGCGCAGTTCGCGGCCGGCTTGGGCAACGCCGTGGACGTCGCCGCGGCGTCTCTTCTCGTCGTGGACTCCGAGTCGAACCTCGCCGTCGCCACGTTCCAGCTTGCCCGGGCGCGCGCCCAGCTCGGGCGTCTCCTTGCCGAGGATTCCCGATGACCGAGCACTCCGAACTCTCTCCCTCCGACGTCCCCGCGGACGCGCACGCGAAGAAGGGCTCCGTCGCCGTGCCGATCGTGGTCGCCATCGTGGCCGTGCTCGCCGTGGGCGGAGGCCTCTTGCTGCGCGCCGAGTCGAAGCGCAACAAGGCCACGCTCGCCGCGGAGCCGAAGCCCGTCACGGTGATCGAAGCCGTGTCCGGAAAGTACCGCGCGAACCGCACGTACGTGTCCACTGTGGAGCCGTGGGTCGAGGCCAAGATCGGTCCGCAGCTCGTGTCGGCGTACGTGGACACCGTGCTCGTGCGGCCGGGCGCCGTCGTGAAGCGTGGCGAGGTGCTCGCGACGCTGGATTGCCGTGGGACCAGCGCACAAGCCCAAGCCGTGGCGATGCAAGCCCGTGCCCTCGACGCACGTCAGAAGGCCCTCGCCAGCGAGTCGACGCGCATGCAAGGCCTCGTGAGCCGCGGCTTCGTGGCCGAGAACGAGGCCGAACAGAAGCTCGCCCAAAGCGCCGCCGAAGAGTCGCAGGTGCTCGCGGCAAAGGCGAAGCTGCTCGGGAGCTCGCTCGAGGTGAACGACTGCGTGCTGCGGGCGCCGTTCGAGGGCGAGGTGGCGCAGAGGTTCGTGGACCCGGGCGCGTTCATCAAGCCTTCCATGTTCGTCGTGACGCTCGTGGATCGCACCACGGTGCGCGTGACTGGCGACGCGCCGGAGACCGACTTCGCGGTCGTGGCTCCGGGCACCAAGGTGAAGGTGTTGCTCATCTCCACCAAGAAGGAGCTCGAGGGCGTGATCGCGCGACGCTCGCCGAGCGCGGATCCGCAGACCCGCACGGTTCACTTCGAGCTCGACATCGCCGATCCGACGCGCTCGATCCCGGTGGGCACCACGGCCGAAGTGCGCATCGAGGTCGGCGAGGCCGCGCAGGTCACCGAGATCCCTCTCGTGGCGGCGAGCGTGCGTGGCTCGAAGGCCATCGTGTTCGTGGTCGAGGACGGCAAAGCGAAACAGATGAGCGTGGCCGTCAAAGGCGAGAGCGCGGGCAAGGTCTACCTGGCCCAAGATCTGAAGCCCGGAAGCAAGGTCGTGCTGGAGGGCCGCGCGCTCTTGAACGACGGCGATCCGGTCAACGCCAAGACTGCACCTCCGCCGAAGGAAGAGAAGAAGGAAGAGAAGAAGGAGCCAAAGCCCGCAGCGGCACCTTCCGGAAGTGCACCGGCCGCAGCTCCGAGCGCGGCACACGTGGGTGGGAAGGCGCCATGACCAAGCTCGCCCTCCAGAACCCGATCGCCGTGCTCATGATGAGCCTCGCGATGCTCGTATTTTCGGCCGTGGTCACGCCGCGCATGCCGGTCGACACGTTCCCGGAGCTCACTCCGCCTTCGCTCGTTATCGGCACGCTCGCGCCCGGTCTCGCCCCGAAGGACGTCGAGAAGACCCTGACGTGGCGCATCGAGAAGTACGTCGGCGCGACGCCCGGCGTGGACCACGTGGAGAGCATCTCCAAGAACAACATGAGCATCGTGTACGTGTGGCTGAAGTGGGGCACCGACCTCAACGCCGCGCAGACGCTCGTGCAGCAGCAGGTCACCTTCGCGATGGCCGCGGTGCCGAAGACGCTCGGCGTCGTGCCTCCGTTCGTCCTTCAATACGATCCCGCGAACGCTCCCGCGGTGCAGGTCATCGTGACGGGCGGTGGCCTCACCGGGCCCCAGCTCTACGACTACGCGTTCAACAGCATCCAGCCCATCCTCGAGGGCATCCCCGGCGTGGCCAGCGCGGCGCCGAGCGGCGGACGGCAGCGCCAGATCAACGTCATCGTGGATCCGACGGCGGCCCAGGCCCGCGGCATCACGGCGACCGACATCTCGAACGCCGTAGCCTCGTCGAACGCGCTCCTTCCGGCGGGCGCCTTCCTCACTCCCCAGTTCAACGCGAACGTCTACACGAACGCCGTGCCCGAGCGCGTGAAGAGCATCGGCGACGCCACGGTGAAGATCCGCAACGGCAAGCCCGTGTACATCCGCGACGTGGCCCGCGTGGAAGACGGCGGCACCCCCGAGTCGCAGAGCGTGAGCGTGAACGGAGCGGACGCCGTGACCCTCGCCGTCATGCGCGTCCCGGGCGGCAACACCCTCGAGATCGTGGAAGCCGTGACCCGCGCGGTGAAGAACCTGAAGGACCTTCCGCCGGGCATGGAGGTGTCCACGGCGTTCGATCAGTCCACGTTCGTGCGCACGAGCTACGAGGGCTTGAAGAGCGAGATCCTGCGCGCGCTCGTGCTCATCGCGCTCGTCATCTTGCTGTTCCTCCAGAGCGTGCGGGGCACAGTGATCGTGAGCGTGGCCATTCCCTTGTCGTTCGCGATCACGCTGCTCGTGCTCTACGCCACGGGTCAGAGCTTGAACGCGTTCACCTTGGGTGGGCTCACGCTCGCCATGGGGCGTCTCATCGACGACGCGGTCGTCGTGCTCGAGTCGATCCACAGAGAACAAGAGAAGGGAAAGGGCTCGGCGCAAGCGGCCCTCGACGGCACGAACGCCGTGGCTCTCCCGGTGCTGGCGTCCACGCTCACCACCATGGCCGTGCTTCTCCCGGTGTTGCTCCTCTCGGGCCTCGCGAAGAAGCTCTTTGCGCCGCTCGCGCTCACGGTCGCCACGGCCATGATCGCGTCGTACGTGGTGAGCATGACCGTGACGCCGGTCGCGTGCCGGCACTTCTTGGGGCACGCAAAGCCCGGCAAGATCGCCCAAGCGGTCGCGCGCTTCGTGGATGCCATGGCCGACGGCTATGCCTCGTCGCTCCGGCGCGCGCTTCCGAGCGGAAAGCTCATCGTGGGCGGGGCCATCCTGCTCACGGCCTTCGGAGTGTTCGCCGCGGGACGCTTGCCGACGTCGTTCTTTCCGGACGTGGACGAAGCCATCGAGACCATCTACGTGCGCATGGCGCCGGGTACGGGCCTCGAGGCCGGCCAAGCCAGGCTCTCGGCGATGGGCAAGGACCTCCAGGAGAAGCTCCCGAAGGGCAGCGTTCGGCTCGTGTACACGAACCTTGGAACACCGAACAACGCACGCTCCGCCATCACGAGCCCGAACGTCGCGCCGCACACCGGCTTCATCCAGCTCGCGCTCGTGGAGGCCGAGCACCGAAAGGCCTCGCAGCGTGAAATTGCGGACATGGCCCGCAAGATTCTGACCGAGGATTTCCCTGGGACCGAGACGTTGCAGGCCCCAGGAGGCCTCGTGGCGAACGTGTTCTCGGGAGGGTACCCGGGCCCGCTCGTTATCGAAGTGCGCAGCGAGAACTTGGCCGAGCTCAAGGAACAAGCGAACGCGATCGCCGAAGTGGCGCGCACGGTTCCGGGCATCGCGGACGTGAAGGTCTCGCTCGAGAACGACTACCCCGAGGTGCGCGTGGAGACCACGCGCGAGCAAGCGAGCCTCGTGGGGCTCACCTCGCGGGCCGCGGCACAGACCACCTTGGAAGCCACGCTCGGCAACATCAACACGCCGAGCGTGTGGATCGACTCGGCGAACGGCCAGTCGTATTACGTCATTACCCAGTACGATCCGGCCAAGATCAACGATCCTCAGAAGCTCGCGCAGGTGGCGGGCCGCGTGACCGACGATGGCAAGGCCATTCCGCTCGGAACCTACGGCAGCGTGCGGCGCACCGTCGGCGCCGTGGCCATCGAGCGAAACCAGCTCCAGCGAGCCGCGCACGTGCTCATGCAGACCGAGCGCCGCGACATCGGCTCGGCCGCCAAGGAGCTCGAAGCGAAGCTCTTGGCCGAGCCCAAGACACGCTCGGTGAAGTTCGACTTCGTGGGGCAAGTGGCCCTGATGCGGACCACGTTCGACGGCATCGGCATGGCGATCGTGCTGGCCATCCTCGTGGTGTACGGAATCATGGCCTCGCAGTTCAAGTCGCTGCGCCTGCCGCTCATCATGCTGTTCACCGTGCCCACGGCGCTCGTGGGCGTGGTCATCGCGCTCATGGCCGCGGGCCAAGGGCTCTCGATCGTGGCGCTCATGGGGGTGCTCATGGTCATTGGCATCAGCGTGGCCAACGGCATCTTGCTCGTGGACGACGCGAACCGGAGGTTCTGCGAGGGCGTCGAGAAGACCGAAGCCGTGGTGCAGGCCGCGCGCTCGCGCTTCGTGCCGATCGCCATGACGAGCCTCGCCACCATCGTGGGTCTCGTACCGACGGCGCTCGGCATCGAAGCGGGTACCGAGTCGAACCAGCCGCTGGCGCTCGCGGTGGTCGGAGGGCTCACGTCGAGCACGTTCTTGTCGCTCTTCTTGGTGCCCGTGGTGTTCCTCGCGCTCGCGAAGAGGCCCAAGGAAGAACCGGCAGACGCGCATGTGCATGGCACGGGGGGGCTCGCCGCACCCGAAGGTGCCGAATGATGAAATGGATAGCGGCAGGCGCGATCGTGGCGGGCGGGCTCGGCTTCTCGGCGTGCGAGGCGCCCGGACGGGTGCACGAAGGCAAGGCCAAGGTGGTCCGCACGTTCGTGAACCGGCGCGACGAAAAAGGCGATCCCCTGGTGACCGATGTGGAGCTTTCGCTCCAGGGCTGCGCGGGTGAGCTGCGGATGGTGGCACGCGGCGGTGCTCCGTTTGCCGCATGTGTCGCCAAGATGGCCACCGGAGCCGACGTATCCGTCAAAGTTCGCGCCGGTCGTACGCGCGATGGACGCCGAACCACGCGCCTCGTGGCCGTGGGAGAGTGTGTGCGCGAGGAAGACGCGACCGATTCGCGTTCGTACGAGGCCTTCCGCGCCTGCGAGATCTTGAAGACCGACGAAATCGTGGTCGGATTTCGCTGCGAAGTCACGCCAACCGAGGCCGCGAAGGGCGCTTGTCCATGGCTTGGGCCGTAGACGCTCCCTAAAGCACGTGGGTCTGAGCCCGCGTATGTACTGAGATTTCGGCCGTTCGACCGACACGGGCTCTGGCGAGGCTTTACGCATTCGGGCCGCTCCTTGTATGTTCCGGCGCCATGGGCCTGCCCGCGCGCAAGAAGCGCCTCACCACGTTCTCCATTGCCTGCTTGGCGCTCTCGGCGCTGCTTGGGCTCTTCCTCGTATCGAAGCGGCTCGAGGCGCAGCCCAAGGGCGGAAAGCCATTGCCCGTGGCGGTCGCTCCGGCCGCCGAGAAGGCCCCTGAAGCGAAGGCGGACCCAAAGGCCAAAGGCGACGCTGGTGCCCCCGCAGCCGACGCAGGTCCGGCCGCAACCGCCGACGACAAGAAAGACGACGGCAAGGGCGACAAGAAAGACGACGACAAACTGCCCGCCGAGGACGCCCTCGACAGCGCAAAAGTCGGTCCTTCGGGCGTTCCGTTCCACGAAAAGGGCAAGTTCAAATCGCCCTTTGCCAACCCGGACTTCGGCAAGCCCTCCGAAGTAAAGGTCGGCATGCTGATCATGGACATCTCGCAGTACGACATCAAAGAAGGAACCTTCGAGGCGACCTTCTATCTGTCGCTCACCAGCAAAACGCCCATGCCCAAGAAGCTGAACCTGGTCTTCCCGACAGGCAAAGTGGAGAACATGGATCCGTTGGCGGACCGGCCGACGTTCAAGCTTTACCGCGTGAATGGCACGTTCAAGTCCCCCCCGGACCTGCGCAAGTACCCCTTCGACAGCCAAGAGCTCAGCATCGAAGTGGAAGAGAACTCGAAGGGTGTCGATCAGCTCAAGCTCTATGCCGACGAAGAGCACACGCGCTTCGACGCGAACTTCCAGATCGCCGGCTGGGACCTCAAGTACCTCGAGGCCCGCTCCCTCTCGCGCGACCTCCCGCAACGCTTCGAGAACGACGACCTCTATTATGGTCGGTTCATCTGCCGCATTGGCATCGCGCGCTTCGGTACGAGCGCCATCTTCAGCGTGTACGTTCCGGCCTTCGTCATCGTGATCATCGGCCTCTTGGCCATGTGGGTCACCCCGGACGAAATGGAGGTCCGTTCGAACGGCGGCGCGCCCATGCTGGCCGGCGCCGTGCTCTTCCACTTCTCGCTGATTCAATCCATTCCGGCCACGGCGTACCTCACGCGGGCGGACAAGCTGATGATTGGCGTTTATCTATCGCTCTTGATGAACATGATCTCGACCTGGTTCTTCTTCGTCGTCGACGAGGAGCATCACGACAAGGTGTTCCGGATCGCGCGGGTGGTCGTGCCCGTATTGACCACCATCTTGATGGCCGCCATGTGCGTGGTCTGAGGAAGGAGCCGACCATGAAAAAGATCACCATTCTCGGACTCGCGCTCCTCACGGCCTTTGGAACCCTTTCCTGTGGAAAGAAGGACCAGAAGGTCGACAGCAAGGCGCAGCTCATTCGTACGTACGTGAACCGCAAGGACGAAGCCGGAAACCCGGTCGTGACCGACGCGGAGCTCAAGTTCACCGCATGCCCCGGAGACATTCGCAAAGTCATTCGTGGCGGCGGTCCGTTCGCCAAGTGCATCGCCGAAAAGAAGGCCGGCGAGGAGATGCCGGTCTCCGTGATTCGCACGCTCAAGCGCGGCGGACACCACTCCGTCCAGGTCGTGAGCCTGGGCGGCTGCGAGCGTGTTCCGGACATTTCCGACTCGCGCTCCTACGACAGCTACCGCATTTGCACCGAGCTCAAGACCGACGGGATCTTGGTCGGATTCCATTGCGAGATTGGCTCGAGCGAGGAGCTCGTGAAGGCTTGTCCGTTCTTCGCCGAATGACCCATTGTAGCTAGCGCCTCGACCGAAGGGAGCCCCGCCGAATCCGGATGGGGCTCTCTGCATTTTGTCGACCGAAGATGCGTCGTCCTACGCGGGCAGTCCCACGACGGAGGTCACGTAGGCCGGACGAAACGGAACGCGCTTGCGCACCACCTCGAACGAATACCCTCGGCGACTGGCCTCGCGGGTCATGCCACGAAGCTCGGTCATCGAATACGAGCGCAGGCACGACGCAAATCCGTCCCACCCGATGGCTGCGGGGAGCACGGGCACACCGTACGTGAGCGCCAAGTGGGAGAGCCGAAGGGGCTTTACGAAGGGCATCAAGCCATAAACCCCGAGCGGCACGAGCGTACTAATGGCTGCACCTTGCAAGCTCCTCTCCACGAGCTCGAACGTGAGAATGGGCTGCCGTTTCTCCGCGGCATCGACGAACACGGCCGTGGCCACGTCCTTCGGGAGGTGGTGGAGCGCGTTGAAGATCGTGCGCACTCCGGTGAGCGCTTGGGGCACTTGGGTCGCCGACACCGACTCACGAAGGCCCAGGACGAGGCCCGGCGCCTCGCGTTCGGCGCGCTGGAACGCGTCTTCGTTCGGATAGAGATCCGTGAGCGTGACCGTAGGCGAGAGCCCATGATGCTTCTTCATCCGCGCAAGAAGCGAGAGCACGGGCCCTCCGCCTCCCGAGCAGAGATCCACGATGTGGGACGTTCCCGAGCGCTCCATCGCGCGAAGGACGAGGGGCGCGGCCAGCGCGGAGAGCCCCACGACCTCCGAAGCCACGCGCAAGAAGCCGGTCATCGCGTCGCGCAGATGCGCGGGAAACCACGGGTAGTCTTCGAGCTCGGGCGCATTGATGCGGGGCATGGCCCGGGACGATACCCGAGCCCTTCGCTTTTGCGTGCCCGTTCCCGTTCCCGTTCCCGTTCCCGTTCCCGCTCCCGCTCCCGTTCCTGTTCCCGCTCCCGTTCCCCTTCCCGGTCTCCTTCCCCTTCCCGTTCTCCTCTACGGCGTGTCGCTCGAGCGGATCGCGTCGAGCGGTGAGCAAGCGCGAGAATGTCGGGAACGGGAACGGGAACGGGAACGGGAACGGGGAGACTCCGAGGCAAAGCGGGATTTGCACCCAAACGACGGGCGTGTCCCCCACGGATCGACCGTTCAAGCCTGCGCAGGCCGTCCGAAGGCCTGGACCGCAGCCATGAAGGCTTCGAGCTTTCGCCGATCGAGCGCGCCGTTTTCGCGTACTCCGGAGCACAGATCGAGTCCGTAGGGCCGGACGCGGGCAAGGGCTTCTTGGACGTTCGCGGCGGTGAGCCCACCCGCGAGGAACACGGGGAGATGCAGCCGCTGGACGAGCGCCGCGCTGACGTCCCAGTCGTGCATTCGTCCCGTGCCACCGAGCTCGGGGACCGGCAACGACGGCCTCCCGGAGTCGAGCAAGAAGGCATGCACGTGCGGCGCGTAGGACTCGGCAAGAGCCACGGCCGGGTGCTCGGCGAGGGGTCCCGCGAAGGGCTCGACGTGAAGGACCTGGACCACCCGCACGTGCGGAGCGAGTCGGCGCACCTCCGAGAGCTCGGCCGCTTCGACGTGCGTGACCACTTGAACCGTGTCCACGCCGCACGCGAGCGCGTGCTCCGCGATGGCCTTTCCCTCCGTGCGCGACGTGAGCAAGAACCGCGACGCGGGCGGTGGTGCGGCGAGAGCGATGTGCCTCACCGTCGCGTCGTCGAGCACGCCCGGTCCAGAAGGCATGTCCCCCACCAACCCGAGCGCGTCGGCGCCGCACTCCACGGCCAGTCGCGCTTCTTCCACCGACGAGATGCAGCACACCTTCACACGAGCTCGGCCCATGGGCCCGAGTCTACCTCGCCCAAAGATCGCCGAGGGTCAGCGCAAAGCCGTCGAACGGCAGACGCGGGGCTCGTCCCAGAAACGACTTCGCCCACTCTGGGGACAGGTGGGCGAAGGCGGTCTCGTATTGGCGTGTTGCGTGTCGTGAGCTAGGCGCGAGCCTTGGCGCTCTGGAGGACGCCCTTCTTCTTCGTGGGCTCCCCTGCGCGCTCGCGCATCTTGCGGTCGATCCACTCGGTGAGCGGAGCGGCCACGTAGATGCTGGAGTACGTGCCGGCGATGATGCCGATGACCATCGCGAGCGC
>JAYUKI010000509.1:0-1264 GCA_043764595.1 Myxococcales bacterium | reverse complement strand
TCCGCGTCGTCCGGGGCCACTTCACCGGCCACATAGGGCGGACGCGACATGAACGTCGCAAATTCGGCCGTCTTGAGGGGCGGCTCTTCGGGCTTTTCCTGGTTCAGGATTCTTTCCCGCACCTCGAGGATGTCGGCCACCGAAAACGCACGAAGGGGGGCGAGCTTTGGATTTCGCGTCAGCATCTTCGCGAGGGTCTCTTCGTCCTCGTATTGAATGGTCTCGGCGAGCGGAGTGACCACGTTCCACAAAGAGTCTTTGGACGAAGGAATGGAGAGGGCCCCCATCGACATGGCAAAATACGAGTTTGACGCCGTGCGCACCATGAGCACGAGCTTCTCGCCGCATTCCTCTTTGGCCGAGTTGCCCATCCACACGCGGTGCCCGGCGCAGGTGAGCTTCACGTCCTTGCGCATGGCTCCGGCGAGGCTTTGTGGGGGGCTTTCGCACCCACGGCACTGCACGCGGATATCGCCAAAGTCCCCCGTCGAGCCTTCTTCCAGGTAAAGCTCCGGGCCCGAGCACGAGCCTTCCGGGGCGCCATGGGCGAAGGTGATCCACGGGAACTCGCCCAGGTGTCCGTGGGTGCACGTGGCCACGAAGCGCACGGGCACGGCCGTGCTGCTCTTCCCGTCCCGGCAGGCGTGATTCACTTTGCCTTCGAACGTGATGTCGTTCGTCTGCGGCTGCCACAAGCGCCGGCAATGGGCATTTTGGCACACGAACCAGCGCGGAAATATGGCCGCGGAAATGCCCTGTTCGCGACTTGGCTCGCGCTCGTCGGCCACGGGCGGCGTGCGAAAGGGCGCCGAGGGGTTCAAGGAGAGCTTTGGCTCTTCGCTGGCGAAGCTGCGCAGAATGGCGAGGCGAAGCCGGTCCTCTTGGATGACGTTCCCAGCGCCGCGCCATTGGTCCACTTCGCGCACCACGGCCGCATGGCTCACCAGGTCCACCATGGAGCCCGGACCGAACGTGAGCACGGATTGGCTGAGCCGGAACCGGCCCTCGGGCTTTGGTTTGATCTTTCCTTTGAACGAGCCGCCACGGCCTTTCGCTGCCCCCGCCTTCGCTCCCGGCTTCACAGCGCACCTCGATCGATCCATACGTCGGTCGAGCCTTCGACGTCGCGCATCGACATTCCGGCGGCGAACTTGGCGGCGCTCGGGGACAGCGTGTCGGGCGATAGCTCGGTCTTCGTGTAAAGCAACTCTCGGTCTCCGTCCTTTTTCCCGTCGAGACGCGAATAGCGAAGCTTGGTGGCCGC
>JAYUKI010000508.1:0-1264 GCA_043764595.1 Myxococcales bacterium | reverse complement strand
GGCCAGATCGGTGCCCATCTTGGAGAGCTCGGGCGCGCGGGGCAGGGGCAAGAGAGGCGCTTTGACGCCCGAGATGCGCTCGAGCCGAGCGAAAAACTCGCGGATCGTGAGGTTACTCGCGCCAAGAAGGTACCGCGCACCCGGGGTGCCACGCTCCATCGCGAGGACCATTCCCTCGGCCGCGTCGCGCACGTCCACATAGGAGATTCCACCCGGCGGAACCGCAGGAATGCTGCGCTCCAAGAAGAGGCGCACGTCCTCGGTCGAGGAGCCACGAAGGTCGCCTGGGCCGAGCAGCAGCGTGGGGTTCACGCTCACCACCGCGAAGCCCGGCACGTTGCGCTCGAGCGCCACTTGTTCGGCAAAGAGCTTCGAGCGGTAGTACGGCCAGCGGTTCAGGATGCCGACGGGCGCGTCGTCCTTTTCGGTCGCGACGTTGTCCTCGTCCGCCGACACGGCCACGGTGCCGCTCGACGAAGCGATCACGGCGCGCCGAACGCCCGCGGCCTTGCACGCGTCGAGTGTGCGCTTCGTGCCCTCGACGTGCAGCAGGTGGAGCTCTTCGGCGTCCCGCGTGTCCCGCGAGACCTTGCCCGCGCAGTGGTACACTCCGTCGCAGCCGACGGCCGCGCGCTTCACGCTGTCCGCGTCGAGCACGTCGCCCTTGGCGATTTCGGCGGTCCTTCCCTTCACGGCCACTTCGGGGCCCGCGCCGCGGCAGAGGGCCACGACGGTGTCGCCGCGCTCGAGGAGGTTCGCGACGAGGTGCGCGCCGAGAAATCCCGTGGCGCCAGTGACGAGTACGCGTGCCATTTGGAACGTTCCTTCTTCCAGTATCCGTCGTCTTTTTGGTCCTCGCGAGGGTCCATGCAGGATGCACGGTCCTTCGCGAAGAGCCGGGAAGCGTGAGTGCGCGTGCGCGTCAGGCAACGCGCCGCCCTCTCAGCCGAGCTCGAAGACCTTCTGGAACTCCATGAGCAAGCTCACGTCGTTCGATTTGATCGCGCCCGAGATGAACTCGGCCGGGCTCGGCATGTAGCCGTTCACGATCTTGGTGAAGATCTCGGGCGTGGTCTTCAGTACGCAGTCGGCCGTGCCGCCTTCGGGCTTTCCCTGCTTGATTTCGCAGGTGGTGCCGGCGACACGCACGGTCCACTTGGCGGCATCTTCGCCGCCGAGCGTGAAGTAAAACGACACCGGGCGCTCCACGCGCTCCGGGCGGAACTTCGTGCCGAGCTCGGTGAAGAGCGTGACGAGCGGGTGC
>JAYUKI010000507.1:0-4227 GCA_043764595.1 Myxococcales bacterium | reverse complement strand
TTCTCCAGCGAAGCGACGAAGCGCGCATTCTCCGGGTGGTCACGGAGGTCCCAAGGGCCCTCGCCGAAACGACGCGAAAGCACGGTCCTCGCGAGCGTGCGGGTCTTTCCCTCGAGCTTGAACACGGCGAGCAGGCATTCGCGCGTGGACTCCTTGCTAAGGCGCGGGTCGTTCGTGGGCACACCGAGCATCTCGACCACACGGGCATCGACACGCTGGTCGAGCGCGGAGACCCAGCGCTCCACCCTTTGGCGCCGGGCCGCGACCTCGAGCTTCGCGACCAGACGCGCGAGCCTCTCCGGGGGGTGGCGCTCCGGGGGCGCGGTGATCCTTTGGACCAAAGTAGCTTCACGACGCGCGAGTGCAGGGGTGTCCGCCACGAGACGCTTCTTTTTTAGGGCTTCGAGCTCCTGCGCGAGATCTTCGCGGCTGCGGAAGGCCGGCCCGAGCAGCCGCCCGAGCGTGCTCGCGGGAGACGAGGAGAGCTGCGCGACGCGGGCCATGGCCGGGCGGAGCTCTTCGGGGAACTCGAGGAACGCGCCAGGGCTCGCACCGTAAGCGAGCGGCTCCGGCTCGATCGGATCGAGCCCCGCATGACCCAGCGCCTCCAAACGCACGAGCGCGGACTTAAGCAGCGCACCGTGCCCGTCGAGGAGCGCCTCCCGCACGAGCTGCGCGTGGCCGCGGCCGTCGCCGAGCCAGCGTCGCAGTCGCGCCGTGTCGCGCGTGTCGAGATCGAGCACCGAGAGCTTGCCCAAGAGCTGCCCGAAGCACTCGGGCCGATCCGAGGCCATGGTGGCCGCGAACGAAAGGGCTTCGGGCGACACATAGACCGCGGCGCAACGTTGAAGCTCTTCGAGCCACATCGTCGCGCACGCTTCGTCGGGAGCGAAGGCGCAGACGCGGGCCAGCGAGAGCGCCTCTTTTTTGTCGAACACGGGGCGCCCGGGCTGGCTCTTTTCGAGCAGCACGGCGAAGAAGATCCTCGCGCTGCCGGATCGATCGAGGTGGCTCAGGAGGGAGCGCGTGAGGGACGAATAGGCCGTCGCATTCGCGTAGCTCTCCACGAACGGGGCGAGCAGCACATTCACGTCCCGGCCTCGCGCGTCGAGCGTCTTGCGGAAGGCCTCCAGAAATTCCCGAACGGTCTTGAGCTCGGTCTTGTCATCGCTCAGGGCGAGCTGGTTCGCTACGTCGACGGCCAGCCCCCCGCGCAAGCACGCGCCGTCGAGTCGAACCGGAACGAGCGCGAGCAGTCGCTCGAGCTCGCTGGCGATCTCGCGGTGCTCGGTGCGTCCGAGGGTGAGCGACGCTTCGAGCCATCGCTGCGGGTGAGCGTCGGGAGGGGCCTTTCGGGTCAAGGTACCGACCTTGATCACGGCCGCCGCAATACCACTCGTCTCCACGCTGCCCGGGTCCTTTCCGGGGGTCGAGCGCCGCACCGCGTGCACCGAGGTGCCGAGCGCATGCGCGCGTGCCGCGAGCGCTTCGAGCTCGTCGCAGAAGGGCTTCCAGGCCCGCACCGCTTCGAGCGGATCAAGCCGTGCGAAAAGCTCGAGCACGCGCCTTTGGATCGTGGGCTCGTCGGCGAGCACTTCTTCCAGGGTGTGCACGAGGGTGGGTGCCAAGGTCGCGTCGCGCGAGGTGCTCACGCTAGGCACCGGCCCCGGTTCCCGTTTCGCCAGACGTCCAAGCGAAGCCGAGAGGGCACGCGCCGCGTTGGCGCCGCCGGCAAGCGGCACGTCGTAGCTCGAGGGCTCGAGCAGGGCTTCTTCGAGGAAGGCCGTGGCCTCCGGCTGCGATCGTCGCACGACCTCGAGCATGGCCCACACGCGGCACGCGTAGGTGTCCGCGTATGGAAGACGTGGGAGATTGGCGGTGGGCTTGCCCTGTCGTTCGAGCAAGCGCGTGGCCTCGGCGTAGCGATCGGCATCCCGCGCGAGACGCGCGAGGGAACGCTCGGCTTCACGCGGCTTCATGAGCCCGAGGAATCCGAGCGCGCGGATCGTGGGTGCGAGCACGGGCAGACGCGAGCAGAGAGCTCGGGCGGTCTTTTTCGCCTCCGCGCCAAACGCGTCGTCGAGCTCGAACGG
Source organism: Myxococcales bacterium (assembly GCA_043764595.1). GTDB lineage: Bacteria > Myxococcota_A > Polyangia > Polyangiales > Polyangiaceae > JAAFHV01. The sequence goes on along the minus strand of JAYUKI010000507.1, from coordinate 2,134 downwards.
AGACGGCTGGTCGAGCCCGTCCCGCACGGCGAGCCGCGCACGCGTGACCACGCGTGTGACCCCGGCGACGAAGGTCGGCACGTCACCCACCACGCTCGCCAGGGCTTCGGGAAACTCCCCCGAGAGCTCGCGCACGGTGCGCCCCGCGCGAATCAGCAGCGCTTTGTCGACCCGCGAAATGGCGCGGCTCGTATCGGCCGGAACGAACCACGCGAGCGCCTCTCCCGAGCCTTCGCTTTGGCCTTCGCGCGCCAAAGGAAACCCCTCGAGCCAGCCGAGCGAGGCCTTGAGGTGCATGCGCACGAGCGAAAGAGCTCGTGCCTTTTTGGTTTCTTGGAGGCGATGCGGCTTCATGGAAGAGGCATTCCTGAGCTCGAGCTCTCGCGGTTCACTTGTCCCGGTGCACGCTAGAGCCGGGCGCGCGAAAAGGCGCGCACGAGGCCACGAGGAACGGCGAGCACTGCACTCGCGGTGAGCGCCGCAAAGTCGAAATAGTCACGCCAAAGCGTGATTTTTCCGTCGTGCACTTCGAAGGTGCCGCAAACCCAAATCACGATTTCGTATTTGCCCTTGGCGAGCACGTCGGTGCGTTCGGTAAGCACTACGGGGCCGTTCGCGGCAATGTTGTGCATGCGTACCTCGAAACGGTCCATGACACGCTCGAAGCCGCGCAGTGTGCGGGCCACGGCCACCTTTCCGCGCGCTGGAGGCAACGGGACGTTTTGGTAAACCATGGCGTCGGCACAATGTTCGAGCGCGCCCTCGAAATCGAGCTGCTCGAGGGCTCTCAAGAAGGCTTGGACGGTATCGATTGGGGTCATCCTGGTGGAAGCTACGCCATGCGGACGCCCAGTGGGAGCCCCTCGACTCGGCCGACGATGACCGCGGAGAGCGCGGTCGCGAGGACGAGCGGGGGCGTGCGACTCCCCTGCTGCCCTCACTTCCCTCTCGCTCAAGACGCCTCCCGTTCGCTCCACGACCGTCAAGCGGCGCGAGCGGTGGGAGACGAGGAGCACCGCGCGGCGCGGGGGAACTTGCTTGCAGTGACTGAGCCCGGCGACGCGGCTCGTAGTACCTTCGTCGTCACGGGCTTCTCGAGGACGGCGATGCGGAGGGTGAGGGCGACGGTAGGGCCGTGTTCGCGGCGTCCCCCTTCGGGGACTTTCAAGGATCGTCGGCCGTCTCGGGCACGAAGCCGCCCGCGGGGCCCGAATGGCGTCGAGGCACCCGTGAAAAGTGCCTTGATTCACGAAGCGATGGAATCCGCGTATCTTCGAGAGTCATGGGCGACGAGCCTCCCTTCAATCCCGACGAGGATACGCAATCGATCAAGCGCAGTCGCGCGATCCCGAGTGGCAAGTATCAACTGTTGGTGATCACCGACGGCGTCTTCTCCACGCGGAACCTCCCCACCTCCGGCACCGTGACGTTGGGTCGGGGTGAGGAGTGTTCGGTGCGGATCGAGCACCCCACGATGTCGCGGCTTCACGCGCGGCTCACGCTCGGCGACCCCGTGACCATTTCCGATTGCGGCAGCCGCAATGGCGTGTGGGTCGGCCCGACGTGCGCAGAGGTCGATGGAGCGCTCGAGGTGCACCCGGGCGACGCCGTCCAACTCGGCGGCGTGCTCGTCTTCTTGCAGCGGCTCTCGACGGCCGCGACGCCGCGACGGATCCGTAATCACGACTACTTCGAAGGGCGGGTCGAAGAGGAGTGCGCGCGCGCGACGCGGAGTGGAGGCACGTTCGTGATCGTACACGTGGCCGTGCCCGTGGACACGCCAGGTGGCGTGACGGAGGAGGCGCTCTCCGTTGCGCTGCGCGCCCATGACGTCATCGCGACATATTCGCCCGGCGAATACGAAGTCCTGATCGACGCCACCGAGCTCGAGGCGGCGCCGATCGTCGCCCGGATTCGAAGATCGCTCGAAGAGCGCGGGCTCGATCCGATCATGGGAACGGCAGCATTTCCCCGCGACGGGACGACTTCGGAGCAGCTCTTCGCGCGCACGTTCTCCGCCGTGCGCAGCGAAGCAGCGCCGCGCGACGTCGTCTCCGGAGGCGCGATGGCTCAGCTCCGCGCGCTCGTCGAGAGGGTCGCGGCGAGCGACCTCAGCGTCCTCATTCACGGCGAG
>JAYUKI010000506.1:0-15275 GCA_043764595.1 Myxococcales bacterium | reverse complement strand
TGAGAGCAGGCCCGGCGTGCACACCGCACCTCCATCGCGACCCTGGTTCGTGAGAGTAAGGGATCCATGACGCCACGAACGCGACGGCACGGGAGAGCCCTCGTACCGTAAGGGTCTGCCCTGTCGCCGTCAACGTGCGGGCGCACGCTCCTTCGGTCCAGGCGGCAAAAAGGAGCCGAAAACTTTCCCCATCAGGCCTGGACGGTGAACGTAGACGCATGTCCGAGAGCCTGTCCGACCCCCACGCCTACGAAGCCTTCCGCGATGGCGCCGAAGAAGCGCAGGATACGGACGCCGAACGCGAGGACGACACGGTAGACGATCCATCCACCTACGGTCAGACACTGCCCACGATCGTCGGTACCCTCGAGCTCGGCAGCCCCGAAGTCCGTGAGCGACGCTGCCTGGAGCTCTTGGGCGAAGGTGCGCTGCTCGTGCGGGTCCCGTCTCCGCCCAAGTCGATGCGCGGCAAGCTCGAAGGGTTCCTGGACGACGCCGTAGAGTCCAAGCTCGCCTCGCTCGGCGCGGCGGGACCGCATCCGCGTACCGAAGACAAGCTCGGGGACCAACTGTTCCGCGCCCGCGCGATTGGTGCGGCTGGGCTCGTGCTCTCGGTCGACCCACTCGCAGCGCTTCGCTCCCCCGCCCTCACTCCGGAAGATTCGTCGACCCTCGTTGCGCTGGCGTACGCGACGAAAAACCGGCCTTTCGTGCTTCTATTGGACGACGAAGATCGCGACGCGCCGGCCTACGGACGCCCAGTGGCGCTGCTGGCGCTCCTCGACCCACGGCTCGTCCGGACGATGCCTGCTCCAGTGGCGGCACCGCCAGCACCGCCAGCAACGGTGGTCGAGCCCGAGCCCGAGACGCTCTCGGAGCCGAGCCCTCCTTCTTTCGATCTCGCACCCGCCACCACGGTCGACCGCGTAGACGACGTCCCGAGGACCGAGACCGTCCCGCCGGTCGTCGCGAGCGAAGCGAACCATGCCCTGGCGCTCGTCGAAGCGACCGCCGGCGAAGCGGATGAGGACGAAGCCGAGCTCGACGAGGAACCCGCAGAGCACGTGTTCGTCCCCGTCGATCACGAGGTCGTCGCAGCGCACGCTCGGGCTCTGGCGCAGGTGCGCGGCCCGCAGCCCCTCGCGATGCTAAAATCCCTATTTTTGTCCCATTACGTGGCGCTCGGGGAAATTCTAGCCGAAGCGAAGGCGCACGGGGCACCGATCGAGCCACGCTCGGTTACGGCGTTCACGACGTTCCGAAAGAACTTCGAGCGCGCCTACGCCGATGCCTTTCCGACGTTCGCGCTCACGGGCAAGCGGCCGAAAATGGTGCTCGACGCGTTCGAGGAGGCGACCCGGCTTGCTCGCGCTTCGGGGGCGCGCTCGACGAGCCTCCTGCTCGTGCCGAGCCTTCGCGCCGACCTCGGGCAGCGCACGCACGAGGCTCTCTCCCATATGCTTCCCGAGGACGCCCTCGTCGAGTCAGGTCTCCTCTTCGCGGCCCTCCCGACGAGCTCGGCCCGCCAAGAGGACACGCTCGCTCGTGGTGTCGCGGCCCTCGGCTCTCCGAGGCCGGACGAGTCGCTCCCCGATCCCGAATGGCACACCCGAGGAACGCTCCGTCGCGTGCGCATGGGGGCCCGCGACCTCTTTTGCCTGGATACGGTCGCGGCCTTCCGCGGAGCGCCTCACGGCCGAAGCTTCGTGTCGGAGCTGCGTGACCTCTCCGAGGGACTCGCCGTCGCAGTGGCTCGTCATGCGCACGGGCTCGTCTCGGGAAAGAGCGCGCTGACCAACGGACGCTCGCCCGAGCGCACGCTGCTCTTCGTCTTCGGGGACCACGGCTTCACCTACACGGAAGACGGAGTAACCCGCGACGGAGGCGCCACTCCGGAAGAAGTCATCGTCCCGTACTTCGCCTACATCCTCGACCCGGCGAACTGATCCGTCGAGCTTCGCGCACTTCGCGCTCGGAACGAGCTGCTCCATCTCTTCCGCGTATGCCCGAAATACCGCTGGAAACGACGATCGAGAGGAATCCGGGCTAAGCTCGCGGGCCAGGATGCATTCCGTGCTCGTCGACCGCTGGCTCGCCCGCAAGGGCTCCTCTTCACCCGCCGCACGAGACGCCGCGGGCATCCACACCTACCGCGAGGTCGTCGCGGCCTCGCTCGCCATCGCGAAGGACCTTCGTGACGGTCGAGCCTCACTCGATGGCGAACGTGTGGCGGTGCTCGTCTCGCCTGGCGCAAGCTTCGTCGCGTCGGTCATGGGCGTCATCCTCGCCGGAGGAACTGGAGTCGTGCTCACGCCGCTCTACCCGGAGCGCGAGCGGCACTATTTCTGCGAAGACGCGCGCGTGCATACGTTCGTGGTTTCTCCGGACATGAAAGACCTCGCTGCCCCCCACGCGGAGGGAAAGCGTGTAGTTTACACAAACACGCCGCGCGCCGAAGCGGACCACACGGACGTGCCGCGCTCCACCCCGCGCTCCGCGGCGCTCCAGCTCTATACGAGCGGTACGACGGGGAAACCGAAAGGCGCCGTGCTCACCCACGAGAACCTCTCGACCCAGCAGGGAGCGGTCGGCGAAGCGTGGGGCTTCATGGAAGGGGACGAGCTGCTTCACACGCTGCCTCTGCACCACATGCATGGCCTCGCGATCGCGCTTTTTACGGCCCTCGGCGCAGGGGCATGCACTCGTTTTTTGCCGTTCGACGCGAAGAGCGTGTGGGACTCGATGGGCGAGGCCACGGTGTTCATGGGTGTCCCGAGCATGTACCAAAGGCTTGCCGTCGCTTACGAAAGTGCCGATACGGCCACACAGGAACGCTGGTCCGCGAACGCGCGGGGACTTCGCCTTGCGACGAGCGGGAGCGCCGCGCTTCCGACGACCCTTGGCGAGCTCTTTCGACGCGTGTCCGGTGCGTACCCGCTCGAGCGTTTTGGAATGACCGAGATCGGCGTCGGCCTCACGAATCCGCTCGCCGGGGAACGGCGGCCAGGATCGGTCGGATTTCCATTGCCTTCGGTCGAGACACGGGTGGTCGACGAGCACGGCAACGACGCCTCCACAGGCGAGCTGCTCGTCCGCGGTCCGAGCGTCTTCGACGGCTATTTCGAGCGCCCCGAAGAGACGAAAAAGGCCTTCGTCGAAGACCCCGGCGGGGGCCGTCCGTGGTTTCGCACAGGCGACACGGTGACGCGCGACGAAGGGCCGGGAGGTGAATCGGATGGGCCGTTCCGGATCCTGGGGCGCACGAGCGTCGATATCCTGAAGAGCGGCGGCTACAAGCTGAGCGCCCTCGAGATCGAAGAAGTGCTGCGCGAGCACCCGAGTGTCCTCGATGCTGCGGTCGTCGGCCTCCCCGACGAAGCGTGGGGCGATCGGGTGGTCGCCTGCATCGTCGTTCGCGAAGGGCATGATGCGCCTAGCGCAGCGGACCTGCGTGCATTCTGCAAAGAACGGCTCGCTCCCTACAAGGTCCCGAAAGACGTGCACGTCCGTGAGACGCTCCCGCGAAATCCGCTCGGCAAAGTGGTGAAACCCGACCTCGTTCGGGAGCTTCTCTCCCTCGCCAAAGGCTGACGCGTCACGTCGAAACCCTCCGGCATCGTTCGTTTTTTTCAGCCGTCGACTTCGTCACGCAGAGAGGTCGCGGCGCGCTGGCGAGGTGCTAGGGTAAGCCACCGTGGCACTTTCCTTCTTCTCCCGCACCCTTTCGCTTCCTTCTCCTGCATCTGCCCTGCGCTTCTCGGCGCTGGCGGCTGGAACCATGCTCGGCCTCTCGGGGTTCGTGGCGTGCAGCTCGACCACCCGAACGACGTTCGACGATCCCGACGCCGACGCGAGCACGGTCCAACCGATACCGGACGCAGGTCCGAAACCCCCGGCCTTCACCGATGCGTCGCTCACGGACACCGGCGGCCCGAAGGGCCCGGCCGAGGTGTTCGGCCACTCCGGAAGCACGCTTTACAGGCTCGATCCCGACACCAAGGCCGCCAAAGTGGTGGGCACGTTCTCGGGCTGCAACGAGCCTGGAGAAGCGGTGCTCGACATCGCGCTCGACGAAGCGTCGGTCATGTACGGCACCACGCGCACCGGGCTCTTCCGAATCGACACCGGGACGGCAAAGTGCACGAAAGTGGCCGACGCCACCGCCAACAAGGACTTCCCGAACTCTCTCTCGTTCGTGCCAAAGGGCACTCTCGATCCGGCCAAAGAGTCTCTCGTCGGCTACGTCGACGACGCTTACGTCCAGATCGACACCACCACGGGCGTCATGACCGAGCGCGGCAAGCTCGACAACATCCGTCCCTCGAAGGTCCGGTCGAGCGGCGATATCGTCTCGGTCATCGGTGGTCCGACCTACCTCACGGTCACGAGCATCGGCAACGACATCCAGTGCCAAGCCGCCGACTGCCTGGTGGAGATCGATCCCAAGACCGGAGCCCTGCTCAAGAACTGGGGAACACTCAACGGTCGCCAGGACGTGTTCGGCGTGGCCTTTTGGGCAGGCGCCATCTATGGATTTTCGAAGTCAGGCTCGCTCTTTCAGGTCCAAATCAGCGGTGGCTCGCTGTCTTTGAACGAGATTCCGATCCCCCAGGCCCCGGCTGGGCTCTCGTTCTTCGGCGCCGGGTCGACGACCTCCGCCCCCGTCCAGCCCAAGTAGCGCTCAGCGCCCGCTCGCGCCGACGGTCTCCGACTTTGCCGCTTCCACCGAAGCGCGAATCACGTCGGCGCGCTGGATGCCCACGAATTTTTTCACGAGGCGCCCTTCACCGTCGATCACGATCGTGGTGGGAATCATGTGCACGTCGCCGAGTGGGCCTCGACCCACGCGTGATTCCGAATCGCCGAGAGCCACTGGAAACGTGACCTTCAGCGTGTGCGCGTACGCCTCGACGAGCTCGCGTTCGTGGCGTTCATGGAGCGCGACGATTGCGTAGCCCACCTTGGGTCCGTCGCGTTCTGCCATCTTCACCAGGACGGCGACTTGGGCCTGGCTCGACAGGTCCCAGGTCGTCAGAAAGAGCAGCACCGCCGGCTTCCCTCGGAACGCCTCGCGCGAGACCGGACGCTCGTCCAGCGAGTCGAACACGAACGGATGCACCTCCTCGCGCACCGCAGCGCTGCCGTCTTGCGGGGGCCTGTCGCTCGCGCACGCGCCGGCGGAGAGCCCCGCAAGAAGCACGAGCCCTCTCGCGAGGAAGCGCATCGAGACTGTGCTCAATGCCACGTAGTTATTCGGACTTCTGACCGACGAAGGCGTCGTTCTTGTCCGCAAAAAGGACGTTGAACGTCGTGAGCGTTCCGTAACACTGCGTGATGTACTGCTGGAGCTGGACCTTCTCGTCGTCGGCGAGCTTGTCGTTGCCGTTCAGCTTCTGCTCGAGGACACGAAGCTTGTCTCGAATGGAGACGATCTTGCGGAAGAACGCCTCGAGCGGAACGCGCTTTTCGGCGGTCTCTTTGTTCCCTGGGAGGAGCACGAGCTCGCCCCCTTGCCAACGCGCGCCGATGTCGACCGGGGACACGGCGAGCTCTTCTTGAATCACCTGGCGCAAGACGCTTCGAAATTCTTCCGTGTCCATGTCGAGCAGCTCCTCGGGCAATGAAACCTCGGGTCGAACCGAGCTTCGTTCTTGGACCTCGCCGCGAGACCTTCGAGGGCCGTCGCCACGGCGCGCGGGCGTTGGCACCGGTTTCCCGGTGAACGTGCCTCGCTTGACGTACTTGTTGCAGGTCGACGTGTCGTAGAGGGGAGCGGGCCACACGCCGAGGAGACACTCGCCGTGGCGCCGAACTTCCCCGGACGTGTCGATGTCCTCCACCACGCGCACGAAGCGGGCGCACGTGCCGCAGCGGCCTTCACGATCGGGGCTAGACATGGGACCTCGAGGGGACCGCCGCGTTCCCGCAAGGTCTTTCGGGGCTCGCGGCCCCCGCAGGGCCTGCCTTTTCCAACGTGTCCACGAACTTTGGCTAGCACTTTTCGGTCGCGTCCACACGGTCGAATCCTGTCCGTCCGCGGCCCGAAGGGGGTAATGTGCGTGTCGCCTCCGTGAGCCTCGACGAACCGAAGAAAAGACCAGTGGCGGACTCGGCCGAGGTCTTGGCGCTCGTGACCGCACATATCGACCTCGTCGATATCGTCGCCCGTTCCACGAAACGCATGTCGCCACGCGCGGACTTCGACGACCTCGTGGGCTCCGGGCGAGAGGGCTTGCTCGCCGCTGCACGCGCCTTCGAGCCCGCACACGGAGTTCCGTTTCGATCCTTCGCAAGCTTTCGAATTCGTGGCGCGATGATGGACCACATGCGCACGTCGCAGAACGTGTCGCGTGGCGCCATCGAGCGGATTCGTGCGTTCGAGAAGGCGCAGCAAGTGAGCGAGGTCTACGCCGAAGAGGATGCCGCCCTTCCCGGCCCGCGAAGCCCCGAAGAAGCGGACAAGGTCTTGGCCGAACGCCTCGCCGCGAGCGCCGCAGCCATGGCCATCGGCCTCTTGATGGCGAGCGGCGGCGACGCCATCGACGTCGTCGCGGACAACGTCGACGTCGAAGAACGACTCGAACAACGCATTCTCCTCGGCAAAATCGAGAAAATCATGGCGGAGCGGCCGGAGGCCGAGCGCGAGATCCTGAGGCTCCACTATTTCGAGGACCTTTCGCTCAAAAAGGTGGGTGCCCGTCTGGGCCTCCATAAGTCGTGGGTCTCGCGGGTGATGACGCGTACCGTGGAAGCCTTGGCCCGAAGGCTCGGCGAAAGCGCCTGACCAATGTCCGGTGCTCCAAAAGCGTCGGCTTTGGCGAAACCGACGCACTGAAGTAGAACGAGACATCGAGATGGGTACGTTCACTGACCAAACGCGCGAACGTGTCCTCGTGGCCATGAGCGGAGGCGTCGATTCGGGCGTCGCTGCGGCCCGCCTCGTCGATGCCGGTTACGACGTGGTCGGCGTCACGCTCCACTTGTGGGACTATCCGGACGACCCGGAGGCACGCGGTGGACACGGCCGCTGCTGCGCGCCGGAAGACCAATACGACGCCCGCAGAACCGCGGATGCCTTAGGATTTCCGCACTTTACGTTCGATCGACGCGAGCTTTTTCGCGAGCGTGTGGTCGATCCGTTCGTCGAATCCTACTTGACCGGCGAGACCCCGAGCCCCTGCACGGCGTGCAACCGCACCGTCAAGCTCGGAGAGCTTCAGACCATCGCCAAACGCCTCGGCGCGACCCGCATCGCCACGGGCCACTACGCCCTCGAGGGCCGCGCGAAGACCGGCGAGGCCCGCATTCGCGAGGGCAAAGACAAGCGAAAAGACCAAAGCTACTTTCTCTACGCAACGCCTCACCCGCTCGTTGAAAAGCTTCTTTTTCCTCTCGGAAGCAGCGAAAAACCCGAAGTTCGCGCCGAGGCCGTCGCACGGAACCTGCCAGGCGCCACGAAGGGCGAGAGCCAAGAGCTCTGCTTCGTAGGGCAAGGCGATCACGCGTACGCGGGGCTCGTGGAAGAGCGCGCACCCGCCGGACGAATCCGCCCCGGCCCCATCGTCGATTCCTCCGGCCGTGTCGTCGGCGCACACACGGGCGTCCACCGCTACACCGTCGGACAGCGACGCGGGCTTGGCGTGGCCCTCGGCAAGCCGGCGTTTGTCTCGAGCATCCAGGCCGACACGGCCACCGTCGTGCTCGGCAACGAAGAGGACCTCTTCGCGACCGAGGTCGAGATAGGCGACCTCCACCTCGCGGCCGGTGTGTCCCTTCCTCTCCGCGAACCCGTGCGTGTGCGCGTGCGTTACCGCCACGAAGGCGCCATGGCCGAGGTACTCCCCGTCGCAAGCGGCGATCCCACCCGAGCCCGGCTCGTGTTCGAAAAGCCCGTTCGGGCCGCCGTACGTGGCCAAGTGGCCGTGCTCTACGAGGGCGATGCGGTCCTCGGGGGCGGTCCAATCGTCTCGGTCGTCCGACGGGGTGTGGCATGAAAGGCCGAAGGGCTCGCCTCTCTGGAGCGGCCTTCGCCCTTGGTCTTTTTGCGTTTGCTGTCTCCTGCACGAGCCCCGAAGGCGAGGGCACGGCGCGCGGCACCATCGACGCACCTCCTTGTTGGCAGGGCGGGTTCGATCTCGAACCCGATTTTTTTGCGACACTCCCGTTTCGAAGCTCGGTCATGTTCCGGATCCAACGGAGCAGCGACAACTCGAGCTTCAGCGACGGGTTGGCGCTCGTGGTCGAGGACATCGAGAAGGTGAAGACCTCGCTCGGGACGCCCACCATCGTTACCCTGCCTCCCGAAGTGACCCCTGCCGGAGTGCCGATCACGCCACAGGCGGATCCCGGAAATGTGCACCTCTCGCTCTACCTTTTGAGGACTTGCAAGACGCAGCTCGTGACGCTCCACGCGGTGCGCGAGGTGTCCTTCGATGGTGCGGGCTCGGCGTGCGACGTCCCCACCGACGAAGCGCTCGATCCTGCGTGCAAAGCTCCGCCATTTGCGGCGAGCGGGCGTGGCGACGGCAAGAGCCGCATCGTCTTCCAATCGATCTTCGCGGGAGACACGGCCACACTCGACGCCGAGCCGCGGCGAACCCGAGGGTGTTTCGACGTCTACCTCGCCGAACCGCGCGAAGTGAACGCCACGACGTTGGCTCCGCCCCGCTGCCGAGGCCACCTTCGTGGGAGCTTCGACTTTCTCTACCGACGGTCGAAGCCTGCTCAGATGTTTCCCTAGCGCTCGCACCTCTTCGCACCTCTTCGCACCTCTTTTGCATCTCCTCGCAGTGGAGGTCGCGTGGAGGTCGCGCGACGACTTGCTACGGCCTCGTACCCAAGAGAAGCCAGCAGGCGACCGCCGAGTGCGGACGGGGTGGCCGAAACCTCGAGTGGCCCAATGGGGCATCCGAGCGGCATCGACCGACTGCAACCAACGGAACTTCAAGCTATTTCTCCGAGTGCCCTGGGCAGGACGGGAGCCGCTGTTGGGTCCTCGTCGATTCGACGACGTGTACGAATCGGGTATCGGCGGAACCCAACCAAGCCCGACTAGACTGCTTGCGTGGCGAAGAAGGGGCCGATACCGTTAGTGGCGTGGAACGTGCGGCTAGCCGATGGTGGATCGCTTGTACCGTCGGCTTCGGGCTGACGGCAGCGGGCTCTGCTTTTGCCGCCGAAGACGAGCTTCCCCCGACTGCGCAAGAAGCCCCCGCAGAGGTCGAGCCGCCGAAGTCGTTGGGCGCCGCGGCCGAAAAGCGTGCGAAAACGGCGTGGGCCGCTGGCGACATGGGCGCTGCAGAGGCGTTCTATCGCGAGGCCATTGCGAAGGGCGGGCTTGCTCCTGACGAAGTCCTCGAGTCGTACGTCCGGCTCGGAACCGCTCGGCTCTTGTTGGGCCGCAAGGACCAAGCGCTCGCGGCCTACAAGGCTGCGGCCGTCATCGACAACGCCTTCACCGTACCTACCGAAGGCGGTCCAAAGGCCGAAACTCTCGCAACCATCGCGAAAAAAGACATGTCCGCGGTGGGCACATTGGTTCTTGGGCTCTCGTCTCCATCCAAGGTGAAACCAGGCGAGAGCTTTCGTGTACGCGCCAAGGTGGACGATACCCACTCTCGCGTGCTCACGCGCCTTGGGCTTTCTGCGAAAGACGGCTCGACCGGCAAGGAAATCTACCTTTCCGGCAAGCCCGCGCCGGTCGTCGAGTTCGAGATTCCTGCGAAAGCGGTGCTCGCGGGCAGCACGCTCGTCGTCCGCGTCGATGCCCTCGACAGCCACGACAACCGCTTGGCATCCGCCGAGAACCGCATCGAGGTCACTGGCACCAAGCTCGTGGCGGTCGTGCCTCCGCCCAAAGCAGGAACCACCGCTCCCCCTGCAAAAAAAGAGGGTGGCGGCTTCTTCAGCTCACCGTGGACGTACATCATTGGCGGCGCCCTTCTCGCCGGAGCCGGAGCCACCCTCTTCGTCCTTACCCGCCCCACGGACGACGTGACGGTGGGCGCCGTCGCGGTGCGGGCACGGTGATGGCGAAACGTGGACCATTGAGGAGATTCGAGTGGCTCAAGATCGTGCACAACGCCAAGACTCCTTCGCGCATAGCGGGGCCAACGATGCCCATGCCGGTAGCGCAATGAGCGACGCGAAAGGCGGCGGCACGTACTTCCTTGGTCGTTACCGCGTCGTCGACGAGATCGGCATCGGCGGAATGGCAAGCGTGCATCTTGCGCGCATGGACGGCCCTGGCGGTTTCCAGCGCTGGGCAGCGATCAAGAAGATTCACTCCCACCTCATCGAGGACGACTCGTTCATCCAGATGTTCTTGGACGAGGCGCAGGTCGCGGCCCGCATCTCCCACCCGAACGTCGCGCAAGTCTTCGATCTCGGCAAGACCGAGGACACCTACTGGATTGCCATGGAGTACCTCCACGGCGAGCCCCTCCGCGAGGTCATGCGCCGCACGGAAGAGGTCGGCACGGCCATGCCTCCGGAGATCGCCTGCAAGGTGATCGCCGACGCCGCCGAAGGTCTCCACGCTGCGCACGATTTGACCGGAAAGAACGGCGAGCAGCTCAATCTCGTGCACCGCGACGTGACGCCGCACAACCTCTTCGTGACCTACGACGGCATCACGAAAGTGCTCGACTTCGGCATCGCCAAGTTCGCCTCTCGCGCCGCCCACACGAAGGCGGGAACCCTGAAGGGCAAGCTTGCGTACATGTCGCCGGAGCAGGTCCACGGGGAAACGCTCGACCGACGCACGGACGTCTTCGCCCTCGGCGTCGTTCTGTGGGAGCTCACGACGGGACGCCGGCTCTTCCGAATGGAGAGCGATCTCGACACGTTGGCCAAAGTCCAAGAGTGCGACGTTCCACGGCCTAGCGCATTGATTCGTGGCTATCCAATCGATCTCGAGAAGATCGTGATGAAAGCGCTCGCGAAGAACCGCAACGATCGCTTCAAGACCGCGAAGGAATTCTCGCGCTCTCTTCAGCAGCTTCTAATGCGACGCGGTCTCTTCATCGCAAGCGACGAAGTGGCGCAGTACGTGGGAGCGCTCTTCCAAGACCGCATGAAAAAGCGGGACGAGCACCTGAAGTGGGCCTCCGAGGTCACCCAAACGGTCAACGTGGACGGCTCACCTCCGCTTGCGGCAGTGCCAAAATCCACCGCGCGCGAGCGCGAAAGCTCGGACGTCCAGAACCGCGGGGCGAGTGCGAAACCCCTCCCCGCCGCTGGCCTTCCAGCCGCGCCAAAAGCCGTCGACGTCGGTTCGGGCCGAAGCAGCCACGCCGGCTACCAGAGCGCGCCACCTCCCGCCGCTCCCCCGCGTCCGCAAGCGGCCCAGCCCCTTCCGCCCAGGCCAGCCAGCGTAGCGCAGCCTCCCCAAGCCCAGATCATGCACGACGTGCATCCCGCCGACGCCGACGGCCCGACCATTCAGGCGGACGTCGACGAGCAGCTCGCGCCCGAGTCCGGTCCTGGCGAAGAGCCGCCGACCATGATGGCGCCACCCGCTCGAGCATCGCAGGCGCAAGCCCAACCGGCGGCTCCGGTTGCGGCGAAGGCGCCATCACCGCCATCACCGCCGTCACCGCCACGCCCCACCAACACCCAAGCACCTCCGCCCCCCGTTCCCGCTCCACCGCCATCCATTCCGAACCTCGAAGACGACCCCTTCGAGGACCAAGAGGACGCCACGATCGTCCAGATGGGGGCCACGGGCGCTGGCCCTTCCCTCCCCCCGGCCTTTCCGAACGTGCTTCCTGGTGCGGGCGGTGGCGTTTCGAAACCGACGGCGATGGGCGGATTTAGCCCAACCGGGGCGCCCCCTCTGCCTCCGAGCCAAGGCTCGCCTGCCACCAAGCCTCCCCCCGCGCCGAACAAGATGACGATGCCGCTCGACGCGGCTGCGTTCGATCCAAAGTCGCAGCCGCTTTTTGGTGGGTCCACGATGGCCCTTGGCGCATCGGTCAATCCAGCGTTTCTCGCCACGGGCGGGGCTGCGGGGAACGCGGCCCCAATGCAGCCGACGCCGAGCACGAACCCCTACGAATTTGGCCCTGCCGGCCAAGGTCAGGGCATGCAGCAGCAGGCACCGATGCCCTTTGGCCCGAGCCAAGGGATGGGTCCTCAGATGCCGCCCCTGCCCGCACCCGGCGCGGGTGCTGCCCCCTTTGACTTTGGACAGGCCCAGGGCATGCAAGGCCAAGGGATGCCTCAGGGCATGCAAGGCCAAGGGATGCCTCAGGGCATGCAAGGGATGGGACCTGGCATGGGAATGCAGGGCATGCAAATGCCTGGAATGCCTCCCATGCAGGGTATGGGCATGCAAGGCATGGGACCTGGCATGGATCCCATGCAAGGGAACCCCTCGCGCATGGCCCCCACGATGCCGGCCATGCGCGACATGAGCGGCTCGATGTCCGGTTCCGGCGTCGGTGCTGGAAGCATGTCGATGGTGCAGCCGAAGAAGCGCGCCCCGATGTGGGTCATCGCCGCCATTTCCTGCGCAGTCGTCCTTCTTCTCGTAGCTGTCGTGCTCGCGGTGATGTCTCGCGGCACCGGCACGGCGGTGAAGCCAGTGCCCAGCGCGACGGCGGTTGCCGAGCCCTCCGCCACGGTCGCCGTCCCAGTGGCTACGACCGCCCCGGTCGCCACAGATCCGGTCCCTGCGCCCACGCCAACCGTCGTTGCGGTAGCTCCCACGGAGACCGCGGCCCCTACACCAGTCCCGACCGCCCCGACGACGACGGCGGCCCCTCCCGCCACTGCGCCAACTCCTACGCCGGTCAAGCCGCCTCCCACCGCTCCCGCTCCGACGCCCACGCCCACCCCCGTCGCTTCGGTCAAGCCGGTTCCCGCTTCGGGGCCTGGCCAGCTCACGGTCGTGTGCTTGCCGAAGTGCGAGGAGGTACGCCTCGACGGCGCCGTCATTGGAACCGGCAACGTCTACGGCAAGGAAGTTCCCGCCGGAAACCACTCGGTGACCCGCTCGGCAGGCGGCAAAAAACAAACGGTTTCGGTCACCATCAAGCCCGGCGAAACGAAAGAAATTCGCGGGAGCTTGTAGTCTCGTGGTGTCACTCGCCTTACGAAGAGCCACCCAATCGGCGCGATTCGCGTCTCGATTTGGCGTGCTCTTCGGGCTTGCCGTGGCGCTCTCGTGCACTGGAAACCCTCAGGTCACGTTCGAGATCGACGTCGCGCAGAGCATCGCGGCCCAGACGACATGGTTCGAGATTGGCGCGTTTTCCAACGGCTACTGCCAAGCGGTGAAGCCCGTCATCACCTCGGGGATTCCGCTCGACGGCGCCGTCGTCCGAGTCGCGTTTCGCCGAGACAACGCGGCTCCTCCGCCGATCGGCGACTTGCGCAAAGGGAACTACGCCTTTGCAGCGGTCGCGCGTCGCGAGGATTGCGGCATCGTGGCGACGGGCTGTGTCGAGGTCGACGTCTCCTCCGAGCGGGAGGTGCGCATCACGATGGATCCTCTTCCGCAGGCTCCCGGCACGTGCTCGGCGACTGCAAAGTGCTCGGCTGGGCGATGCGTCCCGTCCAACGACAACGCGAAGGTCGGCGCAGGCTGCTCGCTTGCGCTCCTTGGCGCAGGTCCACTCGGGAACGCCCTTTCCACGAGCGGTGAGTTCGTCTCGGGCCCCGCCATCGCGGCATCTCCAACAGGTTTCGTCGTGGCCTACCGCGAGGTCGACATCGAAGGCAACGCAAGGCTCACCTTGCTCCCGCTCGACGCAGGAGGAGGAGCGCTTGCCCCGCTCGTGAGCGTTCGCCTAAATGGGGGGCTCCTAAAGGACTATTGCGCCGAAGCCGCCCCGACCCAGATCGACAGCGCGGCGTTTTTTCTCGGTCAAGGGGGCGGAAGCGTCGTGCTCTCCCACCCGCCGTGCGGCGCCATTGGTGGCGTCGACATCTTTCCGACCGATCCCTCTGGAATCATTACCGGGTTCGGTCGTTCCGGCGGTCAAGGAGTGAGCGTGTCTTTGTCGCAAGCTCACGCGATCTACGCGCGCAGCACGGGAGCGCCCGCCCTCGCGTACGTCCAGAACGGTCAGGCCGAAGTCGCCGGAGTGAACGGCGCCGACCTCGAGCCCCAAGAGCGACGCGGAAAGTTCGGCGGTGGAACGGCCACGGGCGCCTGGATATCGGGAGACAAAACCCTCGCTTTTCTTGCTCTCGGGACCGGCGGAACCAGTCCTCCACCTCCCGTCGACGCCGGAGCCGATGCCTCGCGCGACAGCGGAGCCGCTCCCCCCATCCCTTCCGGGGGCAAGTTCCTTCGGCTGAAGACGAGCGACGATCTCGCCGACCTCACGAAGCTGACCACCGCGACTAGCGTCGACGTTGCAGCCGACGTTTCTTGGGGCTCGCTCGCCGTCACCGGCAAGCGTGTGTTGGTCTTGGCCCCCACGACCTCGGAAGGCTCGCCCGTCGACCTTCACGCCTTCGACGGGAACCGCGAGCTCGAAACCAGTCCGACCTCGGTGGCGGTCGAAGGTATCGGTGACGCCACCTCGGGCGACGTCGCCATTTCGGGCGACCGAGCTTTTGTGGCGGTCCTGCGGCGGGGCGAGGTGTCCCTCGTTGCGCTCGATCGGATTACGACCTCTCCCACGTCGTTCGATCCGCCTCGCATCGTTTCGTTCTTGCGCGACAGCCGCATTCCTTCGATCGCCAAAATCGAAGACGGCAAGGTCGCCGTGGCCACGTCGGGAACGCGTGTGGCCGTGGCCTGGAGCTCGGCGTCGAAGATCGACATCAACAAGCCCGTGGGTGGATACGCCATTTTCGCCTGCGCGCCCTGACTGCGCCCGGTAGCTTCGAGGGAATCCGCCGCGGGGTCGTCTGGTCTCTCGAGGAGCAGGAGGACGTGCGGCGGAGCCGAACGCGCGGAAGTCGATGGCGTTCGACCGGATTGGCGCTCTAGTAGGTGGCGATGCCTCCCCGCCCTGGCGCTCCTCGTCGTCCTATTTCCAAACACGCTCCGACATTGGAGCTCGACGTCACGGAGCTCGCTCCTGGCGGCTTCGGAGTGTCCCACGTCACCCACGAAGGCGTCCGACGTGCCGTCTTCACTTCGCGAACGGCGCCGGGCGACAGGGTTCGAGCCACCATCGACTTCACCCAGCGCCCCGCTCGGGCGACGACGCTCGCGTTGCTCGCGCCGTCCCCCGACCGGCGCGCACCCGCGGAAATCCCGTGCCGCCATCTCGAAACCTGCGGCGCCTGCGATTTCATGCATCTTACACCCACCG
>JAYUKI010000505.1:0-4233 GCA_043764595.1 Myxococcales bacterium | reverse complement strand
CACGACGCCAGTAAAGTTTAGAAAGGAGCATCGGGGATGTTCGTTGCGCTTCTGAGTGAAGGTAAGGCTGCTGCGGGCGGTGGCGGCAACAGCTTGATGGAGGCGTTCAAAGAGAACCCCATCTTTCTTTCGTTCAACTTGGTGGTCAGCGCCATCGTGCTCGCGGTCGTCATCGAGCGCGCGGTGTTTCAGCTCGGCAAGTACCGCGTGAACTCGAAAGAGTTCTTCGCCCAGATCAAGAAGCTCGTTACGGCGGGCAACATCGATCGGGCGATCAAGCTGTGCGACGCAGGCGACTTCCCCGTTCTCCAGCTTGTCAAGGCTGGACTCACCAATGCGAGCAAAGGTCCTGACGAGATCGACGCCGCGATGAGCGAAAAGATTGGCGAGCTCAAGCCCGCCGTCGAGAAGCGCATCGGCTCGCTGTGGTCGCTCGCGAACATCGCGACTCTCATCGGTCTCCTCGGTACCGTCGTTGGTCTCATCCACACGTTCGGCGCCGTCTCGGACCCCAACCTGTCGGCCGCGGACCGTCAACGCGTCCTCGCGAACGGCATCGCGGAAGCCATGTACAACACCGCGATGGGCCTCGGCATCGCTGTTTCCTGCATGATTGCTCACCTCATCCTGCACCAGCGCGCGAAGAACATCGCGCATGACCTCGACGGAACGCAGGAGCGGGTCTTCAACCTTCTCACCATCCAAACACGCTCCGGCAATTACTGAGCGCGGGACGGGACCCCACCATGGCGGAGACCGAAAAGCTCTCGGCGATACAGCGGGCGAAAATTCGCCGGCTGTCCCAGCCAAAAGAGCTCGCGCCGGACGAAGAGGGCGGTGAGCTCAACATCGTACCGTTCCTCGACATCGTCACGAACGTCTTGATGTTCGTGCTCGCGACCGTGAGCGTTACGTTCACGGCCACGATCGACAGCTACCCGCCCCGCGCTGGCGGAGCGGGAAGCCGCGCGCCGACCACCAAGACACTGAGCCTCACGGTCATCATCGTGAACGAGGGCTTCAGCATCAAGGCCAGCGGCGGCAACGTGGCTCCTGGATGCAACGACACGGGTCCTGGCATCGCCATCCCGAAGAAGGGCAACGACTACGACTTCGAGGGGCTCAATGCGTGCGCCGCGAAGCTGAAGGCGTCCTCCCCCGACTTCGAGAACGAAGAGCAGGTCACGATCAGCGCGAACCCGAACATCCCGTACCAACTGGTGATCGGCGTCATCGACTACCTGCGTGAAGTCCCGAATCCCAACGAGCCGAGCAAGCCACGGCGCCTCTTCCCCGAAGTCAACTTCGGCTTGGCACGCTGAGGAGCGAACACATGGCAAACCAGCCTCCTCAGGGACAGCCCCCCGCAGCAAAGCCGCCTCAAAAGCCGGCAAGCATGGCGACCTACAAGCGTGAGCTCCGCAAGGAGATCAAGCGAAGGGCCGGCGAGCCAGAAATCAACTTCCTCAACATCACGGCGATGTTGGACATGATGACGATCATCCTCGTCTTCCTGTTGAAGAGCATGAGCGCTCAGTCGGCTTCGCTTCCGAAGTCGCAAGACCTCACGATGCCGAACAGCCTTCTCACGACCGAGGCGTCGCAAGAGGGTCTGGCCGTTCTCGTTTCCAAGTCGAGCATCGTGGTCGACGACGCCGAGGTCTGCAAAGTCCCGGCGGATGCCACGCACGGCGTCGAAGCGAAGTACAAGCGAAGCGGTCCGAACGACCTCTTCATCCAGCCCCTCGCAGCCCAGCTCCAGCAGTGGCGCGAGCGCGATCGTCAGATTCGCCTCGCGACCGGCAAGGACGCCAACGCGAGCGAAGCGATTCTCATCGTGGACAAGGACACTCCTTACCGCCTTTTGGTCGAGGTGCTTTTTACCCTCGGGCAAAGTGAGTTCGCGAAGTTTCACTTGATGGTCATGCAGGCCCCAAAGAAGTGACCCGCGGGCTACGCGCTCCCTGGCCTCCCTGACCTCCCTGACCTCCGTGACTGCGTCAAAACGCCTCGAACCTTCGGTTCGGGGCGTTTTGCCTTGAGGAGTGAAGCGCTTTCGCGAGCCCTGTGACGGTGAGATGGCATGGGAAACGCCGCGTGACGATGGCGTGAGCCAACGGCGACGTGTCGGCAAATCGGAGCGAAATCGGTCGCGACTCCCTTGTCGTGCGTCGAATCATTCGCACCGTTTGGGACATCGAGCGCGACGCAACGTGCCCCGCGTGCCTGGGAGGGCCCGCGAGAAAGCCGTCGAACGCGCGCTCTTGGAGCAGGTCCATGCCAGTTGTGGCCTTTTTGGTTGCGTGGGCCAACGAGCCGTTCGGCGTCGCGTTGGGCATTTCGCTCGTGTTCGCCGTGCTTTCGTGGAGTGGCGCGCTGTCCGTTCTTTCCGGAGCGGGCGACGGTGACGCCGACCACGACGGTGACGCCGACCACGACGCAGACGATTCGGATGGGGACGACGAAGCCGACGATGGCGACGACGAAGCCGACGGGAAGGGTCTCGTCGCACTCGTGCTGGCGCCTCTCGGCATCGGCAAGGTTCCCCTATCGGTGCTCTGGCAGTCGTTCGCCGTGGTTTTCGCGGTGACGGGCTACGCCGCGAACGCACGGTACATCGCCACGGGCGCGGTTCCTTTGCGCTCGCTCGCGTGGACCCTGCCCCTCGCGCTCATCATCGCCTACGGCGTCGTAGCGCTGCTCGCGCGACTCCTGAAGCCCCTCTTTTCCTCGGAGATTTCGGAAGCCAGCTCGCGTTCGGATCTTCTCGGCCAGGTGGGCATCGTGATCTCGCGACACGTCACCGAAGAGTTCGGTGAGGTGCGCTTTCGGGACAAGACCGGACACGACGTACGCCTCGTGTGTGCCCTCGACGAAGGGACTCGGCCCGCGTCGGAAGGCGAGAAGGTGGTCGTTGTCGGGGTCGATCCGGACACGAAGAAGATCCTCGTGGCGCCTCTCGACCCGTTCGACGAGCCGCGTCCCAATGTCTCGGCCGAAGGTTCGGACCAAGCCGTCCACGCACGCAAGTCCGCGTAACCGCGAGGCTTCCCTTCCCTCTCTTGCACGCTTCCGGAGGCCACGGGCCATCGGCATGCACGCGTGCGCGAATTTTCACCCAACAAGGAGACTGTCATGCCGTCGATCGAGAACCTCATCGTCTTGGGAGGCGCCGTGTTTGCCGGCGTCTTCGTCCTCATTGCCTCCACCCTCGTGATGTCCCGTTTTTACCGGCGTTGCGGCGCGGACGAAGCGCTCGTGCGAACGGGCTCGGGTGGAAACAAGGTCGTGATTGGTGGAGGCATCCTCGTCTACCCGATCTTGCATCAACTGCTTCGCGTGTCGCTTCGCAGCGTGAAGCTCTCGGTCGAACGGAGCGGAAAGAACGCGCTCGTCACGGCCGACAAGATCAAGGCGAACGTGACGACCGAGCTCTACATCAAGGTCGAGCCGATGGCCGAGGACGTGCTCTCTGCCGCGCGCTCGTTCGGCGAGCGGAACCTCGACGAGCACGCGATCGGCGATCTCATCGAAGGCAAGCTGACCGACGCGCTCCGCAGCGTTGCGGCGAACCAGACGTTCATGTCGCTGCACGGAAAACGAAAGGAGTTCGCCGAGCACATTCAGGCGGCTCTTGCCGAGGAGCTCAAAAAGAACGGTCTCACGCTCGAGAACGTGTCCATCACGTCGCTCTCCATGGTCCAGGTCCGTGACCTCGACGACGAGGACGTGTTCGACGCCGAAGGCCTGCGGGCCATCACCGAGAGCGTCCAGACGAACCGCGAAAAGACGAATCAAATCCAGCGCGAGAAAGAGAACCAGATCCACGCGCAGAACGTGACGGCGCGCATGCGGCAGCTCGAGCTCGAGCAAACGCAGAAACAAGCCGAAGCCGACCAGGCACGTCGCGTGGAGGAGTACGCCGCGGCGCAGCTCGCCGAGACGCAGAAGGCCGTGTTCATCCAGGAGCAGTCGAAGGAGATGGCGGGCTACGAGAAACAGACGGCCGTCGAGACCGCGCGCATCCAGCAAGAGCAAGCCATCGCGATCGCCATGGCCGAGAAGCAGCGCGCCGAGCGCGAGGCGTTGATTGCGGCCGAAAAGGCCCAGCTCGTGGCCGAGCTCGCGAAGCGCCGCGAGATCGAGACGGCCGAAATCGAGAAGAGGAAGTCGCTCGATACTGCGGAAATCGACCGTCAAAAGGTCATCGAAGCCGCGGCCATCGACAAGGAG
>JAYUKI010000504.1:0-1267 GCA_043764595.1 Myxococcales bacterium | reverse complement strand
GATGTCGGAAGAATCGACGGCAGCGGTTTCCTGCGTTTGTTCGAGCCAAGTCTGGGAAAGCCTTTCGCCACTCCGTCTCCCGACCGGACGGAGCTGGTGGTTTCGGTTCAATGTCTGCCGCCGTCTACGCAGCTGATCGTCGTCCAGACCAACGCCCTTTCCCGCGTGTGCGAGGTTGGCCGAAGGGTCGAAAGTCTTCCGACCGTCGATCGTGCGGTGCTCGGGGCGAACGGCCTGGTTGCCTACTACAGTTACGGCTATTCGATTCGCGTCGTGCCCGCCGCTGGCGGGACGCCGGTAACCCTGGTCGACACTCGCGTAGCGCTTGGTGGTGGAACGGTCGCGGGCGTCGCGTGGACTCTCCCAGGAACGATTCTTCCGTAGTAACCAATGGCGTGCATCGTACCGAAGCTTTCGAAGCTTGGTCGATTTCGTGACGAACGGGCCTGTCCCGCGTCGATATCAAGAAATAGCAACGAAGCCTGGAAAGGCTCGCGGCATGGCCAAACGCCAAACGCCAAACGACATCGAACGCCCGTTCGGTGCTCGCTTCGTTGCAACTCGCCATTTCGTACATTCAAGGAGTCGTCGGATGAAACTTCGCGCCATTCTCTTTCTCGTCGGCCCACTCGCGGTTGCAGCCTTTCCCGCCTGCTCGGGCACCGATGGCTCTCCCACGGACGGCGGAGCGCCGGACGCTCCAATTGCGCCTATCCCCTCGTCCACGGTCGCTCCCGAAGACTCGGGTCCAAAGGCCACGGATGGACCGCTCGACAATCCCGCACTTTACGGTCGCCCGAGCACTTGCGGTGGTTCTGGGCCCGTGCTCCCAGATGCCGGCCGGCTCGACGGAGGCCGCGCAGACAGTGGTGCCTCTTGCTACGATGTGGACTCCGCCTTGGTGTTGAAGGCCAAAGCGCCCGTCAAAGGTCAGAACGTTTGCACGCTGGCGACCATCGCGGCCCTCCGCGGCGCCTGTCTCGGAAGTACACCAAGTGGGGACTGCAAGACTGTCACCGACGCAAACAAAGAGTGCGCGCGGTGCATTTTTGGCGCTTTCCCAGGGGACTCCGTCGCCTCGACACGGGCCCCCGCGCTCCTCCCCACGGGCGAAAGCTCGCTCAGCCCCAACGTCGCAGCG
This sequence comes from Myxococcales bacterium, assembly GCA_043764595.1. Classification (GTDB taxonomy): domain Bacteria; phylum Myxococcota_A; class Polyangia; order Polyangiales; family Polyangiaceae; genus JAAFHV01. The sequence continues at coordinate 126 of JAYUKI010000504.1, read as the reverse complement.
TGTGCGGCGCTCGTGGTCGGCAGACCCGATTGTGCATTGCCCCTCAGCAAGCAGGTGGTTTGTACGTCGTCGGCGTGCAGCAGCTGCGCGAAAGAGGAATCTGCATCGTGCCAGGCCGAGGCCGCG
>JAYUKI010000503.1:0-15302 GCA_043764595.1 Myxococcales bacterium | reverse complement strand
TCGGGGAGTGGTCGTCGGGGTGTTGGCAAGCGGCCTAATCAACACGGCGGCCATGGCCGTGGACTACGTGCGCCTCGAGAGGGACCGTCTTGCGTTCGTGGCGGGCATTCCGGCCGTGTCCGACGGCGCGCGCCTCTTGCCCCTTCTTTTTCGGGCGAAGGGCACGAGCGAGAACTCTCGCAGCCTGCTGCACGCGTGGGGTTTCTACGTCATCGCGAAAAACACGAGCGCCCCACTGCTGTTTTCGCACTCACGCAGCTTTCCGGTGATGTACCGCGAGCCTCCGCCCGACCGCTGGAACCACCTCGTCTTGGAGGGCTTCGCGCCGGGGATGCGTTCGGCCGAATCGATGTGCGACTTCCTCCACCAAAACAACTTGCGTCCCGACGACTGTGTCGGCGAGTACCGCGAGCGCTGGACCGAGTTCTGGGCCGATGCCACGCCGCGCTTCGATCACGTGCTCTTGTGGGAAGCGACGCCCGAGGCCCGCGCGAACGTGCCGTCCGTGTACCTTCCGGTGTTCGAACAAGGCGGGCTCGTCATCTTGAAGCGAACCGAGCCCGTGCGCGCCCCGTGACTGCGGCTCAGCGCGGGGACACCTTGAGATCGATGCGCCTGCCGATGGCGAGTGCGAAAAAAGCCTGCCCTTCGTTTCCCGTGTAGCTTCCACCTATCGCGAACACGTCTCCGTGGAGGCCGTCGTGCACGGTGTCCGGTGAGACCGTCGCAACGAGCCTGAGCCGCGTAACCTTGCCACGGGACGTGAACGCGCGGCCTCCGACCAGAGCCAAGGTGCGGCGAATGCCCGACTGAAGCGCCGGGCTCGCGCCCGCTCCAACGTCGGAGCCGACGAGCTTTCCGGTGTCGTCGAGGGTGAGCACGACGGTCACGTCGCCGGCAGGGCCCATCGGAGCCTGCGCCCAAGCCGGATCGGCGCTGGCGGCCTGAGGAAATCCGCGCGTCAAGGCCGTGGCAAGATCGACCGCCGAGCGGTCTCCCGCGGCTCCGTAGAGGGCCGTACCCACTCCGTTCGAATCCGTTCCTGGGGCATCGGTGTGCGCCGCCGTTGGCTTTTCGCGCGCAGGTTTTCCGGCCGGCGAAGCTTGGGCTTTCGGCTTGTATCCCTCCTCCAAGCGAGCCGAGTGGCCCGCGGGACCGGTGGGCACGGTAGCTTGCGGGCCCGACGAGCCTGCCGTTGGCTCTTCATCGGCCGTCGCTTCCAACGCCGGCACCTCGAACGACTGCCCCGCGAGCCCGCGCGGGTCCACCGGGACGGGGATTTCCTCGCGTACGTGCGGCCGCCGTGGCAAAAGCAAGGCGAGCGCCGTGGCGGCGTGCGCCGACAGCGAAAGCGATAGCGCGAGGGCGGTGATGGCGGCGCGGTCCAAGGGACTTGCTGAGTGTCCCACGGAACGACGAGGTTCCCGAGCCTTCGAAAAGAAGGCATGGCGGGGGTCACCCAACCCCTTGGACCTCACCTCACGAAAGAGGCACGTTTTGCTTGCGATGGACGGAAGACGGTGCCATGAGGAGGGCTTCGTCATGAGCTCTCCTTCGCGAATCGCAGACGTCACGGTTCCTCTCTCAGCCCTCCGCACGGGGGACGATTGGGGGGTGGGGCAGGTCTCATCACTGCTTCCTTTCGCCCGTCTCGTGAAGACCTCCGGCCACGCGCTGGTCCAAATCCTCCCGCCGTACGAGCTCGCCCACGGCGAGACGAGCCCTTACGGAGCGCGCACGGCGTTCGGCATCGACCCGATTTACCTCACGATCGAAGCCATCCCCGAGCTCGACGAGGCCGCCCTCGCAGCGTTCTTCTCGCCCGAGACGAAAGCAGAGATTCGGCGCCTCCGCGCCCTCCCGCGCGTCGACTTCGAGGGCGCACGCGTCTTGAAAGAACGAGCGCTGTCGGTCGCATTCGAGCGGTTCGTCGACCGTGAGCTTTCGCGCAAGACGCCGCGCGCCGCCGAGTTCGACGCCTTCGTGGCCCGCTCGCGGTGGGCGCGGGACCTCTCTCTTTACGTGGCGCTCCGTGACACGCATGACGGCTACGGCTGGACCACGTGGCCCGAAGCCGAGCGCGATCGCGCCCCCGAGGTCGTTCGTCACGCCGAGGCCCCCGAGCTGACGCACCCCCTCGGGCGTGCGGTCATCGAGCATCTTTACCGCCAGTTCTTGCTCGAAGGCGAGTGGCGGAAGACCCACGCCGCGCTTCGCGAAATCGGCGTGGAGCTCATGGGCGATTTGCCCTTCGTGGTCGGCTCGGAGAGCGCGGACGTTTGGGTGAATCGGAAGGACTTTCGGCTCGACGTCTCCCTCGGCGCGCCCCCCGACGCCTTCTCCGCCGACGGTCAAGATTGGGGCCTCCCGGCGTACGATTTCGAATCGCTGGACGCGAATAATCTTCAATGGATTCGGGAACGTACCGCTCACGCGGCGACGCTCTACGACAGGTTCCGGCTCGACCACGCCATTGGCTATTTCCGCCAGTGGGTGAAGCCCTTCACGGACGCGGACGGCAAGGGACGCTTCGTTCCTGCCGGCGAGCCGGCCCAGAAGGCCCGAGGGGAAAAAGTCCTGTCCGCGGTCCTCGAAGCCGCCGGGAAGTCGAAAGTGATCGCGGAGGACCTCGGGGTCATTCCGGACTTCGCTCGCGACAGCCTCACGCGCCTTGGGATCCCCGGGTACCGAGTCCTTCCGTGGGACCGTCGCGACGGCGCTTACAACTCGCCTGCCGAAATCCCCGCGCTGAGTGTCGCCTCGTGGAGCACCCACGACACCGCTCCCATCACGGGCTGGTGGGAGGAGCTCGAGACGTGGGAGCGTGAGGCCCTCGCCAAAAACTGGGGTTTCGCGATCCCGGAGACCGAAGAGGAGCGGAACCTCGCGCTGCTCGGCGCGCTCTATTCGGCCAACTCCGAGCTCGCGCTCGTGCTCGTCCAAGAAATTCTGTTCGACAAGACCCGCGTGAACACGCCGGGCGTGGTCGGTCCCGAGAACTGGACCTACAAGCTCCCCCGAACCATTGAAGAGCTCGCGGCCGACCCTGCGCTCATGGCTCGATTCGCCCGGATTCGTGGGCTCCTCGAGACCTCCCGAAGGCTCTGACGCTTCGGTCACGGCGCATGCGACCGTCCGTGTAAACTGAGGGGAGATGGCTTACGTGCTTCGTCCAGGAAGGCCCCACCCGCTCGGCGCCACACCCGACGCGACAGGGACCAACTTCGCGATTTTCTCGGAGAACGCGACCGGCGTCGACCTCTGCTTGTTCGACGACGACGGTCGTGAGACACGCATCCCGCTCCGTGAGCGAACGACCTACGTGTTTCATGGGCGGGTCGAAGGGGTGCGGCCCGGTCAGCGCTACGGTTTTCGGGTCTTCGGTCCGTACGAGCCCAAGAACGGGCACAGGTTCAATCCTCACAAGCTGCTCGTCGATCCGTACGCGCGTGCCATCACGGGAACGGTCGACTACGCAAAGCCCGTCTTCGGTTATGCCCGGGAAGCCGGAAGAGACGACCTCACGCTCAGCCTCGAGGACGACGGGCCGTACGTACCGAAGTGCGTCGTCGTCGATCCCTCCGGTTTCGACTGGGAAAACGACGTCAAGCCGGACGTCCCTTGGGGAGACACGGTGGTCTACGAGGCGCACGTCAAGGGCCTCACCATGGCGCACCCCGGCGTCCCAGAAGAGCTCCGTGGAACCTACGAAGGCCTCGCCCATGATTCGGTTCTCGACCACCTCGCTTCGCTCGGCGTGACGACGATCGAGCTTCTGCCCGTGCATGCCCACGCCGACGAACACTTCATCGTACGGCGGGGCCTCGCGAACTACTGGGGCTACTCCACTCTCGGGTACTTCGCCGTATCGCCGCGTTTTTCGCGCTCGGGACGCCACGGGACCGAGGTCGACGAATTTCGCCGCATGGTCAAGAAGCTCCACGCGCGCGGCTTCGAGGTCGTGCTCGACGTCGTCTACAACCACACCTGCGAGGGGGACAAATTCGGGCCCACCCTCTCCCTGCGAGGCATCGACAACCGCGTTTACTATCGTCTGAAGCAGAACGATCGTCGGGAGTACGAAGACTTCACCGGCTGCGGCAACAGCCTCGACATGCAGAGCCCGCAGACGCTCAAGCTCGTGATGGACAGCCTGCGCTACTTCGCGACCGAGCTCCACGTCGACGGCTTCCGCTTCGATCTCGCGTCCACGCTCGCCCGTGAGGCCGGCTCGGTCGACAAGATGAGTGGCTTCTTCGACATCATCCATCAGGACCCCGTGCTGTCGCAGGTGAAGCTCATCGCCGAGCCTTGGGATCTCGGCGAAGGCGGCTACCAAGTCGGAAACTTCCCCGTCCTCTGGACCGAGTGGAACGGGCGCTACCGCGACACCGTCAGGCGCTTCTGGACGGGCGACGCCCACCAAGTGTCGGAGATGGGCTATCGGCTAACTGGCTCGAGCGACCTCTACGAAGACGACGGCCGTCACCCCCAGGCCAGTATCAACTTCATCACGGCCCACGACGGCTTCACGCTGCGCGACCTCGTTTCGTACGAGCGAAAGCACAACCTCGCGAACCTCGAGGACAACCGAGACGGCACCGATGACAACGCCTCTTGGAACTGCGGAGTCGAGGGGGACACCGACGACACCGAAACCCTCGAGCTTCGCGCGAGGCAGACCCGCAACCTCATGCTCACCCTGGCGCTCTCGCTGGGGGTCCCGATGATCACCGCAGGCGACGAAGTGGCAAAGGCGCAGGGCGGGAACAACAACCCGTACGCCCAAGACAACCCCATCTCGTGGATCGACTGGTCGGTCACGCAGGAGCACGAGGACCAGCTCACGTTCTCTCGGCTCGTTTTCGGCCTTCGCCGGCGCCATCCGGTGTTTCGTCGTCGGCGCTTCTTGCGCGGGGCCGCTCGCGATCAACCCGGGACCCAAGACATTGCGTGGCTCACGTTCGACGGGCAAGAAAAGACCGGCGCGGACTGGGAGCTCGGCAAGAAGATGCCAGGCAGCGCGCGTGCTCGCATCGCGTGGCTCCTCGCAGGCGACGCCCTAGCGGCCCTGGACGAGCTCGGTTCTCCAGTGGTCGACGATTCGTTTCTCGTGGTGCTTTCGGCCTCCCGCGCGCCCACGAAGTTCACGTTTCCAAGCGAGGATTGGGGCGAACGCTGGACGTTGTGCCTCGACACGTCCGTACCCGGCGAGCCGCCGCCATACGTCGCTTTCGCCGGTGAGACGATCGACCTCTTGCCTTGCCACGCGGTCGTCTACAAGCGACAGTCGAAGGAGCGCGGATCGTACCGTCCGCTGCGTGCAGCCGTTCCCTCGTCGTTCCCTCCCGCGAAAAAGGGTGACTCGTGATGGTGGACCGCGACGATCTGACCTTGCGAATCGAGGTGGCTCTCGTGGACTGGAAGCCCTTTGCGCAGCCCTACGAGCTTGCGGAGCTCGCCGAGCTCTTGCTCGACGTGAAGGACGCCGATCAAGCGGAGCTCGCGGCCCTGGAAAAGCAGTTTTCGGGTCTCGAAAAGTTCGTGGCGGCGCGAAAAGCGAGCTCGGGCGGCTTCAAGTCACCGGATTCCAAAAAATAATCCACGCGTGGAACGCTGCGTTCGTGGCACACGTCATCGCCGCAGCGCGCTCGGCAGTCGCGTGTGCGCGTGTGCAAGCAGCGGATCAACGGGCTCGAACGAGTCAGCGCTTGGGCTTTCAGGGAATCGGTCGCGGTGAACGCTCGCCTGCTTTGGCCGGCTCGAGCCGCTTCGGAATCTTTCCGTAGGTCGCGATGGCCTCGCGTTCGGAGCTCTTCAGAGGCCGTACGGCGAGCGCGGGAATCCGAGACATTCCGTTCGCGGCCGAGATGGCAACGATTTCGGGGGCTGCGAATTCGAATCCGCCTCCCTTCGTCCCCGTGGTCATGATCATCATCCCACCGCCGACGATTTCGGGGGCGAGCTGTCCCGTGTAGAGCACCCATGTGCGCGCTCCGACCTGCTTCGTCTTTTCGGGATCGCGCACGAGATCCGCAGCGGTGGATTGACGAGCCGGATTGAGCACGCTCGCCTCGAAGCCGCCTCCGTCCTCCGGGAAGGCTCGTGGGGCGCCCGAAGCGTCGGTTGCGGAGACCCAGACTTTGGCGACGAACGGGCCTTTGCCTCCGGTGAACGCCGCCAAGAACTGGATACTACGGGCCTTTTCGTCGGTAGCCTTTGGGTCTTTTGCGAGCACCACTCCGCCGCCGAATCCTGCCGGCGACGTAGAGTCGATCCGCACCCGAAGCTGGAGCTGGCCTTGACCCTGCTCGTAGACGGCCAAGAACGCACCGGCGATTTGACCACCCTGTTCGGTGAGAAAGAACCCCGGATCGAGCAACAGGTTCTGCGTGGTCGTCGGCTGGAGCGTCCCGGTTCCGAGCGTACGAAGCGCTGCGGGTGGAGGAGGCGGAGGAGGAGGCGGTGCGACCGTGCTTCCGGCGGGTTTGGGGAAACGCATCGCGTCGTCGTCACCGCCACAGCCGACGAGCGCCAGCACCAAGAACAAAGGCGACAGGTTCGCGACACGCGAGGAGAGGGAGCGGCCGAGCGAGATCATCGTAAAAATCCTGTCTTTCACGGGGCCTCGAGCCAAGCGCGAGCGGTGTTGAGCAGCGTGTCCTCGCCGCGGAGAATGTCGGACTGCTTCTGCACCACGGTCTCGTCCGGTTCGACGCCGTGCCCACTCTCCCAACGCACGCCATTGGCGGCGGCGGACGCGTAGTCTTTCGCAAATCGGCTGTCTTGGATTTGAATCGAACCGCCCTGGAATCCCGGAAGCATCGAAGGGAGCTGGATGACCGAGCCGAAGGCCCCCGACGTGGGGTGTGGCGCAAAGATGCGGAACTTGGACCGCCCTTGAAGGAGCTTCGGCATGTAGTCGTTCGCCGAGACGTCCACCGTGTTGAGCCACGCGATCTTGCTTTGCATCGCCGGAGGCTCGGCCGTGCCCGTGAGCGAGAAGAAGCCGTCGATGTTCGATGCGACGCATACGAGCTCGTTTTGACCGCTCTCCGTCGTGCACGTTCGCCCGCTCGAGAAGAGATTCGCGGGATCCGGATTGCCGTAGCCGCCACGGCCGATCGACAGCACGCCAAAAGGCTCGCTCGGGCCTCGCATGATTTTGAAAAGGAAATCGATGGCCGAGTAGTAGCCTCCGTGCCCTTCGCGGGCGTCCATCAGGACCTTCGCAGGGCCCGTCTTGAAGACGTCGTTCATCTGAGCTTCCCAGCCGGCTTGACCGCTGAAGCCATCGAACTGGACCGAACGCTCTCCCGAAGGCTTGTCCTCGACGTTTACGTAGTCCTCGCCGCTCTGCGATCGCGTGCGCGGATTCGCGACGGCGTTTTGCAGACGCGCCGTGCACTCAATCGAGCCCGAGCCGCCGCTCTCGCCGGCCAGAATGGCCTGGTAGACGAGCTCTCCCACGTCCACCGTCACGTCGGTCTTGTCGGCCCCGGCACACTCCGTGACGCTCTTGCAGCGCGTGACGGTAAAGGTCTTTGCACGCGACACGAGCATCTCGGCCATCGCGGTTGCCGTCTCGCCCCAATCGGAGCGCGGATCGTTCGGGAGGGTGCGAGAGAACGAAGGGTAGTGCTTGTCGACCCACTTCTTCGGATCTTGACCGTCGATCGAAGCCAAGACGTCGCCGGGCTTGAGGCGGGACTCCCCTGCAACGGTGAAGACGCCGTAGCCCATTCCTCCGCCGACGAGGTCTTTCTCGACCACTCCGAAACATCCGAGTCCGCTGGAGCTCGCGTAGTTGAGCTGCGGATTGAAGTACGTGAAGTTCGACGGCGAGCCGAACGACGTGTGGTTGTCGCGGGTCTCGTTCACGAGCCTCGCCAGACCGCCGACGAGCTCGCGGGACGACTTCGCGCTCTCGACGAGGCGACGCGCTTCGGGCATGAGCTTCGCGTTGGCGATCGCGATCGAGTTTCGGTCCCCGTGAATCTTGGTCATGACGAAGATCCAGCGCTCGGCAAGCTCCGCGCGCAGGGCTGGGGCAGGGAAAGGCCCCCACGTGACCGACGACGGCACGCAGTGGCCGTACATGCAGTCCCCGTCCGAGCCGCAGGACGTTGCCACGTCGTCTTGCGTGCACACGTTCGCGCGCACGAGCTTGTCGTCCACTCTGCGGATCTCGAGCGCGTCGACGAGGAAGCTGTCGCCGTCGTCGACACTGCGCGGGACGAACCCGATGGCTCGAACGCCGACACCGAACACCTCGCCGTCGAGTGGCCCAGTCGCGTATTCGGCCCAACCGTCGGACGTTTGTTTTCCCGTGCGCAATGCACGCACTTGCGCGAAGGGGTAACGGTCCTTCGTGTAGACGTCCTCGTCCGTGCGTCCGTAGGCGACGAAAAAGGGCGGCGCCACGCCGTCGGCGCGCCCCCAGAAGGTCACCTCGAAGCGGCTCGTCTTGAGCTTGTCGAATGTTTCCTTGTCGAAAAAGACGAGTCCTTTCGATTCTTTACCGAGCCGAAGGGCGCCCGACCCTTCGATCGCATTCTCGTTGCCCTTGGCCAGGAACCCGGCGAGCACTTCTGGGGTCGCGTCCGAGTAGTCGAGCTCGAGGAAGCTTCGCGCGTTCCACTTGGCGACGCGCACGTTCATCTTCTTCAGCAGGTCCGTGTCGTCGAACGAGACACCGCGTGTGGTGCCCTGTCCGAGCACGACGGTGCCGGTTCGAGTGTCGAAGCTGGCGGCACCCGCTTCCTTCGCGAGCGACGTCCCCGCTACGAGCGACGCAAGCGCCACGGCGACGCGCGTGGTGCTCGAGCGTCCGCGCCTCGGCAAAAAGAAACTCAGGGAGTCCGGCTTTGCGTCGAGAACGCGCTTCATGACGAACGTCCTAGCATGGAAGCCGGGGGCCGAAAGACCCCTGGTTTCGGACCTTTTCGTAGGAGCTGAACCGTTCTCTTCAGTCCTGCAATGCGTCGTAGAGGCTCTCGTGAGCACGCGTCATGGCGTCTTCGCTAAACGATCGTTCGAAGCGCGCACGGCTGCGTTCGCGGACCTCGCGGGCGAACGCGGGGCCACCGGCCTTCACGCGCAGAATGGCATCGGCGAGGGCAAGCTCGTCCTTTGGCGGCACGAGGAAGCCATTTTCCCCGGGGACGATGACCTCGGGGTTCCCTCCGACCGTCGTCGCGACGAGGGGAACGCCGATGGCGAGCCCCTCGAGGAGTGCGAGCGGCAAGCCCTCCCACAGGGAAGGGAGCACGTAGGTGTCGAGGGCCGAGACGAGCTGAGGGACGTCCGACCGGTAGCCTAGGAATTTCACGCGGTCGCCGAGGGCCATGCTCTTCGCCCGCGCCTCGAGCTCGCCGCGCAGAGGGCCATCTCCCGCGATCGCGAACCGAACCTTCGGATCTCTCGCGAGCACCAGCTCGGCGGCTCCAAGAAGGTAAGCGATGCCCTTCTGCTTCGAGAGCACGACGGCAGTACCGACCAAGTGTTCGTCGTCCGCGACGCCGAGCTCCGCACGGATTCGTGCGATGGCCGCTTCGTCGCGGGTGAAGCGCTTGCCATCGATCCCGTTGTGAATGACGGAGACATTCTTGGTGAGACCGACCCGGCGCGCGAGCGTTCGCTCGAGATCGTGGGAGACGGCGACGATGCGGTCGGCAAGCTTCGCGTAGTGCTTGAAGCGCGCCACGTGGGTATCGCTCGCGCTGTAGATTTGGTTGTGCTCCGAATAGACCACCTTGGGCCGCGGAAAGACCAGACGCGCCGCGAGGCCCGAAAAAATGAGCGGGGCCAGGTTGTGGGCGTGCACGATGCGAATGCCATTCGCGAAGAAAAACCGAGCCATTCGGGTGAGCACGCTCGGATCGAACGAAAACGGACCGACCTTCTTGGCGCCCGATTTGTCGAGAACGAGAATGCGCTCCCGTGGCAGGGGAACGTCGTCAAAGAGCCTTCCCGGGCCGTCCACGCACACTGCAAATGGTGTGAACTTCGCCGTGTCGATGCGGCGCAAAAGGCTGAGGACCACCTTCTCGAGCCCTCCGACGTCGAAGTTGTTGACCACGAACGCAATCGGAATCGCCATCGTTCCCTCTTCCAGGTTCTCGTGCGGACTGCTCGTGTCGTCAGATGTCGAGATCGCCGTCGAAAATCGACCAACTGGCGACCTCGTACGCGAGCGATTGAAGCTCGCGCGGTGCGCCCTCGAGCACCTGCACCATCAAGAAACGGCCGTTCGGCTTCGGAAAGAAGCCATGAAGCTTGAGGCGCTTCGGCAGATCGTCGCGTCCGACGTGAGCGATGCAAATGGCCTTATGACCCTCTTTGCGCATCGACGTCGCAAAGGCCGCAAGCAGCGGATCGAGCGTCACTCGCGGATCGTCGACGAACACGTCCGCGACGTTCACCCAGCCGTCGCTCACCGTGTAGACGAGGTACCCGTTCACACGTCCGGTCTTGCGCGAAGATGCGGAAAAAAAGCGGTAGCGGGCCGTGGTGAAGTCGGCGTAGCGCCAGTTCAAGTAGGCGGCGGTGCGAGGCAGCTCAATCGCGGTCTGTCCGCGGCCACGCTCCCAAAGTCCGTTGAACCGCTCGTCCACCCGCGCCGAGTCTTCGAACACGAGGTCGAACCCGAGGCCATACCGAGCGAGGCGCTCGGCCACGCCCATGCCCAAGTCCGCGGCCACGCCACCGAGCGACACCAGCGTGTCCATCGCGTTCTCCTCGATCCACGGGGCGAGCTGCGGCGCCCGCTTCTGGATTTGAGGCAAGAGCGCGCGCTCGAGGTAGGCGCTTGCGCGCAAAGGCTTCAAGTAGTCGGTGGCCTCACCGACCACCTTGTATCCGACGCGCTTGAAGATCGGCGTGGAGGACTTGTTCGGGTACCCGAACAAAAGGGAGGTTCCGGCGTCTTTCGCCGAGGTCGAGATCACACGCTGCACGATGACGGCCGCCCCCGCCGCGCGGTGCGCTCGTTTCACGGCAAAATCCGAGAGTACGCCCGCCACCACCGCGTTCGTGCCAACCAACACTTCGCGCGGATAGGCCGAAGCACACCCTACGAGACCGTCCTTGCCATCGTCGCTGACCAGGAACGTTCGTGATGGGCCGGCAGGGTTCTCGCCATAGAGCCAGGTGACTCGGCGCTCCTTGACCTTTGCAATGCCGGGATCGGAGAGGTTCTCGACCCAGAGGGAGGTCAAGAGATCCTTCTGCGTTTCGAGCTCGAGAGGCTGCGCGACGTAGGCCATCGCGGTAGAATGTCGCCCGAAATGCTCTTCAACGGGGGCAAAAAACGAGGCCCACGAAGGGCATGTCGTCGTTCGAATCGCAAAGTCGGGTCGAGATCACCGATTCAGTTGGACAGTCCGGCGCGACGGACGGCCCGGTTCAGGAGCTCGGGAAACGCCGCGGCGGCGAGCTTGTTTCCTTCGGACGATGGGTGGCTGTCGGTTCCATCTCCCGTCGGATAAAGCGATAGGTCGGAGCGCCCCTGACCCGTGAGTACGTCGTAGTAGTCGAAGACGACGACGTTCTTCAGAGGGTAGTCCTTGAGCCAGCCGTCCTTGCCGACCACCCAGGTGTCGAGCTCGCGGGCGAGCTTCGCTTGGACGCGTGCGGCGTCCGAGGCCGGTGGTTTTCCGGTGAGCTTCTTCAAGAGCACTTTGAACGCACGTTCGGGCCCGGGGGGGGCGTCCGGAGGGGGCGTAAAATACACGAACAGGGTTTCGGGGTGCTTCTTGAAGTCCTCGAGCAACGAGGTGAGTGTCGCCTTGGCGTTGGCGACCGTCAGATCGGGCCCGTTCGCGTTGCCGGCGCCTTCGCCCACTCCAACGAAGCGGTTGTTCGGGTAGCAGGACTTGAAGAGCACGATATCGTGCTTCTTTCCGTCTCCCAGGAAGGTGTCGTTTTCGTCGACCGTGAGGACTTTCCCCATCTTCTGAGAGAACTTCGGCTTCCAGTCGAAGAGATCGGTCTTGTCGCCAACCTCGCTTCCATAGGAGGCCTCGTGCACTTCGTAGCCCTGAGCCGTGAGCCTAGCGCGAAGGCCCCCGCCGTTCGGATGGGTCAGAAGTATGCAGCTTGCACGCTCCTTTTCCGGCCCCTGATCCGAGAAGAGCTGCCCACCGGAGGAGTGGTGGATGAAGAGCAACCGGAGCGGCTTCTGCGGCTTGTCGCTCGAGAAAGCAGAGAGGTCCATCGGCTGCGCCTTTCCGGAGGGAGTGGCTTCGGGAAAGTCTGACTTTATTGGTGTCATGAGGCCGGCAAGGGCGACTCCGACCACACCCAGGGCCACCAATGTTTTCTTCGTGCTGTCGGAGGCCATCGGACCGAGGTTAGCAGACGATACGGGACACCTAAAAGACGTGCCGGAAAACGGCGAAACCAAAGAGCAAACCGCCGGGCACCCCATCAGGTTTGAGCCTCACGCGCTCCGAAGGCCAAGGCGCGCCCCGCACGTCGGCGCGTCGCGCGAACGGCGACGAGGGGATGGCGCGGCAATTTGGCCAGGAGTATGGTGCAAAGATGGGCCTTACCGCCACGAAAGTCGTACTCGAGGGGGAGCTCGGGGATGTGGCCCTGCCGGAGCTCGTGCAGATGCTGTGCATGGCGGGCAACAGCCGGGAGGTGGACCTCACGGTCGGTCCAGGTCACGTGGGTCGTCTGACGGTGAGCAATGGGCAAGTGGTGCGCTGCGTGGCGTTCGGGCTGGTGGGCCTCGAGGCCTTCTTCTCTTTGATGCAGCAGCGAAAAGGGCGCTATGTCGTGCGCATCGTTCCGGAGCTCAACGCTGCGTCGGTCCACATGGCACTGGCACGAACCTCGTGGAAAGTCCTGTTGATGGACGCTGCGACGCGGCAGGATCGCGACGAAGCCCTCGCGAAGCCGTCCGCGTCCGCCGAAATACGCGACGGTTCCGAGCTCAGCTTCGCCACCCCGAAGGAAGTCTCCGAAGTCCGAAAAGTCAAAGACGCACCACAACCGCCCCTCACCAAGCCCGGGCGCGCCTCGGGAGAGCTCGAGCGCGAGCGGCCCAACGCGTACGTGGGGGTTCTCCAGGAGCGCGCGACCGAAGCGTACCTGCGCAAAGATTTCCGCGAAGCGTTGCGTCTCTTCGAATGCTCGCTGGCGATCGAGCCCAACGACTCGCGAACCCTCACGAACGTCGCGCGCATCAAGGCGAAGCTAGGCATCGACTGACCGCGGCACGCCCGCGCGTTTTCCTCGAATGCCGCCAGTCCCCAACTACTGGTGCGTGCGGGGATTAGAGCGAGCTCGTCGGGTCGCTCGGGGGAAGCTCCGAGGGCCTGGTCATGAGAGCCTTTACGCGCCTCACGAGCTCGTCCAGGCCCGCGTCTTTCATGACGGCCAAACTCGCATGCGCGGTGGTTGCGTGAGACTTGAGCGTGTCCTCGTCCGTCGAGGCAAACAGCGCAAGCTGCATGTTCGGATAGGTTGCACAGAGCTCCTTGAGAGTTCGGCAAACCGTCAAGGCCAGGGCCTCGTCTTGCACCGTCTCATAGACGAGGAGCTCGGGAACTCGCTCCGACAAACACGCAACGAGCTCGCTGTACTGGGAACAAGCCCGAACAGTGTAGCCGAGCGCCTCCATTCGGATGGCCACGAGGTTACGGGAGACTTCGTCCGGATCGACGACCACGACGTCCACGCCGGGCGAGGTGTGGGTGCTGCCCACGATCGCGCGGACGGAAGCGGCGAGGGAAGTGGCGATCTCTTCGAGCGGAAAAATCCCCGATTCTCGAGCGTTTCGTCCGAGCGCGAGCAGCGTTGCGCGTACCGCGAGCAGCCCCTCGTCCTGATCGAACGCGCCCGCAGTCAACAAGGTCGCCAAGAGCTCGGCGCGCTTGGCGTGCTCTTTCAAGCCACGGTAAAACCGAGCGTCCGGGTTCAAGTCCCAACCAAGCTCCACGAGGCCGAGCCCGGTTTCGTCAGGGGGCGCGAGCGTGGGCGACTCACGGCTCTCTGCGGGATGTTCGTCACTAGCCATGGCTGGATAGAACGAAACTCTAACTCATGTGCGGCGAGGGTGAGTGAGCTTTGCGACAAATGTCGCTTTCGTGTATCGGCTGGCGAGCCATGCCCGAAAAGCCGCCTGCTCCACGCGATCACGCTCACTGGGACTCCGTGGAGGACGCCATCGAGCTCCTGCACGAGGAGCGTTTCCGCGAAGCTCTCGTCTCGTTACGTGACGTCCTTCGCGTCGACGCGAAGAACCCGTACGCCTACTTCTTCCTCGGGCAAGCGCTCTTCGAGTGCGGCGAAATCGCGGCCGCGCGGGACGCGTACCGCGCGTGTGTCCTCGTCGCCCCCGACCATGTCGGAGCGCGCGTCGCTCTTTGCCACGTGCTTCGTCAGCTCGGCGAGCTCAAGGAATCCATAAACGAAGGAAACCAGGCTCTCGACCGCGCCGCGGGAGACGCGGACGCACTCTACGCTCTCGGCATGGCGTATCTCGCGCGCGGCGACGATGCGGCCGCGCGCCGACACCTCGAGGCTTTCCTCGAAGCCGCACCGGAGTTCGAAGTCGCTACGGAAGTGCGTGCGGTGCTCGCCGACCTGAACGCCGGAAAGTCGAGAGGCTCGCGGGGCTGACGCAAGTCGAGGGAGGCGGGATCTCGTCGCCTCCCCCGTCCCGAGCAGACCAGCAATCGCTCTACTGGGGAGCGATCGCCTGTTCGCAGTTCTCGAAACGGAACTGAGCTTCCGTCTCGCAGCGTCGACCACCTTCGCGTCCGGCCTTCGGGCAGGTCACCTTGGCCCAAACACGACCCGAGGCCACCCCGGCGTTCTCGTTGACGTCGTAGTTGGCGACGCAGTCCTTCTGCTCGAATCGACCGAAGTCGGTTCGGTTGAACACCACGGTGATGTTCTGCTGCGGCTGCCTGGCCGTGCTGAAGAGGCCATTTATCGTCACGGTGCCGCCGTCGCCACCGCTCAACGTGGCGGAGGCGCTCACCCGGAAGCCGTCTCCTTCGGCCAGAACGCCGCAGCTGACCGACACGGAGCCGCTGCCTTCCGTCGAGCCGTTGTCGACCGGGCGAGGAGCTGTGCCAATGCCGCCGAAGTTGCCGATTTGGACCCATTCACGGGACGAAATCTGGCACTCGGCCTGCGTGTTCGTGCCCGGACGGATGGCCGAGTCGAGAATCACGCGCGGGACCGCGGGCGTGGTTTCGGAGCATGCCGGTGTCAGCACCAGCGCTGCCGAAGGAATGGCGAACGCGAGGGCGGACCTCGTGGCGATGCGGGCGAACGTCGAGCGC
>JAYUKI010000502.1:0-1268 GCA_043764595.1 Myxococcales bacterium | reverse complement strand
CCCTTGAAAGGGTGCGCCCATGCTTCCGATCGACCTCAAGGGAAAGCGCGCCTTCGTGGCGGGCGTGGCAGACGACGCCGGCTTCGGTTTCGCCATCGGCAAGGCACTCGCGGAAGCGGGTGCGACCGTGTGCGTCGGAACCTGGCCACCTGCTTTCAACATCTTCACCACGCTCCTGCGCCGTGGAAAGCTCGACGAGTCGATGGTGCTTTCGTCGGGAGAAAAGATGGTCTTCGAGAAGATCTACGCCCTCGATGCCGACTTCGACACGCTCGCGGACATCCCCGAAGAGACCCGCGAGAGCAAACGCTACAAGGAGCACGGCGACGTCTCCATCGGCGGAATCGCCGCAAAGCTCCGCGAGGACTTCGGCGAGAACCCGGTCGACATCGTGGTCCACTCGCTCGCGAACGGTCCCGAGGTGAAAAACCCACTCCTCGAGACGAGCCGCAAGGGTTATCTCTCCGCCATCGGAACGAGCGCCTACTCGAACGTCTCGCTCGTGCGCCACTTTGGCCCGATGATGAAGCCAGGCGGCACGTTCCTGTCCCTGTCCTACCTCGCCGCCGCGCGCACGATCCCTGGATACGGCGGCGGAATGAGCACCGCCAAAGCCGCGCTCGAGAGCGACACGCGCACTCTCGCGTTCGAGGCAGGTCGCAAGTGGGGCCACCGCGTGAACTGCATCTCGGCCGGACCTCTCGCGTCCCGCGCGGCGTCGGCGATCGGCTTCATCAAGGACATGATCGACTACACACGTGCGAACTCGCCTCTCCCCGAAGCCATCACGGCCCTCGACGTCGGGGCGACCGCGGCCTTCCTCGCGAGCCCGCTCGGAGCCGGAATCACGGGCTCCACGCTCTACGTGGACAAGGGCTATTCGACGATGGGCAAGGCCATCTAGCTCGCGGCGGCGCGTTTCGCACGAGGTCGACCCGAGACGTACGACAGGGTACGGTCGTGATGTGCACGGGCCGAAAACTGCTGGGGTCGGCCGACGCGTGTTCCTGGGCGGAGCATTGGGTTCGCTTCTCGTCGGCCCGGCTTGCTCGTCCGACGGCATCGCACCCGTGGCCGACGGGGGAGCTGCCGACGCAGCTCCCGTCGATCCGGATCTCGTGGCGGTTCACCCATTCGTGAACGAGGGCGCCGCCTCGGTCGCGAAAACGGGGACCGGCCTCGATGCACGCACGCGCATCGACCTGTCCACACTCGGCTCCGAACGTCTCGACGTGGGCGCAGACGCCTTTTTCGTTCGCACCGAGCGC
>JAYUKI010000501.1:0-1268 GCA_043764595.1 Myxococcales bacterium | reverse complement strand
GAGGCGCCTTCATCCGTAACGGTATAGACGTGCTCGGTGGACGGATAGGTGTCGCCATACGTGATCCACCGGATGCGAGCACCACCGGGAATTCGCTCTTCGAGCATTCGCCCGCGGCTATCGAACGAGCTTGTCCATGTGTGGCCATTCGGGTCCGTGTACGAGAGCTGCTCGCCATGGCGAAGATCGTGCGTGACGTGCGAGCTCAACGCCGTCGTGCCGTCGACCTCACCGTCGGAGTACCGACGGACCGTGCTCGTCGTGCTTGCGACGTAGAGGTGGTGGGCGTCGAACGTGCGCGCCACGACGAGGCCGCTCGGACCCGTTTCACGCGCCACCAACCCAAAGTCATCGACATCGAAGGTGCTCACGCTGGGACCGGGCGGAGCGCATCCGGCCGTGCTCGCCTCTGGAGTGCGGGTCGAAAGGACTTCGCCTCGCGCGCCAAATACCGTGTCCGATGAGGCAAGCACGACGTCCGATTGTTCACCGGCGAAGGTTTCTGTCGTGCCGCGCGATTCCTTGTGCACCGGTAGGCCGAGCTGCCAGCGGGCGTCCGTTCGATGCTCGAAGGCCACTCGCATCCGTTGGGTGTCGCGCTCGTTCACGAGCACGGACACTCCGTTGCTACGTCCACTCACCGACTCGGTCACGAATCCCAATGCGTCGCGAGAGAGGATTGCGATCTGGCTATCCGCACATACTCCCGAAGCGCACGTGCGAGTCGTTTCGGAAACTTCCTCGAGGCGAACACCATTGCCTACGATTCGCGCCCCCCTCACGTACGTGGTGGCTACGCTTCCGGCGCCGTCGCTCGATTCGGTTCGGACCTTGGCTCCCCGAAACGGGTAGCGAGTCGGTAGTGCCACGCCGTCCACGGAGGTGGCCTGTTCGCGGACATCGTACGTGTCGGTCGTGGTGACCGCTGCGCCCGGGGTGCCATCGATGAAGCTTTGCGCCGTCGTCGTCACCCCTTCGAAGCCAATCACGTCCGGGCTTTGGGCATCCCTCGTGAAGTTCTCGTACCGAAATGTCGACCTTCCGTATGCCGGAAGGCCAAGGCCAGGTACATTGACGTATGGGCGTGGAAGGTGCGTGATCGACTGGACCACCATCGAGTGGCTACCTTTGCCGGTCACGACGCTAGGATCCTCGCCATGGGTGTAGGCGATTTGAGTCTCCGAACCACGCGCGGACCGTTCGGCGGTCAGCAGGTCGGGAACCACGCTTAGGTTTCTGCGCCAGCGCCCCTTCTGGGGGCACTGGTC
>JAYUKI010000500.1:0-4239 GCA_043764595.1 Myxococcales bacterium | reverse complement strand
GAAGAGGTGCCCGGTGCGGGCTTCGGTTATTCGCAGCCCATCGAGATGAACACGAACGATTTGCTCGCCGGAATCGAGAGCGATCTGGCCATTCACCTCTATGGCCACGATCTCACGCTGCTGCGCCAGAACGCGGACAAAATGGTCCGAGTGCTGCGCGACATTCCTGGCGCGCGCGACGTGCGGGCCGAGCAAATCGCCGGCTTCAACGTGCTCACCGTGGACCTCGATCGTGCGAGCGTGGCGCGCTATGGCCTCGACGCGAAGACCGTGCTCGAGACCGTGTCCGCGCTGGGTGGCAGCGAGGTCGGCCAAGTCGTCACGGGCGGTCAGAAGTACCCCATCCAGCTCCGTTTCGCCGAGAGCGCGCGCAAGAACGCCGAGACCATCGCGGCCCTTCCGGTGCGCACCAAAGGCTCCGAGGGCACGCTGGTGCCGCTCGGACAGCTCGCAAAAGTGAGCCTCGAGCCAGGACCCTCGCAGATCAGCCGCGAGAAGCTCCAGCGCCGCATCACCATCCAGCTCAACGTGCGCGGCCGCGACGTCGGCACCTTCGTGGAAGAAGCCAAATCGAAGCTCGACAAGGACGTGAAGCTTCCCGCGAGCTACTTCACCGAGTGGGCAGGCGAATACGAGCGCTTCCAGAGCGCCACCGCGCAGCTCGCCGTGGTCGTGCCCATCACGCTCGCGCTCATCTTGGTCTTGCTCGTGGCCACGTTCGGCACGTTCCGTCCCGCGCTCGTGATTTTCCTGAACGTGCCCATGTCCATTTCGGGAGGCCTCTTCGCGCTTCTCCTTCGTGGGGAGCCGTTCAGCATCTCCGCAGGTGTCGGCTTCATTGCGCTCTTTGGCGTGGCCGTGCTGAACGGGCTCGTGCTCGTCTCGAGCATCGAGCACCTCCGCGAGTCGGGTGTTCCGGCGGTGGCGGCGGTGTCGCAAGGCGCAAAAGGTCGACTTCGCGCCGTGCTCACCACGGCCCTCGTGGCCTCGCTCGGATTCTTGCCCATGGCCCTCGCCACGGGCGCCGGCGCGGAGGTCCAAAGGCCGCTCGCCACCGTGGTCATCGGAGGCATCTTGTCCTCCACGTTGCTCACGCTGCTCGTGCTTCCGGCGGTCTATGGCGCGCTGCTCGCTCGCGACGAACGCAAGAGGGAAGCGGCCGACCTCGCTACGTCCGACGGGTAAACGATCGGCGTGGGCTGTCGCGACCGAGCGGACGGCTCTTCGACGTCTCGAAAGTACGATGTGACGCGGGGTCGACAAGCGAGTAGTGACCGACCAGCCCGCGCAGATTGGCCCGGGTAAGCGCAAGGAGCGAACGTGAATCAGGGATATGGTCCGCAAGGCGGCATGCAAGGAGCTCCTCCCAAGAAGGGCATGAGCGGGTGCATCGTCGCGCTCCTCGTGCTCGCTGGCGTCGTGGTGATCGGAGTCGTGATCGTCGGCTACGGCGCGTGGCGTGTGTATTCGAGCCCCGAGGGGCAAAAGTTGGCCAAGGTCGTCGGCGAAAGCGCGAAGCTCGCCGAAGAAGCACGCACGGCTCCGGGCACTGCAGAGCTTCGCAAGAGCGGCTGCCAAGAGGCGATGGTCATGGACATCGCGCGCATGGAGGCGCTCGGTCGGGACCTCGCCGACGCCGCCCCGGCCAAGCGCGCGCCGGGCAGCTCGGACAAACTCGTCGTTTGCCAGGTCGGTTCGCTTGGCAAGCCCCCCACGTGCGACGCGGTCGCTCGAACGTTCGTTGGCGCGGCGCCGCCGTCGTCGGCGTTTCGCGTGCAGGTCCAAGTGCAGGGCAAGTCCAAGGCGACGTGCGAGGGCACCTACGCCAAGGACGGTACCGAGCTCGAGGCGCCGTAACGTACGCCGCCCGGGCATTCCGCTATGCCCCGACCTTCATGGAGTGGGTACGGCCTGAGGGACCAGGCCGTGCAGCTTGCGCGGCGCGAGCACGGTGTAGAGGGCTGCGATCTTTCCCGACGCGTCGACGCGGCAGCCGAGGGCGAAGTGCCGCGCCACGTGGGGGCTGGTCGAGTCTTGCTCCCCGACGACGAAGGGCAGGCCACCCAGGACTCTTGGCTCGGCGCTCACGAGCGGAGGGCCATTCCGACGAAGCTCGAGGAGGAACGAACAGATACGGGTCGCGCCCCGAACAGGAATCACCGCCGCGTGGAACACTCCACCGCCGTCGGACAAGACCTGGGCGTCCTCGGTCAGCAGGGCCCGCATGCCGTCCGCGTCTCCCTCTTGGAGGGCGGTGAGGAAGCGCACGAGCAGCGCTTGGTCCTTTGCGTGGGCGTCCTCGCGAGTACGCGTTCGATCGTAGGTCTCGAGCTTCTTCCGCGCGCGAAAGAGCTGCACCTTCACGGCTCCCTCGGTCGAGCCGAGCGCCTCGGCGGTCTCTTTCGCGGACGCGTCGAGCACGTCGCGCATCAGAAGCACCGCGCGCTGCATCGGAGTGAGCGCTTCGAGCGCCAGGAGAAAGGCGAACGACACGCTCTCGAGCATCGAGTACCTCGCCTCGGTGCTGGCGTCGTCGGGCGAGACCGGCTCGACGTCGAGCGAGCGCGGCGCCACGGGCGAGGGGAGCCACGGGCCTCGGTACCCTTCGCGCCGCCGCCGGCGAAGCTTGTCTCGAGCGAGGTTCAACGTGACCGTGACGAGCCACGGCTCCACGTCCACACCGTTCGGAGGAGGCTTGGCGAGCTGCCGCAGGAACGCCTCTTGAACGATGTCCTCGGCGTCGGCCGAGCACCCGGTCATACGGAGCGCGAGCCCGTGGAGCTTTCTTCGGTGCCGCTCTTCGGGAAGGGCTGCGCTCATGCGGAGGCCGAGCGATGCGGCGCGCGGGATACCGTCTTCGATTCGACGAGCGTCGCTGCGGCCGCTTCCGCGCTGGCGAGCACGGCATCGAGCAGCATTCCTCGAGGGCCGACCCAGTCACCGACGAGCGCCACGTTCGGCGTGCTCGGGCGAACGATGCGGCCCGCGAGGCCACCCGTGGCGGCGGTGGTGCGGACGTTGGCCACGGGGATGCGTGGAAGGAAGCGAGCGTGCTTCACCACGACGCCGGGCTGCATGCGCACAAGGACGCCGCGAAGCTCGGCTTCGGTCGCCGTGTCGCCGGGGGCGAGGTATTTCGCGACGTGGACGACCGCGCCACGCTTCTGTGGAGACACGAGCTTCGCCGCGAGGGAGTGCACCGACGCATAGTACGGCTGGTCGACCCCGAACAAAACGGTCGATGGTCCCGTGAGCTCGGCCACCGCCACGTCGAGGCAAGCGGCCTCCACGGCCACGGCGTCCTCGGCCACGCGGGCGAGCTTCGTGTCCTTCGGTAGGAGCCGCGCGGCCACCTTGGGGCCCGTCGCCAGAACGAGCGTGTCGAAGGCATGGACCCGGCCTTCGTCGGTCGTGAGGCTGTGCGGCACGCCGCTCTCGTGGTTGATCCTGACGACGCGAGCTCCCCGTTCCACCCGGACTCCGAGCTCTTCCGCGCGAACGACGAAGCGGTCGACGAGCGTCTGCCAGCCTCCGTCGACGTACACGACGCCAGGCCCGGTGGCCATTCGAAGCTGCTCGAAGGCGTCCGCGGCGCAAAGCTCTTCGACGGGATGGGTGTAGGTTGCAATCCGAAAGAACAGGGCCAACGTGGCGCGAACGCGCGGATGCTTCACGTGGCGCTCGAGCCAATCGCCGAGCGTGTCGCCTTTGCGCTCGACCGTCATGGACGGAAGCGACGCAAGAATGCGCGCCGCTTCCCAGCGTTCCGCCAAGCCGAAAAGTCCGGTGGTCATGAGCGAGAGCGGCCCGGTCGGGAGCGTGTGGAGCGTCTCTTCGAGCATCGCGAACCCGCGGGTCAGCGGGCGCTTGCCGGGTGGAAGGCCGCCGAGCCCGGCCAAGACCCGCTCCGCGTGACCACCGAGGTAGAGCGCGTGCGGGCCGAAGTTCCAGGCGTAGCCGTCCACGACCGTGGTGCGCGCACGACCTCCGAGGTCACTCGCGCGTTCGAAGACGGTCACGTCTACGCCCCGTTCGGCGAGCAAGAGGGCCGTCGAAAGCCCGCCGAGCCCACCACCCACGATAGCCGTTTTCATTTCGAGCCTCCGAACGAGCGGAGCCGCCGCTCGCGTGCGACGGACCGTCGAAAGGAAGCACGAACGGGAGGTCCAAAAGGTTACGTGGAGCGAAGAAAGGGTTCGGTCTGGTGCTCCTGAAGACAAGAAGCCCCATCGGTCGCGG
>JAYUKI010000499.1:0-15325 GCA_043764595.1 Myxococcales bacterium | reverse complement strand
GAGTTCAAGAGCGCCATGACGCAGAAGCCTTCCACGCAGCAGCTTCTCCCATTGGCCAAACCGGCGGCCAAGGTCGAAGACAAAGACGGCGCCGAGCTGAAGCGCTACGACTACGAACCCAGCGAAAAGATTCTTCTTTCGCGCCTCGTGCCCATGTACGTCGAGATCTCGCTCTACCGAGCGCTCCTCGACGCGCAGGCCAGCGAGTTCGGAGCCCGAATGACCGCCATGGACTCGGCGACACGAAACGCCAAGGACATGATCGACCGACTGACCCTCGTGTACAACCGCGCTCGTCAGGCGGCGATTACGAAGGAGCTCATGGAAATTATCGGCGGCGCCGAGGCTCTCAAGTAGGGCGCCCGGTCGAAATTGGTGTGTCAGCTTCCGTCGAGACCGACGCGAGGCTTTTGCCCGAGGAGCGAGCACCGGAGGCCTATTCCCGTAGTCTGAGGAGCGGAGCGACGAGGCCACCTGCCGCCGCGAGAGGATCGGCGGGAGATGGCACACCCATTTCGACCGGGCGCCTAAAGTCCGGCTTCGATTCGCGCTTCAGGGGCTCGCCGTGCCTTCGGCCGCCCCTTCGTGCGTCGGGCTCGCGGAAGGCGTCGGTGGTTCCCGGCGCTTCAACCATGCATGCACCAGCACCATGCCGCCGAGCAGCGAGGCGCCCACGTAGAAGCGAGGACCCGTGCGTTCTTCGGTCGGAAAGAGGAGGTACGCGAGCACGAGGGAGTACACGGGCTCGAGCGAAACGGAGAGCGACACGGTGAAGGGCGAGAGCGTTCGAAGCACCCGCAGCGACCACAGCCATGGAAGAGTGGTACAGAAGACCGCGAGTACCAAAAGTAGAACGATATCAAGCGTTTTTAGCTGCCATGGGGGGACGAAACCTCCCTTCACGAAGAAGGTGAGACCGGTCACGACGAGAGCCGTGGAGAGCTCGTAGAAGGTGACCTTCTCGCCTCGTTCGGTCTTGCCAATGCGTCCGTTCCAAGTCCCGAAGGCCGCCGAAAAAAAGGCCGACACCAAGCCAAGCGCGATGCCGGCACTGGGCCGCTCGGCTTCGACGCGGAGGAGCACGGCCACTCCCACGATCGTTCCGCCTCCCAAGAGCAGCTCGTGGACGCGGATGCGCCTCGCGAAGACCCACGGTTCGAGGAGCGCCGTGAAGAACGTCGTGGCCGATAGGCATGTGACGGCCACGACGATGCCCGCGAGCTTGATGGTCGCGTAAAACGTGATCCAGTGGAGAGCGACGCACGTCCCAGCGCCCACGAGCTCCGCGAGGGCGCGGCGTGGAATGGAGAACGCGAGGTTCTGTCGTTTCATCAGGACGGCCATGATCACCGCGACGACGAGGACCCGGTAGAAGACCAGGACGCGAGCACCCACGGTGATGCTCTTTCCCAGGAGCGCAGTGAGACCCCAGAGCAGCACCGTGAGCTGCAAGAGGGCGTGCGCGGCCCGTGCGGACAGCGGTGCTGGCTCGGATGCCGGAGTCCGTGCGGTCACTCGGCGGCGGGTCTCGACTCGCTCGCGACGGGGATGGCGAGCACGGTTTCCGGAGCGGACGGCAGAAGGACGATGAACTTCGTCCCAGCTCCGACCTGCGTCTTCACGTCGATCGTGCCCCCCGCGCTTTGCACGATGCTTTGACTTATCGCAAGGCCTAGGCCGGTGCCTTTTTGTTTGGTCGTGAAGAAAGGAACGAAGAGGTTTTTCAGGATCTTTTCGGCGATGCCAGGGCCCGTGTCGCGCACGGTGAGCTCGACGAAATCGGGTCCACCTTCGGAGCGCGGCGTGGGCTCGGACGCGGGAACGCGGCCCTCGTCCCAGCCGGCACGGGACTTCTTTCTCCGGCTCGTGGAGATGGTCAATGTCCCGTTTCCGTCCATCGCTTGCATGCCGTTCTGCACGAGATTTATCAGCACTTGGCGAAGCTGCTCGGCGTCGATGTTCGCGCGGGGCAGGTTGTCGGCGAGCTCGAGCTTGATTTCCACCGAGGGCTTGTCGCGGGGAGCGAGGATCTGGATCGTGCGGCGAATGGCCGCGTTCACGTCGAGAGCGACCGGATTGCCGACGCCGGGTCGGGCATAGTCGAGGAAGCTTCCCACCACGCGATTCAAGCGGTTCGTCTCTTCGAGAATGATCCCGATGAACTCTTGCATCGACTCGGAGTCCGCCGTGTTTTTCGGAGTGAGCTCTTCGAGGAGCTGGGCGGCACCCTTGATGGCTCCGAGCGGATTTTTTACCTCGTGGGCGAGCCCGGCCGCCATGGAGCCGAGCGCGGCGAGGCGGTCGCGATCCTTGAGCTTCGCGTACCCTCGCGTGTTCGACAGGGCCACGCCGATTTGCGCGGCGACGGTTTCGAGCAGTGCGATTTCTTCCGGGGTGAAGGCATCCTTCACGCGAGCGTCGTCCACGCACAAGAGGCCGACCAAGTCGCCACCGTCGCGTATGGCGAGTACGACGCTGGACCTCAAGTCGCCGAAGCAGTCTGCAGCGGCGCGAAGGGGTGCGAGCGCTTCTTTTTCGCGCTCGAGGCGCTCGATGTCGTCGAGGGCAAACGACGTGTCGAGCTCCTCGAGCAGCGGTGATAGCGAGACGGACTCGAGCCGCTCGGGAGGCGAAGCTCCAGCCGCGCCCGCGAGCTTGAACGCCGTGCCGTCTTCGTCGCGCAAATAGAGGGCCGATCCGGTAATGCGCCGCGACCGTTCGAGGCCGCTCAGGACGGTCTCGACCATTTCGCTTACCTCGAGAGAGTGCGCGAGCCGCTTTCGAAGCTCCGAAACGTTCGTCTCGAGGTCGAAGCGCTCACGGAAGACGAATTGATGAATGCGCTTCTCGACTTCGGCCTGGAGCGGCTCGAAGAGGACGAGCACGCAGATGGCTGCGAGCACGCCGTTCAGGTACATCGAGCCGAAACGGCCCATGTATTTCATGAAAAAGTAGAGGAGGCCGGCGATCGCGAACGCGAGCGCCGTGGAGACCACCAGCCGTCCCGAGAGCTCGTAGACGTCGGCGAGGCGCTTCGTGCGCAGGGACTCCGAGAGCACGAAGAGAAAGATGACCGACAGCACCGCGCCGAGAGGCGGCACGTTGAGCCCGAGAATGGACAGAAGGTCCGCGAGCTGAAAGCCCATGGCGAGGCCGCCGACTCCAACGAGAAAGCGCACGCGGTCGCGGACGGCCTTCGAGGCACTTCTCTGCCCACGTCGCCATAGCGACCAGAGCGCTGCGGCGAGAAAGCCGAAGACGTAGAGATAGACGGCGCCGCGCGTGACGGGGAGCTGGGAATACGGCGACACGCATAGGGCGAGCATCGGGATGCCCACCGCGAGCGCCGCCCGAGGAAGCTTCGGGGTTTCGTCTTCCGCGTGCGGGACGATGGCTTGGAAGAGGTGGACGGCGAACTGCGGCAGCAGCACGGTGAGCACCACGGTGACGCGGAACCAGTTGCGGTCCTTCGAGAGGTCCGCGATGGACTGGCTCACGTACCAAAAGCCGACTTCGGTCGTGAATCCGGCGAAGAGCCAGTGGACGGCACGACGGCCGCGAAGCAGCATCGACAGCGCGATCGCTGCCGCGATGACGCCACAAAATAGCGTGGTTCGTGCGCGTAAGTCGTCCACGCACTCAGCCTAGTTCGGAGTCCATCCGGCGTCGACTCGTGCTCCGCTCGGGACGGCTCGGAAGACAAAATGCGACGCGCGACGGATGTCCGGGAGGAGGACACGTCGTCGCGCGGCCCGTTCAGACGAACGAGAAGGAAAGCTACTTGCCTTCGCCTGGCGAGGGCGGCGGAGGCTCGGCCTGCATGTAGGGCTGGGGCGGGGGACGCTCGTCGAGGCGGAGGTTCTGCTGGCTCGAGCCCACCTTGCTGAGATCGGCGCGCAGCCGCGGGTCGCCACTGATCGTGCCGCCGCTCGTAGTTTCGCTTGCCGTCGTTTCACTGGTTTCGTCCGTGGTCCCAGTCGTGGTCGGCGACTGACTTTCGGCCACGCAGCCGCCGAGCCAAACACCGAAAACACCGACGACAATCAGAGCGATACGACGCATTTTACAGACCCTCCGTAGACGTGGCCGTCAGGCCATACTGCTTCACGAGCTGAGAAAGTCGCGGACGCTTCATTCCTAGAAGCGCGGCAGCTTTCGTGATGTTTCCCTTGGTGTCGGCAAGCGCGCGAGCGATGCAGTCTCGCTCGATCTGGCGCTTCATGTCGGACAGCGAAACCGAACCCTGACGGACCTGTTCATAGGCGATGGCGGTCGCGTTCGCCTCGTCCGTCGGAAGCGGTGCGGCTTCGTCGTCTTCGCCTGCTCCGGGAATGGATGCGAGCGAAGCGAACGAGTCGACACTGCTCGGTGCGCTGTTCGCCGCCGACGGGACCGGCAGAACGCTGGAACGCAGCGATAGCGGAGCGGGCACGGCTTGCGCGGCAAGGCGCAGATCCTCGACGTTGTCGACGAGCTCGTGGACGTCGATGACGTCACCCTCGGTGAAGAGCGAAGCCGCGCGTAGAGCGTTTTCGAGCTCGCGGATGTTTCCAGGCCACTTGTGACTGCGGAGAAGGTCGACAGCGTCCGAGCTGAGACGCTTGGTCGGCTCGCTGCGCTCTTGCGCGATGCGAGTGAGGAGCGAATCCGCGATACGACCGACGTCGCCCAAACGCGCCCGGAGGGCAGGGACCTCGAGCTGGATACCGCGAAGTCGGTAGTAGAGATCCTCGCGGAACTCGCCACGTTCGACCATCGCACGAAGGTCACGATGGGTCGCGCACACCACGCGGACGTTGGCGCGAACAGGGGTGGTTCCGCCGACTCGCTCGAAGGTCTTCTCTTGAAGGACGCGCAAAAGAGCGACCTGCGTCCGGGGAGAGATGTCGCCGATTTCGTCCAGGAAGAGAGTGCCGCCTTCGGCCATCTCGAATCGGCCGCGACGGCGCGACCCGGCGCCCGTGAACGCGCCCTTCTCGTGACCAAAGAGCTCGGAGAGGAGCAGGTTTTCGACGAGGGCTGCGCAGTTCACCGAGACGAGCGGCCCGCTGGAGCGGTCACTGGCCCGATGCAAAGCGTCAGCCACGAGCTCCTTGCCCGTACCGCTTTCGCCGCGAATGAGAACCGTAGCGCTCGAACGGGCGACCTTCTTGATGGACGCGATGAGCGAGCGAATGGCTGGGTCCTCGCCAACGATGTCGCGACGGCTGACCTCGGGGAGCCGCTCGCGGGGCGACCGCTCGGTGCGAGGCGCGTCTTGTTCGAGGTCGGTGTCGGCGAGAGAAGCTTGAAGCCGGTTGAGAGCGAGGCTCTCGGGTTTTGCGAGGAAGGCTCCTCGAACGTCCGCCCGAAGACCGTCTGCCACACGAGCGCGAATGCTCGAGGCTTGCTCGCAGAAACCGCGAGCCGACGTGAGGTCGGACTGGTCGCGGTGGACCAGTGCTAGCAAGTATAGGATCTCGCAGAGGATTTCCTCGTCGCCGGCAGCCCGTGCGAGGCGAAGCGCACGGTGGGCAGCGTCGACGTCGACCGTTCCAGCAGCACGTGATGCGAGAGCGTCGATGAGAGAGTGCTCGGCGCGCGATCGATCGGTCGTACCCGCGGCCTTGTCGAGGTGGAGGCGGCAAGCTGCGACGTCGCCTTCGTCGAGGGAAATGCGCGCGGCTACGCGGTGCGCTTCGGCCATCCACTCTTGGTCGCTCGAGCTCGCGGCATCGGCGATCGCGGCTTCGATTTCGCGCCGTGCGGTGAGGGAGTCGCCCTTCGCGAGCGCGATCCGTGACGCGACCACCGCAAACTGCGATGCGTCCGCGGGGCTCATCGTGCCGCGCCGTCCGAACGTGATGGTGTGCGAGGCGTGGTCGTACAAGCCAAGGCGCAGGCGGAGCTCCGCGAGGCTGGCGACCGTGTGCCGAATCGTTGCAGGAGAACCGAGCGCACGTCGGCGTGCGAACGTTCGCTCCAGGCAATCGAGCGCCGTGCCGTAGTCGTGGCGCGTCCACGCGACGACCGCCAGGTTGGTGAGGGCGTGAGCACATGCGCGCTGGTCGTCCGCAATCTGCGCGTCGTCGAGCACGGCTCGGAGCATCGCGTTGGCTTCGTCGAGGAGGCCTTTCGAGAGCACCGCGATCGCGCGATTCAAGCGCGCTCGGAGAGCTTCACGAACGAGACCTGCCGCGTTCGCCACCATCGCGTCGTTCGCGAAGTGGGCGTCGGCGTTGTCCCAGTTGCCTTCGGCGAGCCGGATCTTTCCGATGAGGTTGCTCGCCCGGAGCGCGGTCTTCGGGTCGCCTCCACGCGCGACGTCCGCTTCGGAGAGGGCGTCATCGAACGCGCCTCGTGCGTAGCAGAGCTCCGCGAGCTCCACCGCGATGGCCGGCTTGAGCGCTTCGGTTTCTTGGCTCCGAGCGGCGTCGAACGCTACTTTGGCGCCGACGAGGTCGCCGAGGCCCATGAGCGCACGGCCCATGAGAAGCGACAGCTCCGCCTGGCTGTTCGAGCCGCTTGCCCTCCTCGCGGCGCTCGACTGCGCACAGCGGAGAGCCTCTTCGGGCTCGTCGGCTTCGAGTGCGCGGTGGGCCGCGCGAAGGAGCAAGTCATGCTCGTTCCGGGCGAGGTAAATCCACCGACGACGAAGCTCTTGTTTCGCCAGCGGGTCGGTCAAGTGATCGAGCGCACGTGCGTGAAGGGCATCGGCGCGGGATAGGGAGGCGTTCGACGCGAGCAAGAGCTCCGCTGCGCGCCCTTCGGCCCAGCCGTCCCCGGCGTGAAGCGCGAGGAGGGCTTCTGCGGCCAACGCCGAGTCCCCGTCCGGCACTTCGGAGGTTTGGAGGATGGAGAGGTGTCCGTCTCGTCGGGCGACCAAGCCAGCGCTACAGAGCTCGTCGACCAGCACGGTCACGTCGGCCGTATGATCCGGATCCGTGAGGAGCGTGGCCCGACTCTCCGGCCAGGGCATGCCGACCAACGCGAGATTCGCGAAGAGGGCCGAAGCGTGTTCCGAGCGGGGAGCGAGCCGCTTCGGCCCCGAGAGGCGCGCCGCAAACGTGGAAAGATCGTGGAGTGCGTGGAGTCCGGAATGCCGAACCTCATGCTCGACAGCTGCGGACAGGAAGCGATGGCGCTCGGCTTCGTCCAGGGAGCTCGGTACCTCGAAAACCTCGGCGCCTGGAAGGCTGTCTTCGCGGTCGGTGACGAGGACGACGAGAGCGGCGCGGGGGCTTGCGGCTATCTCCGCCACTACGGTGCGGTCCCAAGTGCCTTCGTCGGGGAGTTGCGCGAGAAGGACGGAACGCTTCCGCATGGCCGCCGAGAGAAGCTCTTCGGCAAGTGTCTGGGGATCGAAAGCCTTGTTGGCGCGGAGGGTCCGCGCCGCGATGTGGAACGCGGGGGCGCCTCGTCCGCCGTTGCACACACAGGCTGCAAAACCGCCCTGCTGGACGCGTCGCGCGAGGTGCTCGACGATGGCGCGGACGCCCCCTTCGGGAGCGCGCACGAGCACGAGGCCGGGGGCCCCCGATGCGACGCGCTCGTCGAGGTCGAGGAAGCCACGAGCGAGGCTCGACAGGCTACCGGATGCAGACGGCGTGGAGGTGAGAGCTGCGAAGGCCAACGGGACCAACTTACTCCACGCTTTCTTCGCGGCAACCCAACCGGAAGAAAAGGCCGGAATCGGCTTTGTGGCTCGCGCACATCCTGGGGCAAAAAGCATGTCCCGTGCCACTCGCACGCATTGGCCATTTCAGGGAAAAACGGACGTTGCAGCGTGCGGCGTGCGCTTTCGCACTCCACGATGGGTGCAAAACCGCACAGGGGGAGAACGGATGATCAGGCCTTGGCGAGCTCGTTCAAGGCTTGCTCGAGCACGTCGAACGCCTCCTTCGGAGCTTCGGCCAATGCACGCGCCATAGGGAGCTGAGCCTTCCCGCTCTCGACATAGAACGCGAGAAGAGATGGGAGCTTCGCCCGCAAGAGCTCGGCTTGCCGAACCACGGTCGCCGCGTCCCCACGGCGAATCGGACCCGTGAGCGCGGCGGGAAACCCAAGGGCTTCGACGTTCTCCGCGACGCTGCGGAGCAAGGGCCCGAGCATCTTCGGGGCATCCGCTTCGGGTACGCCGGCGACTTCGAGGAGCCTTGCTCCAAGGGCCGCGAGCGCGGAGGCGCCGTTCGCCACGAGGCCAGCCGCCGCGTGGTAGAGAACCTTGTCCATTTTTGGAAACGAGCGCGGGGTCATCCCGAGGAGCTTTCCGAGGGCTCGGGCACGCTCCACGGCGAGCGCGTCTCCGTCCACATGGAGCTGTCCGCGCTCGACGGACGGGAGAACGTCCAGCGAAGCAAACGAGATCATCGGGTGCATTTGCGCGATGCCTGCGCACACGGCGCGCAAGGGCTCGAGCACGGCCGCCTCCTGGGAGCCGGCGACGTGCACACAGACGGCCTTCTTGGGGACGATGCCCGAAGTGGCGAGCTGGGCCGCGAGTGGGCCAATGTCTTTGTCACGAACGGCGAGCACGACGATGTCGGCGACGATGCGGGACGGCAAGCCTTCCCGTGCCGCGCGCAGAGTGACCTTGGCGCCTTTTGCGCGAAGGAGCGCCGCGAGCCCGCGACCCACTTTGCCTGCTCCTTGAACGTGCACGACGAGGCGCTTCGACTTCGTCCGAGATCCATGGCCGGCAACCCCCGACCTAGGGCGCCCTGTCGAAGTCTCGCTCATTCCGCTCGTTCCTCGTTTGTGTAAAGCGCATGCTTTCGCGCGTAAGCGAGGACGTCACGCGGGACGAGCTCTTCGAGCGTGCGATGGTCATCTCCGGATGCGAGGAGCGCCCGAATCCTCGTGCTCGAGACATCGGGGAGGACCGGCGCCGGGGCTTCGGGGTGAACGATGCCGATCCGACCGAGCACGAGCGGTGGGGCGAGCGCGACGACGGCATCCCAGCGGTGCCACTTGGTCGATTCGAGAAGAATGTCGGCGCCCACGAGGAGCCTGAGCTGCACTCCTGGGTGCTTCGCGGTGAGATGCTGCAGGAGTCGAAGCGTGCGACTTTCGCCCCCCAGCTCTTCTTCGGCCCGCGAGATCGTCACTCCGGGCAAGTCGCCCATGGCAAGCTCGCACATGGCGATCCGCGCTTCGTATGGGGCGAGCGTCTTTGCGAACGGGTGTTGGAACGTCGGCACCACTAGGACCGAGTCGACCCCGCCGGTCTTGCGCGCCACCACGCACGCCAACGCGTGTGCAACGTGCGGCGGATTGAAGCTGCCGCCGAAGACGGCGATCCCGCTCACCCTTCTTGTACCCGCATTTTCGTGGACCGTTGGACGGTGAGCACGTGACGCCCGGTGAGCTTCCCCGCTCCGTCGAACAGCGAGACTTCGATGTCGTCTTTTTCGTCGTCGATCACGGCAAGCCCGCCACCGCTCACTCCGACGAGGCCGGGCGAGATGAACCACCGAGGACCGATGGCCTTCACCATCGCCGATTCGGTCTTCCCGAACACGATGAGGTTTGCTCCGGCGATGTCTTCCTCGTCGAGCGAGGCCTTGTCGTTCACGAGCAGGGCGACGCGATCGCCAATCATTTCCACGGTTCGCGCGCGGTCGGGCAAGGTCTCGAGTGCCTTCAAGCGGAGACGTGCGCGCTCGATGGCCACGAACTTGTCGAGCTCCTGCGGTGACCCCTTGATGGCGACGGCGCATGAGCGACTCCACGCGGCGGCGTCGCTCGGGTCGTCCCCGACGAGCTTGCGTGCCCACGCAGCAACGGCCCGATCGAGCGCCCCGTCGATGCCGAGGTAGACCGCACGGTGGACCTTGGCGCCGTTCAATAGGAACTCGGCACCGCGACCCAGCGCGGCGACATCCCCATCTGCAGGTCCAAGTAGGCCCATCCTCATCGTTAGCGAGTCAGTCTTTCGTCCCTTGGAGGGGAAGTAAAGGACGTAGAGAGTCGATTGCGTCGAAAGCCAACGCGTTTCGCCAGCTTAGCGTCTCGAAACGGATTTTTTGCAGGAGGCACGGTTGTCTCCTCATGCGACGTTTCGGTCCCTTTTTCTACCCCATGGCTCCGAGGTAGGACATCTCCGCGTGTCCCGCGTAGCATAGTGACGTGGGTGCGCGACGCGTCGAGAGGCTTCGAAATCCGGTGACCTTCCTCTTGGATGGGAGGTCTCTCTCGGCCGAGCTCGGAGAGCCTCTGGCGGTGGCGCTCGTGGCCGCCGGAGCCTTGTCGCTCGCGAGGAGCCCAAAGTTCCACAGACCCCGAGGCCCGTCGTGTTTTCGGGCGGCGTGCGATGGCTGCTTGGCGCGCGTCGACGACCGACCGAACGTCATGACCTGCCGCGTCCGAACGGTCGGTGGTGCCGAAGTCGTTTCTCAGAACGCCCTCGGATCTCGGACGACGGACCTCCTTCGCATGACCGACTGGTTTTTTCCGAACGGCATGAACCACCACGAGCTCTTCGCAGGCGTCCCCGGTTTGCAGTCCGTGATGCAGGCTTTCGCGCGTCGTGTCGCGGGGCTCGGGAAGCTTCCCACTTCGGTGCTGGCGCCAAAAGCCGCTCGGCGAGCCGCCCTCGACGTATGCGTCGTGGGCGCGGGCCCGTCCGGCATGGCCACGGCGCTCGCGTTCACAAAGAAGGGACGCAGCGTCCGTGTAATCGACGACGGGATCGAAGCGGGTGGGGTCGCACGTTCGTTCGGTGGCGAGCGAGGTCCCTTCGGTGGGCTGCTTGCCGACTTCCGCGACGCCGTTGCACGAGGCCACATCTCCCTCTCTCTCGAGACGACGGCGGGGGCGTTCTACGAACGCGATCTCCTGGTGGTAGGCGATGTTGGCGCCGAGATCCTGACGGCCGCAACCATGGTGCTTGCCGCCGGAGCTCATGACGGTCAAGCGGCATTCGAAGGCAACGACGTACCCGGTGTGATGTCGATGCGAGCCGCCGCGACTCTGCTCGCACACGGGGTTCTTGTCGGCGATCGGATCGCGTGGGTAGCCGACGAAGAGGCCTCACCTCTGGGGGTCGCTTTTGTGGAACGCGCACGCTCCCACGGAGCGGAAGTGCTTGAATTTACATCTTTACCTAGCGAAGCCCTGGGAAACGCGGACGTGACCGGCGTGGCGTTTTCGGAGGCTGGGGAGAGGGTTCTCTACGACGTCGATGCGGTCGTCCTCGACTTGCCGCCCTGTCCGAGCCACGAGCTCGCCGTGCAGGTCGGGGCGCGCGTGCGGCACGAGCCTCGCGGCTACGTGGTCGTGTCCGACGAGCGTGGGAGCATCGCCGATGGGGTGCTCGGCGTCGGCGAAATGGTCGGTACGGCGCTTTCCCTCCACGCCATCCTCGCGGAGGCCGAGCGCGTCTCTGGCCCCTGAACCGACTCAGTCGTCCACGAGTGCGCCGAACACTGCGACACCGCCGCCGATGGCGACCACGTCGAACACGGCGAGCAGGAGTAGGTAGTCCCGGAGCTCGGCGTAGGTGCCGCCGCCGAAGACGAGCGCGGTACCCGCGACGCTCGACAAGAGGACGGGCGAGAGCAGCGGAAAGAGCACCGAGGCCAGCACGAGATCCCGCGCGGACGTGCGCACGGTCATGACGCCGAAGAGCGTCCCCGTGGACGCGATACCGACCGTGCCCAAAATGAGAATCGGAAGTATTTTTCCGAGGTATTCGAGGATCTCGACGTGGAACAGGAGCGCCACCACTGGCACCACCAAGGCTTCCACCGCAAACATCAAAAAGACTACTCCAAGAGCCTTCCCCACGAAGATGGCCGCGCGTGGAATGGGGGAAACGAGGAGCCCCGTCAGCGCGCTCTCTTCCCGCTCGCGTTGCCACGTGCGCCCGAGCGCGAGCACGCTGGCAAACGCGATGGGAAGCCATATGGCACCCGGAGCGATTCGGACCTGGGTCTTCGGGCCCGCGCTGAAGGCGATGCTCGCCATGACGGCGACGAGCACGGCAAAGAAACCTCCGGTGGTCACGATCTCGCGGGTGCGAAGCTCGATGCGGAGATCTTTGCGGAGCACGGCGCCAACGCTGGCGAAGAAGCCCGGGAGCGCGCGCGGGGAGGAAGACACGGGAGTCGGTGTGTACCACCAGACCGACCGTCAGGTCGAAAGCCATCGCCTTTCCGCCAGGCGCCATCGGGTCGAGCACGTCACCCGTTTGCTTTCGCCGCGCGTCGTCTTCGTACTGGTGCTCGAGACCGGGCTTCTCCCTCGTATGCGGTCTTGTGGGTTGGCTGTCCGAAGGGATTCGGGGCCATGCCCGATGGGCGCTCCGGGCTCGGCTCGGCCCCACGCACGGGGACGCGTTTGTGGGATGAACCTTGGCAGAGCGCAGGGAAAGCCCCCCGAACCGAGCGGCTCGAGGGGCATCGTGGGGCGAGGTCTTTGGGATCTCAGAAAGGGTCTGAGGGATCCTCCGCGTTCGCACGGGCGCGAATCTTGTCGGCGACGGTCTTTCGTTGTTCGGCGGAAAGGATCGGAAGGATTTTTTCGGCGACGCCAAAGGCGGCCTCTTCTTTTCCTTTTGCGCGCTCGGCAAGGCTGCCTTGGGGCCCGATGGTCTTCGGATCGAAGGTGGGCTCCTTGAAGGCCTCGAGCATGGCATGGCCGCGCCCGTGCCCGCCCGCGCCCCAAGGCAGGCGCTCGCCTTCGCCGCGAGCTTCGCGCATGCCGTCACGGAAGGCATCGCGAATCTTGTCGCGTTGCTCCGCGGTGAGGTTCAGATCGCGCGCGAGAGCCATGAGTGGGTGACCGCCCTTCTCGTGCGCGTGCGCCTCCATGCGGTCCTTTCCGCGCTCGCGAAAGGCATCGACGAATTGTGCGCGCTGGCCGTCGTCGAGGATCTCGTGGAGCTTGGCCAGTGAAGCTTGATCGTCGGGCCTGACCTTGTCGATCTTCACGATGGCGTCGTCGATCTTCGCCTTCATCGCGGCCTTGTCGAGGCTCCCTTTTTCGATCTGGCTGGCGATGTCGAGCATCACCGAACGGAGGTCCGTTCGGAGTTGGGCGTGACGTGCTTCGGACGAGACGGCAAGCTTTTCGATTTCCGCGCGCTGCTCTGGGCGAAGGTCGACGTCGCCCAAGGCTTCGCCGGCGAGCTTCACGATTCCATGCGTTCCCTGAGCGACGGGAGCCCGAGTGGTGGCTGCGGCGGATTGGGCGGTCGGGGCTGCAGTTCCGCTGCATGCGGTGGCCGCGAGCGAGAGGGCGAGGGTGGATGCGAGCACGAGCGAGAAGCGCGAGAACGGTTTCATCGAAGAACCTCCGGGTGCCAACACCGTGCACCTTGCCTGGAAGATCCGCCCGTTTTGGGGCGGTAAAGAACGGTAAACCGGCCCCGATTTGGTTTCGCCCGCGTTGTCTCCGAGGTGCAAGCTGCCTCGGCGGTCGTGGTGACCCGAGGGGCGGCGCCGCCGTGATCCAGTGTGGGTGCAGACCGTTTCCAGCCGTTCACACGGCCGCCATCAGGGCCCGAAAAGGCCATTTTTTCGCGGCGCTTTTTGTCGAGAGTCTTGGGCATGATGGCTGCATAATGGGCGCGTTCGTGGTGGGGTCGAGGCCTCGCCTTTTGCGCGGGCCGCGTTCTTGGGCCCGCGATCGCTTGCGGAGGTCTTCATGAGCTCGAGTCTTACGGGGTGGCGTCGCGCGTTCGGCATCGGAGTCGTTGCGGCATGCGTTGCCGTGCCGAGCATGGCGTCTGCGGCCGATCCCCCGAAGGGCGGACCCGACACGCTCACTCTTCAGGACGGCACGGTGCTCACGGGCACGTTCACCGAGTTCGTCCCGAACAACCGCGTGACCGTCCTCGTGAATGGCGAGAGCAAGACGTACCAATGGAATCTCGTGCGCAAAGCCGCACACGACGGGAAGGTCGTCGCCGAGAATCAGCCCGCGCCCCTTCCGGCGCCCGTCGTGGTCGTGCAGCCGGCACCGCAGCAGCAGGTCGTCGTCGTCCAAGGTCAGCCTCAGCCCCAACAGGCGCCGCAAGGTGCCCTCGAAGAGACCGTGCTCGTCCACATCGAAGGGGACGAAGAGGCCGTGCTCGAGATGCAAGATCGCGGCGACAAGGGCGCGTTCAGCCAGGCTTGCCGAGCCCCCTGCAACAAGTCGCTCCCTCTGGATCGCATGTACCGCATCTCCGGGGAGGGAATGCGCAATTCTAAGACGTTCAAGCTCGCGGGCACTGCTGGAACGGCGGTCACGGTCGATGTGAACCCTGGCCGCAGTGGGGCTTTCGTCGGCGGCATCGTGATGACGGCCGTGGGGCCCGTGGCGCTCATTACGGGCGCCTTCGTTTACCTCGCGGGCTCGATCAACCTCGACTACTCCTATGGCTTCTCTTCGTCGCGCACCACCACCTCGGACAACAGTGGGCTCCAAGTGACCGGGGGCGTGCTCATGCTCGCGGGTGCGGCGCTCACGGCAGTCGGCATTCCGCTTCTCGTCTCGAACGCGCGCACGAAGGTCACCCAAGAGGTCGGCACTCCGGTTCCTCGTCGTGACGGCATGCTTCGGCTGCCCACGTTCCGCGATGCCGCGCACGAGCTTCCCATGCCGCCCATGAGCAGCACGCCCATCTTTTCACGCACGTTCTAGTAGGAGGCTGGTGCTTTTCGCCAATACCTTCGCCAGGCCGTCTTCGCACGCCTCGCACGTCCTCGCCGACAGGAGTCGGCTCCGGGCGATGCTCCTAGGCCTGGCTCGGTCTTGACGAAAGTCATCCAGCCTCCTCCTCGTGGCCTTCGTCGGGCGCGTTCGACGGTGTGTATTCTGCAACCGTTTCTGCAGTGACCCGCTTTCGAACGCAAAAGGCGCTCCCTTGTGGGAAGCGCCTTCTGGTGCGAACGCGATACTAAACTAGAGCTCTTTGACGTAGCCGTTCGTGAAGGGGGCGGCGGTGGTGTACGAGTTTTTGAGGTCGCCCATGACCTTCTCTTCGACGAGGGAGCCCACCATGAAGACCTTCACGTCCACGCGGATCTTCGCGGTGCGACGAATCTTCTTCTCGCCGATCTTCTCACACCAAATCTCGCCTTCGATTTTGGTCTTGTCGGCCATCGTGCTGGGCGTGACGGTGAATTTGTAGCGGCCGGTGCTCTTGTCGTAGGTGCCGACCTCGGTGTAGCTCAAGCTGTCCCCGATGAGCTTCTTTA
Source organism: Myxococcales bacterium (assembly GCA_043764595.1). GTDB lineage: Bacteria > Myxococcota_A > Polyangia > Polyangiales > Polyangiaceae > JAAFHV01. Next base: position 161 of record JAYUKI010000499.1, on the reverse strand, counting down.
CCGGGCCCGGAAGCGCTCCGACGGGCGGATCGAGGATGACCCGACGGCTTGTCTTGTCTCCCTCGGTCTTCGTCTCCACGAGCTTCCAGCCGGGAAACTTCAAGTGCTCGAGATAGAGGCGCCGGTTGTACTCGGGGTCGAAGTGGCACTTCCCCCAGTAG
>JAYUKI010000498.1:0-4247 GCA_043764595.1 Myxococcales bacterium | reverse complement strand
GCGCGCGTTCGCTCGGCTTTCGGAATCTCGTAGTCGAAATAGGCCGACGGATCGCCGGCTTTGCCGTCCATCGCGGCGCGAGCCACGTTGAACATTTCGCGCGCCGACAGGTAGTGAAGCTTCCAGTCGCGTCCGTCGTTGTGGCGCTTTCCCAGGGCCTCGTGGAAAAGCTCGGCATCCTTGCCGAGGAGGACGTTCGCGTTGCGCTCGGGCGCACCATGCGTGTGCACTTTCACGAACACCCACTCCGGGCGTCCTTCGACGTGCACGTCTTGGTCGACCCACGTCTCGAGGCGCTCCTTCGTGAGCGGGTCGGACCAGTCGATGGCCGAGCTCTCGATGCGGATCTTCGCGGAGCCAGGACGGAACGCGAGCGCGAGCGGTCCTTCGATGAGCATGACTTTGTCTTGGCGTGGGCTTCCGACGGTCACACGCTCGGCCTGTTCGTACGCGCGCTTTCGTCCCGCATCGCCCGCTGGATAGTAAATTGAATTGACGACGTGCGGTTGGGCCTCGTCGGGTGCGGCCGGAAAGGTGAAGTCGGCGTAGCACCCAAGCTCGTAGAGCAGGGTCAGCTCGTCGTCCACGCCGCACGCCGTTCCGTTTCGTCTCGCGTTGGCGAGGCACCAGTTTCCGTGGATGAACGACCAAGCGAACTTGCCGTTCTTCTTGGCCATCGTGCCATGGCGATCGAGATCGCGGAGGGTGTCCTCGAACAGTTTGGCGAGGGATTCGCGCGTGTCGTTGTCGTGATGAAGGTGCACCTCCATCTCGCCGAGGCCGAGGCCACACAGCTCCGAGATGGGCTCGACGAGCCGCGGATCGTATTGATCGCCGGGATAGAAATAGCTGTGAATGGGCGCGCGACCGTTGCTGTCGCGAAAGCGATCGGTCAGCTTCGGGTAGACGTCGCGCCAGGCACGCACACGCTCGATGCCCTGGTCCATGCTCGCGTCGCCGTGAAGCGGCTCGTAGTGGTCGCACAGGCAGAAGAGCAGGTGGCGCGTGCCGCGGAATTTTGGCTTTCGCAGCCGGGCTGCGCGGTCCTCGAGCCATCCGCCGAGCCAGAGGTGAAGCTCCTTTTTTCCGAGCTTGCCGAGAGGGCCAGGAAGCCTTCCGAGGTCGAGCTTCCACAAAGGCGCGGCCCCGGCTTCTCGCAGGACTGAGCGAAGCATCAGCGCTTCTTCTTTTTCGCCATGTCGGGGTCTTCGTAGTCCCACACCACGGCGCCCACGGTCTTGCGTTCGCCGATCTGCTTCACGGCATCGCGGAGGTCGCCGGTGCGCGAGTGGTTGCTGCGGAGCACGACGATGATGCCATCGACCGCGTTCTCGATCACGTTCATGTCGCCCGAGCCGAGGATGCTCGGCGAGTCGACCACGAGGAAATCGTAACCACGCGCGAGAAAACCAATCGCGTTCTGGAAGTGGGTGGAGTGAAGCGTTTCGGGGAAGGTCTTTTCGCCCGGAGCTTCCGCCAACACATGGAGGGCAGGCCCCAGCGCCGTCACGCACCAAGGCTCCATGCTGCCACGCATCTTGCGGACGATTTGTGCCGAGAATCCGTACCCTTGCGGGACGCGGAACCCCAAGATCGTGGCCAGGGTGGGCTTGTAGAAGTTCGCCTCGACGAGGAGCACGCGCGCGCGCTGCGACTCCGAAAGAACCAGAGCGAGCTGGGTCGCGAAGGTGCTCTTGCCTTCGCGCTCTTTCGGGCTCGTGACCGCGAAGGTCCACATCCCTTCGGCGCGCTTTTGCTCGAGCTTGTGACGAAGCACTCGGAGCGACGTCGTCGCTTCACTAGCCGAGTCGCCGAGCATGACGAGCACCTTGGTGTCCGGAGGAGCCGCCCAAGCCGGCACGACACGCACGGGCGAGTCCGGGGCAGGGCCTTGGCCGGGCGCGCCCGCGCTGACCGGAACCATGGCGCCGCCGCCGGTGGACGGCACCATAGCCCCGCGCTGGACGACCAGAGTCTTGGAGGGGGACTCATACGCCATGGGTCACCTCGAGCTCACGGCCTGAATGATGGCCCTGGTTCACGAGCGTCCCCCCTGCTGCATTTTCGCGTTGGCTTGACCGGGCACGATGGGTGGAGGCATTCCGGCGCCTGGTGAAGGATTCGGACCCGAAGGTGAAGCCGGCGCACCCCCTGCAGCGGCCGCTTGGCCAGCCCCCGGGATTTTTGGCAGCACACCAAGAACCGGGATGATTTGGAGAGCCTCGACGTCACCCGCGTCGATGATTCGGTCGCTGAACGCGACACGCGCGAGGGCATAGAGCAGCGCGATGGCGAAGGCGACGCCGCCTCCCGTCATCGCGACCTTGGATTTCCCGCCTTTGGCGGGCTTTGTGGGGAGGAACGCGGCCTCCGCGATGTCGAGCGAGTCGCTCGACTTGGCCTGTTCACTGGCGAGCTCGAGCCGGCCCTTGTTGACCTGCTCTTTGAGCTCGTTGAGGTTCGTACGCGACTCTTGGCTGCGGCGCAGGAGCTTCTGGAACGTGGTCTCCAGACCGACGATGCCCGTGGGTTCGTCGACGACTTTGCCTGCATCGCCAGCGGTGGTGGGCTTCCCCCCGCGGGACATCGCGATCTGGGCATCGACCATGGCGAGCTCTTTCTTGAGCTTGTCGATGTTCTCGGCGGTTGGGGCAACCGTGGACGCTTGTTGGGAGAGCTTGATCTCTTGATCGATGTCGCGAACCTTCGCGTCCGCCGCGCCGAGCTGGTTCTTCGCCGCGGTGACTTTGCCTTTGACCGCGCGCATGTCGGGGTGCTCGTCGCTGATGCCACTGGCACGCACCCGACCGAGCTCCGAGTTCGCTTCGTTCATCGTGTTTTGCGCGGAGTCCCGCTCACTTGCGGCCCGGGCGCGGCGTGCCTCGAGCTCTGGCGGTACGGCTGCTGGCGCGGCTCCACCCGACTGGATGGCCTTCAGTTGCGCTTCGATGCGCTGGCGCTGCCGGTACAAGGCGTTGAGCGCCGGATCCGAGCTGAGGCCCAATCCGACGGGAGCGCCACCCGCGCCACCGGGGGCGGTCGGCGTGCCGAATCCGACACCGGGGCCCGGCGCCATTCCGCCCGTCTTCTTCATCTCGGCGGCGAACTCGGGGTGCGCGGCGAGGAAGGTCGTGAGCTCTCGGTTCGCGTTGTCGAGCTCGGAGAGCAGCTTGTTCTCTTGGTCCGTGAGGAACGCCACCTGTTGCTTGATCTGGGTGAGGGCCTCTTTGCCGAACTCTTCGACGACGGACTCCGCGAGTCTTTGCGTGACCTTGCGCGAAAGCTCGGTCTCGTTGCTCTCGAACGAGACCACGAAGCGTTCGCTGTCCTTGCCGCGGAACCCGACGTACTTGTCGCGCATCTCGTCGATGGCGGTGATGATGCCCTGCGACTTGACGGTGTCCGGATAGAGGTTGAACTCTTTGATCATTCTCTCGAGGCGCGCGCGGCTCTTGACCTGCTCTTCGAGCTTCGGCTTCAAGCGGGCGGCGCGTTCGGCGGGCCCTTCGTCTTGTTTGCCGACCTTGAAACCGGCTCGAAAAGCGATGACCGCCTCCGAGCGGTAGACGCTCTTGCTGTTCATGGCGAGCGCGATCGAAACGGCTCCACCGATGATGAGGATGAGGGTCGAGATCAGCCAATGCTGGGCTGCGCGGCGCGCAATGGTCTTCGCGCGCTTGATGCGGTCGCGGGTCGAAGGCTCGTTTGCCGGCTGCTGCCCACCAGGCTGCGGCATTCCGGGCATTCCGGGCATGCCAGGCATGCCACCGGATGGGCCATAGTTCTGGAACGCGTGCGGGGTTGGGTTCATGGTCTCGGCCGAGAGTGAATCACGATGCCCGAGTAGCATACAGGTGGCTACGGGCTCCGACAATCGGCCGTTTCGTTCCCACGCCCCGTGCCCTAACTGCTGGATACTCCAGGAGAGTTTGACGGGCTTCGCGGGCGCGCCTCGCCGGGGTCGTGCTCCGCCCTCTCTGGAAGAGGCGTAGGAGAGGGTCGTACGTGTCGCCTTGCGTCGCGTCGGCGGCCGACGTCAGGGCTTGCCGCGGGAGCAGTTGATGCTTTCGCCCACACGCGGTTAGATGCGATCGAAGAGGAGAAGTATGGCGAAGTTTCTTGTGACGGGTGGTGCAGGCTTCATCGGATCGTCGATTGTCGAGGCTCTCCTCGCTGCGGGCGAGAAGGTCCGTATCATCGACGACTTCGCCACGGGTCGACGCCAGAACCTCGAGAGCTTGAAGGGC
>JAYUKI010000497.1:0-4248 GCA_043764595.1 Myxococcales bacterium | reverse complement strand
AAAGAGCAGAAACGAGTCCGAGTCGAGCAGGGCGGAAAGAAGGAATCACGTAAACCTCGTGGATTCGGGTTCTTGCGGGGCCACGTGCGTTGGCACGTAGGGACCCGCGTCGCGTCGTCGTGGCTTCGTGTGGGGGTAAGTAGTCTTTCGGGCGCGCCGCGTCCATCCCGGCGGGTTGGCGCGAGCGCTCGGACCGTACAGGTCCTCAGCGAAGGACGATTTTTCCGTCCGGAGCCAACCTGTTCGAGAGAATCCACTCGCGTTCGTTCCACATGGCTCCGAGCAGCGCGCGCACGAGGTCCGTGTGCTCTTCCATTTCGTCGAGCAAGTCTTCGGGTCGAAACGCGAGCGTTCGGAGCCCAGAAGAACCAGTCCCGCCGCTCTCGAGGTCCCAGTCTTTGGAGCGCACGAGCGGCCCAGGAACGAAGCTTCCCGGGCGAACCGTGACCGTGGCCGACCGTCCCTTGCGCCGTGCGACGACCGTCCCTTCGAGCAACAAGTGGATGCGCTCGTCCCGGCCTTCGGCTCTCAGCTCGTCGACGTGGTCGAGGCGTTGTTCCTCCGCTTCGTGGGCCAGGTCGGTCAGCGTCTGCATACCCGCCGTGGCGAGGAGCCCTGAATTCGAAAGAACGAGGAGGCGCTCGACGAGATCGAGTGGGCCTCGGGGGAGGTCGATTGGGAGGCCCTTCCCCGGGTAGTCGAGTCGTTCTTCGGTGAGACTCGAATAGAGGCCTTCCAGTCCACGCGACGTCCCGAGAAACGCCGTCCGGACCATCTCGAAGCTGTCCTCCATGAGCTCGTGCCAGAGCGAGCCCGGAGCGGTGACGAACCGAGTGTCCACGGCGGTAGTCGCCGTTCGTGTTCGCGGGAGATCGACTCCACACTCCAGTGCGCCGACGACCCACTTTCCAATCATGTGGATGGGAGGAGCCCCCTCGCGGGAAAGCAGCACTTCGCCCTGCTCCATGAAGTAGACGAATCGAGGTGCGTCCCCTTCGCGGTAGAGCACGGTCCCTTTTGGCGCGAACGTTTCGTCGAGCGTCGGAGCGATCCGGTCGACGACCCAGTTTTCGATGCGCGAAACACCCGCAAATGCCGTGAGAAAGAGGCGTCTCGAGAGCTGCACGAGGTGCGGATCAGACGGCATGTGCGCTCCTTCCGAAGAGGCTCGCCTTGGCCGAGCCCTCTTCGCCACCGAGCCGTCCGTGCTTTCGCGCAGCGGCGCGCGTTTCGGCGTGGAGCTTTTCGTCTCCCGTAGCGCGAGCGTGCTCGCAGGCAATGCGAGATACGAAAGTGTCGCGGTCCGCCGCCAGCTCCACCAATGCGGCTTCGTATTCGTTCGGGGCAGGAGTGGCCACGAGCTCGCGGGAACGCTCGACGCGGTCTTTGGGATCGAGGTCGTCGGTCACCACGCGAAGGAGGGATCGCAACGTGCGCTCGTGACGCCGCGTGAGCAACGTATCCAAAAACTCGCCAGCGTTCGCCCGGGCTCTCTTGTCGGAGGAGAGCGCCGCGCGGTGGACCGAATGAATGTCTTCGCGCGGGTGGCCGATCTTCATCAGCCGAAATGCGCGCTCCAACGATTGGCGCATCTTGTCGTCCAAGAGCCCCGCCAAAAACCGCTTCGTCGCCTCGGCGCGCCTCGGATCTCCCGAATAGGTGCGTTCGACCCTCGAAAGCGCCACGGAGAGGCCGAGGAGACGCAGGTGCTCGAGGAGGTTGTCCGTAGCGAGCTTCTCGACCCGGGCCCGGTCCATCGGCAACTTGGCTTCGGACACGATCTTTCCGAGACCACGAATGGCCTTGTATCGGACGAGGCCGTCCTTCTCGGTTTCGATGCACGACAGCAGGGCCTCGGCGGCGCGCTCGGTGCCGAAACGCGACAACGTTCGAGGCAGATGCACGCGGAGCTGCCTTGGCGACGTGGGGTCCCGAAGGGCCTTCATGACGGCGCGGAAAGCGGGCTCGCCGAGCTTCACCAACGCACCTCGCATTTCCTCGCGACCAACGCGCGTGGACAGACGCGCCACGAGTAGCCCGGCGAGACGCGGATCACCCAAGTTGGCCGCCGCGCGCGCGAGGAGGTCCGCTCGCGCATTCGCGACGAGCAGATCCGGGGAAACTGCATGTTTCGGCTCGTTCCACAATCGGAGGACGAGACTTGCCAAGGCCTTGCTCGGCGGGGTATCGGCGATGGCGGCCAAGATCCCTTCGCGAAGCGTTTGGTCGGCTTCGGTGCGGTCTTCGTCCCCTGCTAGAAGCGCGAGAATTCGCTCGATGTCGAACGACCGTTCCTGCTCGCTCGCCTCGCGAATCTCGATCCAGACGGTCACGTAGCCTCGGATGCGCGGGCCCTCCGTGGCTGCCATGCGTTCGAGCAGATCGACACGGCCTCGTCGTGAGAGCGCACGGAGCGCGGCCATGCGCACGGTTTCGTCCGCGTGCGAAACCAGAGGCTCGGCAAGCGGGATGAAGTCGGTGCGATCCGACGCTGCGAACATCTCGAGGGCGTACGTGAGGACGGAAGGCGACGGATGGTAGAGAAGAAGCGCAGGCACCACGCGCTGTCGCCCTCTTCGTTCGAGCACGCGTGTCGCGGCCACGACCTCGTCCGGGTTCGGGCTCGCGAGGCGCTCGACCAGCATCTCGACGGTCGCGAAGTCGAGCGCGTCGCTCTGCGAAGCGTCGAAGCCCGGATCGCGTGCAAGGGCTTTGCGGAACACCGAAAGGTATGGCGCTCGGGTGTTTGCCGCAAGCCCGAGCCAAGCGAGGCATAGGACCACGACGAGGGCCACCATGCGTCCGCGCGTGAGCTCGCCCAGCTCTGCGAGGGCAAGCAAGAAACAGGCAGTGAGCGCCTGGGCGAATCTTGCCAATGCGCCGTCGATGAAAGGTTTTACGCGGGCACGCTTTTCGGCGGCGACCGGGAGGTACACGAGCTCCGTAGTGATGCGATGGACGGAGTGACGAAGGGCCCCGTCCGTGCCTTTGGAGGCCAGAATGGCTTTCGGAGATCCGCCGGTGAAGACCATGGCGAACGCCGACGCAGTGAGCAAGAACGGAGTCACCATGGCGGCAGTGGTCACTCCGAGCCGCCTCACCAACGCACCTCCGACGAAGAGCTGCATGACGAGCGATATGCCATTCAAGAGGGCATAATACGTTGCGAGATAGCGTCCGAGCTCGGCCGATGGAATCGTCTCGGCCACGCTCCACTTGAAGAGGTAGTCGATGGCGAGCACGGCCGACGTGGAGAGCGCGACGAGCCCTGCAATGCGCGCGACGAACGGGTCATCCACGAGCTCGCGCATGGCGGCGCGCGAGAGCATGCTGGTGCGCGTCGCGGCCGTCTTTGGCGAGGCATTCTCCTCGATACGTTCGGCGTTGGAAAAGAAGAGGGTCGTTGCAGCCACCAAGAATATCGTCGCGGCAAGGAAGAGGAGCTGCCGCGTCGGAACCACCATCACGGCGAGGGCGGCAATGCTCGAGCCGAGGAGCCCACCCACGACGCCCGCGGACGCAATCGGGCCGAGCAGCCTGCGCCCCTGTGCGACGGTAAAAAGGTCGCCGGTGAAGGCCCAAAACTGAGGCACGAGCACGGCTCCGATAAGGCCCGTGAGAACGTAGAGGATCATCGCGGTGGCCGGATTGGCCGGAAGGGCGCGAACACCGAGCACGGAGACCGCCGCGGCGACGAGCGAGGCACAGAGGGCTCTTTTCGGGCCCATTCGCGCTCCGAGGGTCGCGGCAACGGCGCCCGTGGGAAGCGTGAGGATCGCGATGATCACGTAGACGATGCCGAGCGACCTCCGCGGCATCTTCGCAAGGAGAAGAGCGTCCCTCGCGGTCTCGAGCATCGTGTGGGCCGAGATCGTGAGGAGAAGGATGGCGAACGCGAGAAGCACCATCCGACGCTCGCCCGCGCGCACGTCCAAAAGGCGAGCCACCGTGTCCACGAGGCGAGTCGCGGGCGGGGACGTCGGGGCGGTCTCGGTCGGGCTCGCAGTCGGCATGGCCAGGGGCGTCGGAATCGGCGCCGGGAGACCGGAGAGTACACGCCCGGCCCGCCTCCGACCATCGTCCGACCCGTGCGGACGGCCTTTGTTCGAAGTTTCTCGGTGTTCAAACGGTCGAATGCCCCGTGCGTCACGAGACGCGTTGCGTCGAAGGCTCCTAACCATTTGGTAAGTACGTGCCTTGACGAACCGCACGTCGGGCCAGATACTTCGCACGCTAAAGGTTTTGGTC
>JAYUKI010000496.1:0-1273 GCA_043764595.1 Myxococcales bacterium | reverse complement strand
ACGGGTTGAATCCCGTCGGCTTTCGCCGGTTTAGCGTCGCCTCGCGTTGTCGCTCCTCCTCGGATACGAGAGTATCCGTCGTCGTCGCTCCTAGCGATTCTTGCTAAACCAGCGAAATCCTCGGTCCTTCAACCCGTTTGTCGCTCTAGGCGATCTTTTGTTCGACCGTCGCCCGGAGGAGCGCCACGCCTTGCCGCAGATCGTCGGGCGGGGTTAGCAGCGAGAGCACGACGAACGGCGCGTCCTCGAAGTCGAAAAAACTTGCAGGATGCACGTACACGCCCGCCTCGAGGAACGCGTACAGCCACGTGTCCTCGTCGTGGACGCTCGGAAGGCGCAGTGTGGCGTACCAGCCCCCCTCGACGTGAAGGCGCGTAATGGTGGTTTGGGCGAGCATGGAGTCGAGCATGGCGAGGTTCGTTCGGGTTCGCCGCACGATGGCCTCGCGGACGGGCGGCGCTTCTTCGAGGAGCACGCGTGCCGCGCGTTGTACTGGCGTTCCGACCGACAAGAACGTGTCGGCGAGGATCTCCAGACGCGCTTTTGCTTCGTCGACGAGAGCACGGTCCCCCGCGAGCGCCATCCAGCCGAGCTTCATTTGGGGGAGCGCCGCTTCTTTGGAGAGGCCCGAGAGCGTGAACGTGAGGCCCGAGCGCGCCGAGACCGCGCTCGTGAAGCGCCGACTCGGATCGCCGAGGGGATAGCGCGCGAAGACTTCGTCGCTCACGATGGGGAGCCCGAGGGCGAGCATGGCCGCGAGCTCGTCGGCTTTGGTCGTGGAGCCGGTGGGATTGTTCGGCGAAACAGCCAGAATGGCGCGGGCGCGGGGCTCGTTCGAGACGCGCCTGCGAAGCTCGGGCAAATCGACGTGCCAGGCGCCATCGTAGCGCAGCGGATAGGGCAGGAGCCGGACCGATTGGTACGCGGCGAGGTAGGAAAAAAGTGGGTAGCTCGGGACCTGTACGAACACCGCGTCGCCCGGATCGGCAAGAATCGAAAAGAGCCACGCGTACGCTTCGCTGGTGCTCGCCGTGCAGATCACGTCGTCGGCCGAGACCTGCTCTCCGAGTGCCGCATACCCCTCCGCAATGGCCGCTCGTGTGTCCGGGAGGCCAAAAGGAAGTGGCTCGTACAGGGCGACGTCCTCGCGTGAGAGGGCGAGCCTTCCGCGGTCGCCGAGGGTCGGCACTCCGAGCCGCGCGTTGGTAGGATTCGACACGGTGAGATCGAGCACGTGACCGCGCGCACGCCTTACTGCGAGTGCACGCGTGAG
>JAYUKI010000495.1:0-4254 GCA_043764595.1 Myxococcales bacterium | reverse complement strand
GAGCTCGTGAGTCGGGCGTTTTCGCGCGGAGGCGAGCGTCTCGAGTCTCCGCTCGAGGCCGACGGATGGCCTCTCATGCTGAAGTTCGTCGAGCTCGGGCTCGGCATCGCCGTCGTCAACGGCATCTGCGATTTGCCAAAAGGAGTGGTCCGGCGGCCTCTCGCGGAGCTCGGCACCGTGACCTATCGGCTCCTCAAGCGGCGCGGCGTGGTCCTCTCGGAAGAGGCACGGTTGCTCGCCGAGAAGCTCCGCGCGGGCGTCCGAACGATTCCGGGAGCCTCGCGAATGACGCGCGTCTAAAGGCCTACTTCGCGGGAGCAGCATCGGTGGGACCCGCGTCCGCAGCAACGGCGCGAATGCCGTCCCGCAGCTCGCGAAGCTTTCGCTGTTGGGCACCCGACAGGAGATTCTTGACGCGAACCAACATGCCCAAGTGGGAGGCTTTCACGCGGTTCTCGCGTTCCATGACCCGGACGGCGGCCGCGGCGCTTTTTGGCTCGTCCACGTGCTCGGCGTCGAGCACCTTCACGAGCTTCTCCTTTTCGCCTTGTAGGTCCCATTGGAGCCTTAACATCTCGGCCTGCCCACGCTCGACCTCCTTGAGAAGCGCGTCCTTTTGGGTCGAGTCGATGCCGAGCTCGCCCTGGTGGTCCATGACGAGCTCCGGCGGAAAAAGGAGACTCTCGATGGGGCCGAGTGCCTCGCGCGATCCACGAGACTCCGCGCCTTCACGACTGTCGCGCGGCGCCGTAGACATCCGGGGCGGAGAGAGGGTGATTCCGCCGTCGTCGGACACCGAGTCGCCTGGCAGGGGGCCAGAGCGCTTGGCACAGGCCACGCTCGAGGCCGAAAGGGCGAGGACGAGGAGCAAAGAAAAGGAAGGCGAGCGGATCATCGTGGGCCCTTTTCAAGAGTGGAATCGATCGCGGGAACCTTGGCGAGAAAGGCCATGGAATCCAGCGGTCCCGAGGAGGTTTCGAGGAGAAAGTCCAGAGGTAGCGCTGGCTTCGTAGCGACGATGTTCTGCCTTTCGGGTTCGCTCGGCAGGGAGGGAGGCGGCGGATTCGACGCGAGCTCGACGGGTTTTTCCACCCCGCACAGCGCCACGACCGCCGCCGCCGCGGCCAACGCGGGAATCGCCGCGAGCCATATCCGCCGAATGGGTCGTACCCGCGGCGCGCGCCGCGCGTGGTCGAATGCAGGGAGTCTTTTGGCATCTGCGGCGCGCAAGCGTCCAAACGCTTCACGGAGCTTTGCGTCGTCCGGATCGAGATCGGTCATGAAATTCCCTTTTCGGTCAGAACGGGGAGAAGGCGCGACTTGCCGCGTTCGTAGTGTTGGCTTGCCGCTCCCAGGGAAATCCCCATCACCTCGGCCGCCTCGCGCAAAGTGAGCCCTTCGTAGAAGGTGAGGTGCAACACTTCGCGCTGGCGAGGCGGAAGGGTCGCGAGCGCGCCCTCGATCGCCGCGGCACGTTGCCTGTCGGCCAAAGAAGCGCTCGGCGAAGGCTCGTCGGTGGCCGCCTCCGGACCTTCGACGCCGTCGGGCTCGGGGGACGCGCGAAGCCATCGCAGGACGCGAAACCGTCGGCTCTCGAGCGCGGTCAATCGAATCACTCCGAAGAGCCACGTACGCAGCGTGGAGCGTCCGTCGAACGTCGCGCGCCCCGAAAAGACCTTGAAGTAGGCCTGTTGAAGCACCTCGGAGGCCTCGTCCGGATTTCTCCCGCAGCAGGCCATGGCCCAGCCGAAGCTCGAGGCATGCAGCCGTGCGACGTCGTTCTCGAATGGGCCCAAGGGAGTTTGTTGGGCAAAAGCTCGCACCAACGCGCCCTACGGTCAACGCTCACTCGGCTGCGAACGCTGCCCGCTTCTTGTTGCCACGAGCCCGGATGGCGAAAAGGAGGCCAACGACGAGAAGGCCAATCGGCAAGAGTGTCGGCAAGATCATGGCAAGTGCCATTCCGACATAAACGAAGAACGCTGCCGCTCCGCGCACTCCGGTCGCAGCCGCGCGGGCGATGCTCGAGCCCGGGGAGCGCCATGCATCCGGCGTGCGTCCCTTGAGCGAGACGCGCACGGTGGCGTAGCTCACACGGGTCTCGACGTTGCGATCTTGGGCATCGAGGCGCTCGATGGTCTCTCGGATCCGTGAGAGCTCTTTTTCCGCTTCGATGGTCTCGACGAGAGTGGCCGTCTTGACCGACATGAGCTCCAAGATGCGTTTTTCCTGCGCTCTCGCGTTGCCGAGGCGCGCCTTCAGATCGGTGATTTGCTCGGTGACGTCTTCGGAGCGCTCGGTGTACGAGGCCGTTTCGCCCGTGCCGGCGAGGGTGGCGAGAAACGGCTTCAAGGCCTGTGCCGGCACGCGCAGGTCGAGCACGGCCACGCGTTCGTCGCCGAGGCCGGACATGTTCGCGTCGGCCACGTATCCCCCCGAACGCTCCAAGGCGTCGCGAAGCGTCCGTGCGCTCGCGTCGACGTCGCCGACCGTCAACGAAGTATCCACGGTGATGGCGCGCGCGCGCACCTGCGGAACCGTCCCCGGGGCAGCAGCGGGAGCCGACGAAGGTGCAAGGCCCTCGTCGTGCGGCCTCGAGGCCTTTGCGCAGCCCGTGCCGAATGTGAGGATCACGATCAGCAGAAGAAGGCCGAAGAGCGACGAACCAACCGCGGAAGGACTTTTGCGAAAAGACGTGGGCTTCATGAGCATGGGTGTCCCCACCACCGCCGCCGTATGACAGCCCACCAAACTATTTCGAGCAGGCCTCGAAAAGGCGGATTTCCCGTGCGACCCCGCCTTTTTTCGGCTTGCGCGGCTCTTTCCGGTGCGCCCACCGTGCGCCGGAAGCGAGGGACGCTGGCCTATCCCACCTTCACGACGGCCTTCCCGAAGTTGTCCCCGCGCAGAAGACCGATGAGGCCTTCGGGGGCTTTTTCGAGGCCGTCGATTACGTGCTCGCGAAACTTCATCTGGCCGCTCGCGACCCAGGGTCCCATCTCACCGAGAAACTCCGGGAGGCGCGGCCCGTAGTCTTGCGAGACGATGAAGCCCTGCATTTTTAGACGTTTGCGCAAGATCGCACCGAGGATGAGCGGGCTACGATCGGGGCCTTCGGGCAAACGGTCGGCGTTGTAGCTCGCAATGAGCCCGCACACGGGGATGCGTCCGAGGGTGTTCATGAGGGGCAATACGGCGTCGAAGACCTTGCCGCCCACGTTCTCGAAGTAGACGTCGATACCCTTTTCGCACGCCGCGCGCAGCTTGGCCGCAAGGTCCGAATCGTGGTGATCGAGGCAGGCGTCGAACCCGAGCTCTTTTACGGCGTAGTCGCACTTTTCAGGGCCCCCCGCGATTCCGATTGCACGACACCCTTTGAGCTTGGCCACCTGGCCCACCACACTGCCCACGGCGCCCGTGGCGGCCGCCACGACGACGGTCTCGCCAGGCTTCGGCTGGCCGATGTCCAAGAGCCCCATGTAGGCCGTGAAGCCTGGCATGCCCAAGACCCCGAGCGCGAGAGAGGGGCGCGGCATCGAGGCGTCGAGCAGCGCGAGGCCCGTACCGTCGGATACTGCAAAGTCCTGCCATCCGCTGTAGGCCACCACCAGAGCGCCCTCTGAAAATCGCGGGTTCTTCGACCGCTCAACACGCGAAACCGTTCCGCCGATCATCACGTCGCCAAGGGCCACGGGGGGCGCATACGAAGGCGCGTCGCTCATTCGGCCACGCATGTACGGATCGAGCGACAGCCAGACCGTGCGAAGCAACACCTGTCCGTCGCCGATGTCCGGGACGGAACCTTCTTCGAGGCGGAAGCACTCGGCCGTGGGTGCGCCTTTCGGGCGCGACGCGAGTACGATTCGGCGGTTTTGAGCGGCAGTTTGGGGCATCGGGCTCCTCGGAAATGGCACGCGAACGATTCGGATATCGCTCTTTGGCGCGAACCTAGCACCCCATTGGCTCCGTGGTCCCACACTGCGCAAACCACACGACCACGCACGCCCCAGCGCTTCGGCTGTCCTCCGTCGCATGCGAGCATCGCTTCTCGTGGTGATCGCCGCGTTGACGTTCGTGGCGTGCCGGGGGCCGAGCTCGCTCCGTGGTCGAGCCTTCGACCGTCCACGTCGTTCGAGACATTCGACTACGATCTCGTGTTACCGAACGATGGATTCGGCGGGACTGTCGCCGTGGAGTCCGGCGTCTTGGGCAAATCGTATCTCGACTCCCGAGGGCGACCGCGCCCGAAGTCTG
>JAYUKI010000494.1:0-1274 GCA_043764595.1 Myxococcales bacterium | reverse complement strand
TCTTTGGTCGCGTCGCACGCGGGCGGAGGCTGGCACGCGCGCTTCGTGCAACCAACCCCACCGTCCGCGCCGCAGAAACACGTGTTGCAGCCGTCCGTGGACGGAAAGTTGTCTCCAACGGCGTACTGGTTACCGCCATACGAACAGCCGGGCGGCGCCTTGAGCACGCACACTTTGGCTTCGCATCGGGCGACTTGCGCCTGGGCCTCGTCCACCGCGTCGCGGGGCGGGGGTGCGCAGGGCGGATAGGGAGGCTTGCAGAGGTTCTGCGCGGCGTAGTCTTCCGTTCGCGACGCGTTGACGGCGGTGGACTGCCACCCCGTGCAGCAGCCTCCACGGCTCACCTTCACGCAGTCTGCGTCGGTCGTGCAGGCGAACATGCCGGGCTTCACGCGAACGGACACGGTGAACGTGGCCGGCGCGAGGTTGTACTCACGGAAGACGATGCGGAGCCGTGCTTTCGTGCCGAGCGACGCTGGCAGCTTGGTGGTGATGTGCGAGCCGAGCCCTCCCTCGGGGGCGTCGTCGTTGAACGCGAGCGACCTGCCGCGGGAGTCGAGAATCCAAGCCACCGCGTCCGCGCGTCCCTGGCCACGAACCCATGCGTCGACCTCTTCGCCGCCGTTCGCGTAGAACACATAAGCCGCGTAGCGCGGGGGGCTCGCGTGGCGGGTCGTTCGCACTTCTCCCGTGCCCGGAATCTCGCCCACTTCCCGGATCGAGCCCACGAGCGCGGACTCGGACTCGCCCGAAACGTCGGCCTTGTCGCCATCCGAGCCATCCGAGCCATCCGAGCCATCCGAAGAGGGGTCGACGGCGCAGGCGGCGAGCGTGGAAAACGCGCCTCCAAGGGCGAGTGCGAGACCGAAGAGTCGGAGCATGGGCTTCATGGCCCTCGCATTGCCTCAGAACCAATGTGCGGTCAAGGCCCACATAGGTTTCTCGCGACCTTTTTTCCCGTTTGAGGGCTCGGTCCGCTCGAGATCGGCTCACCCACTTCGTTTGCGCCGCGCGCGAGCGACGAGGCCGAGCGCGACGACGGACGCCAAGGCGAGCCCCGACGAAGCGTCGCCTGGACCTGCGGCGCAGCTCCCACCTTCCAACGTCGTGCCGTCGCGCGAGGCCTCGGGAGGACACGTGTACACGGGACACGGAGGCTCGTTGATCGACCGGCTCGGCTGCCGGGTCGTGCCGAGGATCGCTTGGTCGCTGGTGGCGGCGAGGACCAAATCCTCGGTGAGTGCAGAGTGCACAAGATCGGCGCGCATCCTCGT
>JAYUKI010000493.1:0-4260 GCA_043764595.1 Myxococcales bacterium | reverse complement strand
GGCCCGGTAGACCACATGCTCGTACCCGCCGCAAATCACGTTGCCTTCCACTGGGAAACGCTTCACCACCTCGGGCCCGAACCAGGTCGGGAAAGAGCCCCACCACGTCGGAAATATGGCCAGGTAGTCGGGCCGCTCGGACGGCGGCACACGCTCCATGAGCTCGATGGTGGCCGCCATTCCTTGCACTCCCGCCCGGGCAAAGGGCAAGTCGTGGTAACCGCCGAGCCCGATGATGTCGAGTCCGGGTTTGTCCGACGCGTAGAGGATGGCCCCCGCATCCCCGACCAGAACGCGCGTGACCTTTTGCGGAGCGAGCCATCGGCCGAGCGTAATGTGTTGGTCGCGAATGTTGCGGCACGCCCGCCCGAAGAACCACTTCTGGTCCCGCATCTTCGTTTCCAGGTGCTGATGGCCGACGAAGAGCAAAGAGGCTCCGAGCAAGAGCCGTAGGGGGCGCACCTTGAGCAGGATCCCCATGGCGACGCCGAGGCCCAAGGCGATGAGCCAGGGCACGCGGATGTCGGGCATTTGCCCCACCGGACGCGTGACCACGCCCACGACTTGCACGACAATTACCGTACCGAATGCGGCACCGACGATACTCGCTTTGTCGCGGCTCTCCTTCTTGCTCGGCCATCGCAAGAGCTGGGCTGCGCCGAGCGCAGCAAGCAGCAGTACC
This sequence comes from Myxococcales bacterium, assembly GCA_043764595.1. Taxonomy (GTDB): domain Bacteria; phylum Myxococcota_A; class Polyangia; order Polyangiales; family Polyangiaceae; genus JAAFHV01. Next base: position 3,578 of record JAYUKI010000493.1, on the reverse strand, counting down.
CAAGCGACCGCGGGCATCGTGTAGCGCTCGTTTTGCCAGCGAACTTGCCCGTTCAGAGCCACGAGCCCAATCCAAAGGGCGACTTGGGCCCACAAAAGAACCGCCATTTTGCGCGTCCGCCCGAACGCAAACGGCACGAGAGCCAGAAACAAGATGCCCACTCCCCAGCCAACTTCGCCTGCGATGGCCTTTCCCAAGCGAGTCTCGTAGAAGGTGTCCGATAGGGCGTTTCGCAGGATGCCATCGGGGGCGAGCGGGCCCGAAAAGTGGTATTCGAGGTTTCGGAATGCGGCATAACCGAGGTTGAAGCGATAGTCTGCGAGCTTCTCCTCGTTCGTCATGAAGGGGTTTTGGATCGCAAGCTTCACGATTGCGCCATTCGCCGAGGTCTCCCCCGTGAGGACCCTGTTGGCGAGCGATTGCAGAAGAAGCAGAGCAACGGCCGGCCCTCCCACGCGCAAGAGCACGCCCAAAGCGACCTTTGGCTTTCGCGGAAGGTAGGGCATGGCGACGGCCAACCCGAACACCAAACAGGTGCCGACGGCTTCCGGTCGCGTGACGAACAACGCCCCACAAGCAAGGCCAAGAAGCCACGTCGAGGTCTTGAGCTCGCGCGACTCGTGGCCTCGTTTGGCCGCTTTTTCGGCGCGCAGATAGGCCACGAGAGCAATCGCCCAGACACCCAAATAGAAGGCCACCTCCATCCCGCTCCAAAGGGACCAGTCGAGCGCGCCCACCGACAGCATCACGGGCGGGAGAAGAAAGGAGGACGCTTTGCCGAATGCGTCGCGCTCGTCCGAAAAGAAGAGCCGACGCGCGGCAAGCAGGAGCCCGAAGACACAAAAGCACGCGACGAGGCCCGCGAACACCATGAGCCGCTCTTCGCGGAACCCGACGAGCCATCCGAAGGCCAGCACGAACGGGTAGGAGAGGCTCGTGTTGCCCGACGAATACCCGTTTCCGGCGACCCACTCGAACGGATGACCCTGGGCAGTCGAGCGCGCATAGTCGAAGTGGATGAACACGTCGTCGAGGGGGCCGCTCCACTCGCCCCCCGTTTGTTTCAACATGTACCCGTAGAAGAGGCGTGCCGACGACAGTGTGCAGAATGCAGCCCACACGGCGTAGACGAGCGCGTCGTACCTGGCGACGAGGGCGAACGTGCGGCGGAGCTTCGAGACCGAGGGCAAGGTGGGCCCGGTTTAGCCCAAGTGCGTGGAGGAGGGGGCTCGAAAGGCTTCCGGGGCGTCGATGCTCGCCCGCGCTTCGAGCTCTTTTGGCCTCGCGGAGGGACCGTCCGCTGAGACGAGACACCGAGTGGCGTTCGTCCCACAGTCCACCGGACGTTCGCGAAGCGCGCAAATGGCTCCAAGTGCTCGTGTTTCGCTCGTAGCGGAGCCTACCGTCGAGGCGTTCGCGAGCCCCAGGCTCTTCTTCATCCGAGCGTCCACCCTAATGATCTCGAGCCGTGCCCGCTTCGGTCGTCTCGCGCGGCACGCACTCGGCTCCGCCATCGCCGTATTGGCAGCGAAGGCCTGCGCAACACGGAGTCGACGAATAACAGGACTCCGTCCGTCCCGCACAGATGCGCCTGACGTCGCCGATGCGCTTTTTCGGGTCGTCGATCGCGAACGCACACGCCGAATAGCTCCCGGTGGTTTTCGATGCGGGTACGTCGCAGAGGAACGTCGGGTAGTCGGCGTGGAAACAGCGGCAGGGCGTCCCGTTGCCAGCGTCCTCGTCGCCGCATTCGGGTAGACCAAGGCTCGGGGCCGTCCATGCGTACGTTCGCCGAGCATTTCTGACGAGCGTCTCGCGGTCGAGAGGGCCCTGCGCGTAGGCGAACGCGAGCTTGGAGCGGTTTTTGGCCGGAGGTGCGAAAGGCAGCTCGCGAGGGCCCGGTTTCGAGGCAAACGCCGACCACGTGTCGAGCTCGTCGCCGAGCACTTGGGCGGAGCAAAGTCCGCCGTCGCAGTCGAGCTCGCTCGAACACGGTGGAGGCGAGAGCCAAGCGACGGCAGCCGGGCACTTCGTTTTTGCCGCCGCCATCACCGCCGTGGCATAGGCACGCGGTCCAGGGTGGTCGTCGTTTCCGTCTGGCTGGGTGAGCGAAGGTGCCAATGCGCACATGGCTCTTCCGGCAGCTTCACGGGCGTTGGCCACGGCGAAAATGGCTGCCCAAGCCGCCGCAAGGCGATGGGAGTGGAAGAGCTGGTCCTCGTACGTTCGGCCGTCACCGTCCGAGCCCCCGTCGGCAAGCTGGCTCGCACGTTCCACGGCCGCCATCCCAAGGCCGGGCCGAACGAGCGCGATTTGGAGCTGCCGAATGGCCGCGTCGCCGATCCCCGGGCTGGTGGAAGGGCACCTCTCGGCCGCCCGAACGTAGAGTGGCATGGCCGCGTCACCCTTCGCGAGCGCGGGGCACACTTGGGCCATGACCGCCGACTTGATGGCGTCGGAACGGGCCTCGAGCGTCTTGCCCCAAGGATCCGTGCCGGACGCGTCGTGGGGACGGCTGGCGGTGGCGACCAAAAACGCCGACGTCGATGCCGCGCCTTCGTCCTCTTCGATGGAGGTCACGAGCTCGGCCCATACCGCCGCCGTCTCGGCGCGGTACGCGTACTCGGTGCTTGCGCACCCCAGAATGCGCGAGCCCCCCACCGAGAGCGAGTCGATGGCCTCGAGCTTGGGCGTCGTACCGGTGCCCACCGGCGCCGCGCAGTCGGCGAGGTACCTATTGGCGCCGCGCAGGCGAAGCACGTTCCAGGCGCTCGTTCCTTTGCAGCGGTAGGCCACGAGCTTGCCCGAAGGGTCTTCGGCCATGTCCACGCGGTCGCACGAAATGGGGTGATCGATCACGGGCTCCGTGTGGACACGGAGGTGGAAAGCGGTGGCAGGGCCGGGGACCTTGCCGGCGCTCCAGTGCACGTTCCGGACGAGCTCGACCTTCACTTTGCCTTCGAGAGTCTCGTACGTTTTTTCGCCCTCGACGCAGCCACAGCTCCTCCCGCACGCTACGGGCCCCAAGAGAAGGAACAAGGCGGCAAGTCCCCGAGTGCCCCTTTGCGCCAAAAGTGCCATAGGAGCCCGGCCTCACCACGCGCAGGGCGCGTAGTCCTTCAGAAATTTCCCCCAAACGTGCTGTCCGCTCAGAAGGCCGGAAAAGAAGGGGTCACAGACGCGCGCCGCGCCATCCACGATGTCGAGCGGTGGCTGGAAGTCGTGCATTTGCTGCTTCCGAGCCGATATCGCCGCCGGATCCTCGTCGGTTACCCAGCCGGTATCGACGGCATTCATGAAGATGCCATTTGCGGCATAGTCGGGGGCGCTCGTCAGCGTCATCATGTTGAGTGCCGCTTTGGCCATGTTCGTGTGTGGGTGTTTGTCGGTCTTCGTTCCTCGCGCGAACTGCCCTTCCACGGCCGAGACGTTCACGATGTGCTTTTGGCCCGTCGGATGGCGCAGCATGAGCTCCTTCAGCTTGCGGCCCAGACGGTGCGCCGCCCGGCGGGCTTTTACGCCCACATGCTCGACCTCGAAGAGCGGCCCGCGAACAGCTTGCCTCCCGCCGTCCAAGC
>JAYUKI010000492.1:0-4267 GCA_043764595.1 Myxococcales bacterium | reverse complement strand
AACGGGCCGGGCTCGGTCCAATGCCACAGGCCAGTGGCGACCGCGATAGGCTCGATGAGCGATGCGTCGGCGACCACGAGGGCCATGACGACGAATGCAAACTTCACCGAAGCCCTCGGGGACGGAGTCGCGTCCTCCCGACCACCAAGCAACGCTGAAGCGAGGTCCATGGCGGACAACACGACTACGGGCCAAATGCAGACGATCGCCAGTGGAACACGGTCGATAAAGCCGGCCCATCCTGGCGAATAGGCGTAAAATGCGTAGAGTCGAATGCAGGTCTCCTCCCCGACCCAAGCCGCCACGGAAAGCAGCAGGAACCGCGCTAGGAACGTGCGCTTGTCGGCAGCTCGATGGAGGCGAAGCACGAGCCAGACGGCCACGATGGCCAGACAAGCACCCTGGAGTGCGAGCATTTCGCCCGGCGTACGCAATGGCATGGGTGCGCTCATCCCCCCGCTCCCGGAAGGCCGAGAAGGTCCCATGCGTGGTAGCTCGCGAGCAGGCCCGTCCCCGCCCAGGTGAGCGCGATGCAGTCTCCCGTGGTGATACCCCTCTTGACGATACGCCACGACATCCCGAGTTGGACGAGTGGCGCGACGCCCATCACGGCCACGCGCCACGGCACGACGTGCGCCGCATATCCGACGACGAGCACGAAGAATGCGCCGACCATCTGCCCGACAGCCACCCGCCATGCGCCGCCCACGCCGAGGATGACGGGCCAGGTGCGCACGTTGGCGAGGCGGTCGCCTTCGATGTCTCGAAGATCGTAGAGGACCTCGTAACTTAGCTCGAACAGGAAAAAGAAGAGTGCAGAGAAGGCGACCGTGATGGGCGAGACGTCGGCTCGTCTCGCGTACATTGCGAGAGGATAGCCAAATACGGTCAATAGGAACCCGATGGCCGACGCCGTATTCTTCCAGAATGCGAGCTCCTTGATGCGACGCCGACCCGGCAAGAGCGGCCAGTTGTAAGCGAAGCCGAGCAGGTGAAAAGCTCCCCGCAGCGGCAAGAGGACCGGCGCGAGCACCGCAGTCGCGGCGAACGAGACGGCGAGCGCCCCGAATCCGATCCCAAGAACGAGTCGCCTGTGTCTGGCCACCACCGCGGTGCCGGCGATGCCATTCGCCGTGTCCTCGCGGAGATCCACGACGCGGTTCAGGAGGTTCACGACGAACCAGTCGGATGCGCACACGGCGGCGAGCCAAATTGGCCGTTCGCCGCAGAGCGCCCAGGCAAAGGTGAGCGTCCCCGTGGCCCCGATGACCACGATGTGAAGGCGCGCGATGGACGCGAGCGTCGCGAGAGCGGGGAACAAGCTTGGATAGAGTGCCTCAAGTGCAGTGGCGGCGTCGAGGAACGTCGCACGACCGACGCGCGCTACGCTGGCCGCCTCCGTCCGGAACGTGGTATTCTCCCGCTATGCGCTCGAGGGTGGGAGGTGCCGTTCTTGTATTTGTTTCGTTGGCTCCGTCGACCCTATGGGCCCAAAGTGCAAGCGAGGTCGATGTCCGCTCCGTCGAGGAAGACCATCGCGAGTCGATCTCCACGCGGAGGACCCTCGCCCACGTCGTCCTCGTCGCGGGCTCGAGCAGCCTCGTGGGAGGTTCGGCGCTCATCATTCCGAACGCGGAGGACCTCGCGTTTCGGTTCGCAGGGATCAATACGGCGATCTTCGGAGCCATCAATACGGTCGTGGCGCTGATCGCCCTTCGTGGCATTGGCCAAGAAGAAGCAGAGTGGGAATCGGGAACGGCGAGCTCCATGCGACGCACCCCGGACGGCCTCGCCCGCGCGCGTGCTCACGCAGCCCTCGACGAACGGCGGGAAGCCACGAGTCACGCGATCAATCTCGGACTCGGCGCTGGGTATCTCGGAATAGGCACCGCAGCGATTTTGGCGTCTCGCCTCGGGGTCGACCATCCGAATCGCTGGCTCGGGAGTGGCGTCGCGATTGCCGGGCAGGCACTCTTCCTTTTGGCGATCGACTACGTCGGATTGCGACGCGCCTCTCACTTCCATCGTGTCTTCTTGAAGGGCCTCGTCCCGACCATTGGAGCCCTTCCGTCCGGCACCGAGCTCCAGATGAGCTTCCGCGGAGCCTTCTAGAGCGACAACCGGGTTTTCGGACCGAGGATTTCGCACGGTTAGCAAGCTGGCGCACCTGGTACGCGCGAGGACGACGGACAGTCTTCTATCTTCGGAGGAGGAACGACGCGCAGCGCCGCTAAACGTGCGAAAGCCGAAGGGAGTCATCCTGTTCGTCGCTCTAGGAGCGACGACGACGGATACGACCCTTGGAAGTCCCCGACGGGGGGCTCTTGTATCCGAGGAGGAGCGACGATCCTTGAAAGTCCCCGACGGGGGACAACGCGACGCGACGCTAAACCGGCGAAAGCCGAAGGGATTCAACCCGTTTGTCGCTCTAGCACTGCCGCGGGAGAGCCTTGTTCGGAGGCGTCGCATCGCTTGCGCCTTCGGGCCCCAAGGTTGGTCGTGTTTCCGCACGGACACCGCTTTTCGACCTGCGCGCACGGAACGATGGGACTGCTGGCGAGCCACGGCGTCCCAAGGCAAACGACGGGAGAGACTTACCTAGCGGCCCATCCCGTACGGTCCGAGATAAGCGGGCTGCTAGCATGTCCTCATGCTCACGGTTCCACGGCGCGACTTTCTCGTGCTCAGCCTCGCGGGTCTTGGTTCCTGGATGACCGGGTGCTCGAAACGTTCGTCGTCCACCCAAGGTATGTCCGGGCTCGGAGCCGCGCCGCGCGAAGGCTCGAGTGCCGCCGCCGTTCGCACGGACCCCGTGGCAAAGGTCCTTCGTTCGAACATCGCGAACCTCGGGCCACTTGGACCTGCTGACGCGAATGGGCTTCGCCTACCTCCGGGATGCACCTCGCGAATCGTTGCCCGCACGGGACAAAAACCCATTCCGGCAAAGAGCGCTCACCTGTGGCATCTCGCGCCCGACGGCGGCGCGACCTTCGCAACGGAAGACGGTGGACACATCTATGTCTCGAACTCGGAGGTCGGCGGCTCGGCCGGGGGGGCCAGTGCGCTGCGTTTCGACGCCGAAGGCGCCCTCGTAGATGCCTATCCGATATTGACGGGTACGAACACGAACTGTGCAGGAGGGCGGACTCCGTGGGGGACGTGGCTCTCGTGCGAAGAGGTCCCCAAAGGACTCGTCTACGAGTGCGATCCCACCGGAAAAACCGCTGCCATCGCGCGCCCAGCCCTCGGTCGCTTCAGGCACGAGGCGGCCGCAGTCGACCTCGGCTCCAGACACGTTTACCTCTCCGAGGACGAACCCGACGGGCGCTTGTATCGATTCTCCGCCGCAAAAACTCGTTCCAATGGCTCGCTCGATCTCGCCGCAGGGACCCTCGAAGCGTGCGCGCTCACGAGCGGAGTCGCGACATGGCACCCGGTGGGCGATCCGAGCGCGGCCTCTTCTCCGACCCGCAGCCAAGTCCGTGCGAGTACGGGCTTCAACGGTGGTGAGGGCCTATGGTTTCACGACGGCCGCCTCTACCTGTCCACGAAGGGCGACGAACGTGTTTGGGAGTACGACACGCATTCCCACGCCATGCGCATTCACTACGATCCCAAGACGGCCAAGCACCCTTTTCTACGGGCCGTCGACAATCTCACAGGGTCGAGTGGTGGGGACATTCTCGTGGCCGAGGATGGTGACGACCTGGAGCTCGTCGCGATCTTGCCAAACGGAGACCTTTTGCCCGTCGTGCAAATCGTCGGGCACCCCGGTTCCGAGGTCACCGGCCCCGCCTTCGATCCATCCGGGAAGAGGCTCTATTTCAGCTCCCAACGCGGGAAAAATGGCGATGGCATCACGTTCGAGGTCACCGGCCCCTTCCACGTCTGAAGGTCGCCCACGCGCCCTCCCGAGCTTCGGTCACGCGCGGTCGTCGACGGACGGATACGCCAAGGGCGTGCCAGTGAGGGTCACTCCCGGTACGGACTCGGGGCTCCGAATACGGTCTCGTAGTCTTCGACGGGCACGACCGTGACCGCGATTTCGAGCTCGTGGTCTCCTCCGCCGAGGAGCACTCCCCGGAGAGGAATGACGTCGTCGTAGTCGCGTCCCCAAGCCACGGTGACGTGCTCGAGCGAAGGCAAAAGGTCGTTCGTCGGGTCCATGTCGACCCAGCCCAAATCCGGACAATACACCGATACCCACGCATGCGAGGCGTCGGCCCCCACGAGCCTCGGCTTTCCGGGAGGTGGGCGTGTGAGCAGA
>JAYUKI010000491.1:0-1278 GCA_043764595.1 Myxococcales bacterium | reverse complement strand
CTCGAGTCGCGCACCATGAGCAGCGGCGAGCGCTGGAAGTCGTGGCCCTTGTCGCAGCGCCACCAGGTGTTCCCGGTGTGCATCGCGTCGACGTCGTTAGGAGAGAGCGAGCCGTTCTTCTCGCCGTTCCATAGCGGAACGATGCTCGGGCGAGCCTTGGCGATGGAGGTTTGGCTTGGCCCGCGCGAGCAGTCGGGGCAGGCCGAATCGCTGAGCATGGCGCGGGGCGAGCGCTGGAACGCGTGCCCATTCGCGCACCGCCACCACGCCGCGCGAAAGCTTCGCAGGAGGACCTGTTCTGGCGCGCCGTTTTTGCTCTCGTCCCAGAGCTTGTGGAGGAGCGTGTTCGTGTCGATCGATTCGGCCATGGTGCTGGATCACGATATCGCCGACGAACGAAGCCGACCGGAATACTTCTCGCTGCGATTCCCCGTGCCTGGCGCATACCTTTCAAGGAGACTGCCGAACCGAACGCGGACAGGGCGGTGCACGGAAGGAGACGGCCCACCTCCGGCGAGGCCCGGCAGGTATGTGCTAAATTCGCGCCATGGTTGCTGAAGCGTCGCGTCCCGATCTGCTGCACAAACCGTTGGAGCGCGCCCCGATCTCCCTCCCGGTCACCGTTCGCGACCTGGTGGCTCGTGTCGCCGACGGACGCATTCGCGTCCCCAACTTTCAGCGCCCGCTCCGGTGGCGCGCCGAAGACGTGGTGAAGCTCTTCGACAGCGTGCTCCGGGGCTACCCGGTCGGCGCGTTGCTCTTCTGGCGTCACCCGTTTGAGGCGGGCGAGGTGAAGGTCGGCGGCGCGTCGCTCACCGTGGGTGCGACGACCGACGGTTGGTACATCGTCGACGGCCAACAGCGGACGACGGCACTCGCTGCGGCGCTCCTGGAGCTCAACCACCAGGAGGACAAGCGGTGGAAGGTCAGCTACTGGCCCAGCACACAAACGTTCACGTCGGATACGGATAGGCTGCCGGAAGCTGGGAAGTCGGTCCCTCTCACAGTCCTCGGTGATCTTCGGCGTCTCGGTCGCTGGTTCCCAACCTGTACGCTGACGGAGGACGAGCAGCTGGACGTCGAACGCGTTCAGCAACGCATCCTCGACTACTCGCTCCCCGCCTACCTGATGGAAACGGAGGACCCCGAGCCGCTGCGCGGGGTCTTCGCGCGGCTCAATAGCTCGGGGGTCGGGATGCGGGCCGTCGAGGTCTTCGACGCTCTCCTCGGGAAGGATGCGGACGCCACGGAGACCCGCCCGGCCTCGCTCCTCGACCG
>JAYUKI010000490.1:0-1281 GCA_043764595.1 Myxococcales bacterium | reverse complement strand
GTCTCGACGCCGCACGTGGCGCAGTCCCGCCCCCGGACACCACCGCGAGCTGCATGGCCCTCGAAGCCAGTGCGCGAAAGGCCTGCCTTCCCATTCTCCAGGCCGTCGGGGAGTTTGCCGTCGACCGACCCATGCGCGACGTGGACCTCGAAATCACGACGGCCAAAGCCATCTATGGCGAAGACCATCCTCGCGTGGCGTTTGCCTTCGTGCACGCGGCCGAATGGCTCGCGGCCCACGAAAAGCCGGAGCTTGCGCGCAGCTTGGCCGAAAACGCCAAATCCCTTCTTCAAGCTTCCCTCTCCGCCGACGAAGGCGTCGAGCTTGCCCTCTTGCACGCTCGCTCGGACGACAGGCAAGATGGCGGAGCTCCGCTCACCGCCTGGACCACCGCGCTTCATGTCGGCGACGAGACCCATTCCAAATACGTGCATCTCTCACGGGCCTATGCCGTGCTCGTCGCGGTGCTCGCCGAGCCCGAGGCCAAAAAGGCTGCCGCGCAAGGTCGCGCGCTCAGTGGCCGAGACCCCGTGAATGCCTCGATTCTCCCCGTAGAGCTTGCATCCAATGCGCGATTCGGGACGAGCACTCCCGACTACGATTTGGAGAAAGCGGCGAGCCGCCTCGGTCACCCGAAATTCCTGGCGCGTGCGCTCGCAAGGCTCGCAGCCTCCGAGCACGACGAAGAAAAGGCTCGTGCCTCGTACGGGCGGGCCATCGCGCTCGTGGCCATGCTCCCAGCACAAGAACGTGTCGCTTTGCGTGTCGCTTCGGCGGCAAAAGTGAAAGACAAATCCGTCGCCCGAAGCCTCGTCGAAACGGCCCTCGCCGAGGCAGGAGAAAAGGACAAACCGAGGATTGCAGCGCTCCTCCGCGCACTTCCGGATCCCCCGAACGAGCACGGATCCCGTCCTTGAACCGGTTCTGTGCCTCCATCGGCCCGAAAAGAGATAACGTGCGGGCACTTTTATGGGATCCCGAGCAAATTCGTGACGTCCGACCCCTTCTTCGCGCGGGTCCTTCCAGAAACGCAACGCGTCAACGGGTTGCCCAAGCTCGAAGCTCGGGGAAGAGCACGAATATCGGACGTTCCCCTCGGAGAGGCGTGTGTCCCGAAGGCCGCCTCGGTTCGTTCTAGCCAAGACGTGACGGACGGCCCGCCTTCGCCGACTCAAGCTCATGGCATGACGGAATCCCAAGCGCCCGTGCGCTTCGCCGACCGAGGAGCGTTCTCGCGCGACCTCGAGGCTTCGGCCAATGCCTACTTCGCGAGCCAACCCG
>JAYUKI010000489.1:0-4283 GCA_043764595.1 Myxococcales bacterium | reverse complement strand
GGAGGGGCGGCAAGAACCACAACGACGCTCTTGCTCTATCTCCGTCGCGGCGACTGTGGTTACGACCTCGGGTCGATTGACGTCGAAGAGGACGAGCCAGAGGTACTCCGCACGAAAACCCGAGGCCTCTTCGACCTCCGCGTGGTCCAGGATTTGTGCCAATCCAAAACGGGCACCATGTACTGCGATGCCATCTACAAGTTCGACGGCCGTCGCTATCGACCCGTGGCCTACAAGGCAAGAAGCGGCGGTGGCACGTTTTGAACGCCGTGCGCCTCGAGCGGAGCGGTCGGTTGGTCTGGCCCTTTTGCTAGGGCCCTACACGATTCGTTCGTAGCGAATGTGGTCGACCTTCTGGAGCTGCGGCGTTCCCTCGGGCGCGTCGTGGATGCGAACCTTGCCGACCGAATGGAGCGCGTTGAGCGCCTGGGCGACCTCGCCGCGGCCGAAAAACGAAGGCTTCCCGACGCGCGCGGCGACCTCGGCGAGCGTGAGTCGCTCCCCCGCGGCGAGGGCATTCTCGATGGTGCCGGCGACTCCCGTGCCGAGCTTGGCCTGACGCTTGTTCCAAAAAAACATCGCCAGAGCGACGACAAGACCAATGAGCGCGCCCTGAAGCATGGTGTGGGTTTACGCCACTCCCTCGAGACAAGGCAACCGCTCGTTCTGGCGCGAGGTCGGCGCGCATCTCCTCGCGGAGCTCTAGGATGCCGAGCCTACGGCAAGACTCCACGCCGTCCGCTTGCCGAGTCGCCGAGCGCGTTTGGCCCGATGGCTCGACGCCTCACCAATCGAAGCCCAGGATCTCACCGCTCCACGCAAAAAGCTGCGTGGGCGAGCCGCCGGGAGCGACGGGGACATCGGTGACCCACAGGCCGTCGGTGCGCTGATACGCCACGCGGCTCTCTTCGGGGTTCCAGCGCGGCGACCAGGCCAGCGGATCGTCGACGAGGCGGGAGCAAGTGGCATCGAGGCCACCCGTCCAATACGGATTCACTTGGTGACACAGGAGGATGGCACCTTGGTTGAACCTAGGCGCCCACGCCGGTTCTCCGGGCGGATTGAGCGTGTGGACAGGCGACGGGGCCACCGTCCCGAGGCCGATCGAGCCGATCTCGACCGCGGCCCAGTCAGCCGGGTCGTGCTTGTGAGCCCGCTGACGGAACCAACCGCCCGTGGAGCTCGCGGCGTGGATAGTATTGACCGGGGGCCACTGATTGAGGCTCGCACCGGTGCCCTGCGCCAAGGTCCGGTACCAGCCCCCGACCTCGGTGTACGAGTCCTCGCGGCTCTGCCAGAAGTACGAAATCTTCCCGTTCTGTAGCCAAGCGGGCTCGGTCCCGAACATCTCATTCGAGGGCATCACGTCGAGATCCTCGTCCACGCCGTCGGACAGGCGGACGGCGTGCAGGTCGTTGATGCACGGGTCCGGGAGAGCCGGCGTTTCGAACCATTCCGGGTTCCAGGGGAGCGGGCACGATGGCACGACGTGCATGTACGCGATCCGCGCGCCGTCCGGGCTCCAGGCCGGAGGCCACAGCGAGCCGTCGACCCCGCTCGCCAGGACGCGCACGTTCGACCCGTCCGCGTCCATCACCAGGAGCTCCGCGGTCTCCTGAGCCAAGAACGCAATCTTCGTGTGGTCCGGCGACCAGCGCGGAGCCACCTCGTGCCGACCGGGAGTCTGCGTGAGCGGGACGGGCGCAGCACACGTGGTCGAGATCATGTAAAGGTCTGCATTGGCGGTGGGGGAAGACGTTAGGGATACGACCAAGCGCTGCGTGTCGAACGGGAACGAGGGACCCGCGTCCGCATCCACGTGGGCATCGGCGTCGACGAGCGACGCATCGCTGGCGTCTCTGGCGTCGCGTCCCGCATCTCCGGCAACACGCCCGGAATCGCCCGCATCCTTGGACCCCAATCGCCCGGTGTCGTTCGTGAGATACGGCGCGCCGTCCGATGCGGCGTCGATGACAGACTCGGTCGTTGGCTCGCCGGTCGGCTCCGTATCGAAAAGTGCGGGACTGGCACAGCTCGCGGCGAGCCCGAACAAAACGAACGAACCGAGGCGATTCCGCGAAACCTGGACCTTCATGGCGACGACCTCGTGTGGGGGAACGGCCAGCCGAAAAATCCCTGAAGGGCGTCGCGCTCCACCTGTCGCGAGTCGATCGCCGGGGAAAGAAGCCTCGCCGTCCCGTCCTCCGCGCGCTTGTGAAACGCGGCTCCCTTCGCTTACCCTCCTGCGGCGCCATGAGGCTCGTCACCCAGACCGTCCTCGTCTTCGTCGAGGGCCGCACCGAGAAGGTCTACGAGGTCGATCTCTGCGAGGTCGGCGCGGGGCAGTTCGTCGTCAACTTTCGGTACGGCACGAAGGGCACGACCCTCAAGGATGGCTCCAAGACCGTCGCGCCGGTCAGCCGCGCGGAGGCGGACCGCGTCTTTCAGAAGCTCGTCCAGTCGAAGACCGAGCAGGGCTACGTCCACGCGGAGGAGGCCGCGGCGCGAGCCCGCACAGGGACTGCGCCCACCGCACACGCATCGCAGCCCTCGACCGATCCTGTGGCCCACGCGGCCCGTGCGCGGATCATTCTCAAGCGCCTCGCGCAGACCGGCACGGAGCGTCCGTGGTTCCGTCGCGAGGGGGGCAAGCGCTCGTGGCCGCTCGAGCGGGCGATTTGGCGCGCGGGTGAGCTGCGCCTTCGCGAGGCGGAGCCGCTGCTCCTCGCGCTGCTTCACACGGCTACCGGCGCCGACGTGGCCGGCGGTGGCAAAGGGATTCGCGACTACTCCATCGCGTGGGCGCTCGGGAGGCTCGGCTCGGAAGCCTCGATGGAGCCCCTGGCCCGGATGCGCGCCGACACGAAACAACCGGGCCACGTGCAGCGCATCGCGACCGAGGCCCTGCTCGCCCTGAGCGACGCCGCGATGCGCGCCGACTTCGCGAAGGACATCCTGGCCCATCTACCCCCAGCGCTCCAAGCCGCGCACGCGAGCGGCGACGCCAAGGTCTTCGCCGCGGCGCTCTCGGGGCACCTCGCGACGGAACCGAACGCGTTCGCCGCGATGGACCTCGTCTACCTCGTCGACGACCAGGTGACGCGCCCGGGGTTCCTGACCGAGCTCGGCAACGTCGACCTTAAATCCCCTTACTTTTACTGGCTTCGGCACATCTTCAAGGCCGCCGAGTACCGCCGGGACCCGCTCGTCTTCGGCCTCCTCGCGCGCCGCTTCGAGAAGGTCCGCGCGAACCCCTTCGAGTGGGGCGCGAAGCCGAAGTCCGTGTATTCCTCAGCGACCCGCGAGTACCTCCGCCGGCGCACGTGGCGCACCCTTCGTCGCATGGCGGAGCTCGCCGATCCCGCCTTCGTCCCCCTCGCGACCGGGGTCCTGCTCGCGTTCACCGACGCCGACGCGCAGCCCGTGAGGCCAAGCTACGACACCTTCGCGCCGTACCGCGTGCTTGGGCACCTGCTCTTCACGAACAGCCCGCGCTACGAGCTGCGGCGGAACACCAAGGCGTTCCGCTTGAAGCGCGGGCAGCGCGCAGGTCAGCCGCCGTCCGTCCGCGAAGAGGCCTTTCCCGCGCAGTGGGAGGCTCGCCCCGAGGGGCTCATGCAGCTCGTCGCCGAGAGCGAGTGCACTCCCGTCCTCGAGTTCGCCGCGCTCGCGCTCCCGGGGTGTCCGGCGTTCCTCGCGTCGCTCGACGACGACGATGTCGTGCTGGTCCTCGCGCGTCCCCACGCGTCCACCGGGCGCCTCGGGTTCGAGCTCGCGAAGTCGCGCCACGCCGCGGGGCGACTCGGCACGAAGGTCCTCGCGGCCCTCGCTTCCTGCACCCACGAGCCTGGTCGCAAACAGGCGCTCGTGTGGATCGACGAGCGCCGCACCGAGCTCTCCGCGGACACGAGCTTCCTCTGCGCGCTCATCCTGTCTCGCCACGCGGACGCGCGCGCCTTCGCGCGGACCTGGGTCCGTGGCCTCGCGCTCTCCGGCGACACGGGCGCGGCGCTGATCGGCCGTGTGATCGCCGCGCTGCTCGCGCTCCCGGACGACGCGCCGTCGGCGGAGATCGCGCTCGACGTGGCGCAGACCCTCAGCGTCGCGTTGGGGCATCACCTCGCCGCGGTCGGGCCCGCGGCGCTCCGCGATCTGCTCGCGCATCCACTGGCGGGGGTCCAAGAGGTCGGCGCCGAGCTCCTCTCGCGCCTCGACTCGCGCTCCGGTCTCGTCCCGGTCGATGTCGTGCTCGCGGTGGTGCGCTCGCCGTTCGCCAACGTCCG
>JAYUKI010000488.1:0-4286 GCA_043764595.1 Myxococcales bacterium | reverse complement strand
CGCGGGTGCGTTCACCGTGAACCTGTTCGACGGCCGCCGCTATGTTGCGTCAGCGCGGAGCCGCCTCGTGCCGGGCCTCGATTTCGAGCTCCTCGCGCGGTACGTGCCTCGCACCGACGGCATCGTCGCGCTCCGCGATTACGAGGCGAAGGTCCGCGAGTCCAGCTCCCCGTGAGGCCCTACTCTCGCGTCACGGACGCTCCCGCGACGAAGTTCCTCGACGTGGCGCGCGCAGCGGGGTTGGTCGATGGTGGCGCCGTCGTGCTACGCCACCGACTCGTGGGCGAGATCGAGAACGCCGACCACTGGCACCTCGCCTAGGAAGAGAAGCAATCTGGTCTCGAACCAAGGCTTCGCCCGGAAGGCGCCGAACCCTCTCTCGAACCGTAAACGGGTCTCCGCCAACGCCTGGACGGGTCGGCATCGTCGCGGCTCTCGCGTTCGGCTTCACGGCCGGCAAGCCCACGACCACGAGCTTCGGAGACCACCTCGGCCGGAACGATCGCCCCAAGCTCGAGAAGCGCGGCGACGCCATCGCGGCGCGCCTCCTGACTCGCGCCGACAAAGATTTCCTGACCCGCTTCGCCCTCGACCGCGACGGACCGAATGCCTCTTCGAGTCGTCGTGTTGGCGTGCCTGGAGACCAAAGCTCCCGCTCCCAAAACGGCTCGACTGAAGGACATCGCGGCCCGCGTCGGCTACGGCTCTGCGGCCGTCTCTCTCTCCTTCAAGCGCCGCGGCGATGGCCCGCCCGGGGTACGGCGAAGCGCGCGCACGGCGACGATCGGGCGTGCCTGCTACCAAGTCGGAAAAACAGCGAGCGTGAAACGCGAGCGTTGCTCGCGCTGCGTTCGCAAGAACAACAGGCCCCGTAGGGTGTCCAGTTCGATATCGGTCGTGCTTCATCGTGTTGGACGGTTACGGTCGGGTCGGCGACAATCGCACTTCGATCACCGACCCGAACATCGTCGTCCCGAGCTCTCGCCGCGCCCAGCGCGCACTACGAAAGACCACGACTTTCTCATGCGCTTCGCCACGTTCAACATTCACGAGTTCCAAGACGCGAGCGGCCGAGGGCGTGTCGACGACGCGATTGCGGTTCTCAACGAAGTCCGTTGCGACGTGCTCGTCTTGAACGAGGTCGGGCCCGACTCACCGCGCTCTCCGCTGAGAGACGTAGGCGAGGCGCTCGGGATGGCCGTCACGTTCGGCAAAGCCGGCTCCGGTGGCAACGCCGTGCTCACGCGCCAAGCGCCACGCGACGTGCAGTATTTCAAGCTCGACGAGGCGGTCGAGTTTCGCTCGGCGATCGTCGTCCGCGTTGCGCTCGCGGGAGCGGGGGCGAGCTTGGACATCGACGTGGTGGGCGTTCACTTCGATCATTGCAACGAAAACGAACGCCTCGTCCAGCTCGCCGCTCTCGGTCGCCACCTCGGCGCTCGCCCCGTGCATCTCGTCGGCGGCGACTTCAACGCGATGCGCTTTTCGGACTTCGACGACGCGGGGCGCACCGCGATGCACGCCGCACGCAAGCGTCATGGCTTCGAAAAGGGCCGCGAGGACTTCGTTCGCAAGCTCGACGAGAGTGGCTATGTCGACGCCGTACGTCTCGCGCTCGCCGGCTCCCACGAGGCCTATTCCGCCGCCCTCGCGAATCCCATTCCCGCAGAGCACGCGATCACGAGCCGCGTCGAAACTCGCATCGACTACCTGGTCCTCTCGCCCGCCCTCGCCCCCCGTGTCCACGCCCACTCCGCCCGTACCGTAGTGTCCGACATTTCGGACCACAACCTGGTGTCGGTGGACCTGGTGCTCGTGTAGCGCGTGGTCCAGGTCCCGTGACCGCGCGGAGGCCTCGGAGGATGTCACCGATGCACTCTGCGAGACGCTCGGGGGTGAAGACGAGGATGTCCATTCCGACCTTGCGTAGCTTTCCTGCGGTCTCTCCCGCCACCACCCCTGGTCCTAAAACCCCAAACTCTTCAGGTCCCCAGCCCCCACAGGGTACCTCCAACCGCTCGGCTTTCGGGTCTCTTCCCCCCGACGGGTGTCACGAAGCGCAAACGCTTTTGGTTCCGAGCCCCCAGCGGGCGCGAAAAATCGCGACCCTTTGGGGTGCGTGCGCCCCAAGGGGTGATGCGAAACGCTCGGCTTTGCGTGGCCGGGCACCCCTCATGGGCCTCGAACCGCTAGCGTTTGCGTTTTGTCGGGCTTTTTGGCGTGCGAGCGCTCGAGTCCGCCCCAAAACAAGAGGCCGACAGGCATTGCCCATCGGCCTCGTTTCACTCCGTCGCCAAGCGTTCGGCTCAGCCGGTCGGATCCTCGGGCTGGGGATTCTTCTTGGCGCTGCCTGTGGGGCTTGCGCCGTCTGCGGGGTTGCTCGGCTCTTCGTCCGTGCCTCGGCCGGAGCCTTTCTGGGAGACCTTGGTGCGGAGCGCTTCGATGGGCTCGAGCAGGGCTTCGGCTACCGGGATGACCGAGGGGTCGATGTCCGAGTCGGCGCCGTAGCCAATCACGACGGCCATGTAGCGGCGAACTGCGTCCTGCGCGACGGCGAGCGGCTCGCTGAGCGAGACCTTGGCGGGCTTGTCCGTGCCGGCCGTAATGCCGAGTGCCCGGCCATACTCTTTGTGCATGGCGCGCACGTGGTCGAGCACGTCTTTGCCGCCGATCTCGATGAGCTTCTCGGTGGAGCCGTCGGCGTCGAGGCGTTGGAGGCGGGTATTGATATCGGCCCACTCCGCGTCGAAATCTTGGAGGAGGAAGGTGAGGCTGCCATCGCCGAAGAATGACGTGAACACCTCGGCCGCTTTCACGCCCTTCTCGCCCGGCATCAAGCGCCAGCCGATGAGGCAGTTGTTGAGGATGCGAACCGAGTTGTCGATGTTGGTGTCCGCCTCGACGCGGGCAGGGGACTCCGTAGTGACGTTCGAGCCCTCGGCTCCCTTGTCTGCCAGCGCAGCCGAGAGGCCAGTCTCCGCGGCACGGAGCTGCTTTAGGCGCACGCCAATGCTTTTTGGCACGGACGTAATGCCCTTGGCCGCCTGCTCAATCCGGCGAATCAACGCAATCAGTCCGAGCGCACGGACCCGCGGCACCTGCAGGAATTCCAGCCCAGGCGCCTTTGTTATCTCCGTCATAAGTCCCCTCCTTGGAATAGGCCGAATGAGGATAGCGATGGGCGAACGTCGTGCAAGTCGAAATTGGCGGGGACCGTGCTTTGGCTCGCCTGCCTGGCGAGCTCGAGCTGGTCGGCCTGCACTCGGAATCGGCCGACCGTGTCCGGGACGAGAAAACGTCCGGGACCGAGTGCACTCGTAGAGCGGCCCGCGCCCGAGGAGCGGCTCGTCCATGCACTCGCCAAAGTCACTCACGCAGTGCCCTTGAAGAGGGCCGCTGATTATCCGTGTTCCGCGCCGCCGGCGAGATCGGCTTGACGGCCCGTGGGCCCGTTGAAAAGATGACAAATGGTGGCCGAGGCGGCCGAGGCGAGGTCTCCGATGGCAACCTTACAGAGTCTCTTCCTCGAACATGCGCTCCCCGAGCGGTACGTGCCGCTCTTGGGGCAGCCAGACGGGGTCGTCCGGACGAAGCTCGCGGAGCTCGCGGGGGACGAAGGCCTCGTCGTGCTCTCGATCAATCATCCGTTGAGCGGCCTGCCGATCCGCAGCTCGATGCAGTTTCACTCTTACGTAGAGTTGCCGGACTCCACCCGCGCGATCTCGATCGCCCTCGGTACCGCCGAGCTGCTCATTGACGGCATCGCACCGACCGCGTTCATCGAGGCGGTCGCCGCCTGCTGGGATGCACTGAAGGCCGAGCTCCCGTCGCGGCTCGACGGGCTGCGGCCGTGCAAGGCGGTGCACCCCCTCAAGAAGCCCGTCGCCACGGCGGCGCCCGCGCTGAAGCCGATGTTGAAGGAGGCCTTCGCGTTCGACGGCGGCACGCTCGAGCAGCACGCCTCGATCCACGGCGGCAACGTGCTGCGTTGGGATCTCACCTTCGAGCGACGATAGCGCCGTGAGCACACGAGACAGCAGCGCGTGTCGACGAAGGGGACGCCGAGCTCCAGGGCTTCGGTGAGGGCAAGGAACACGTGGAGCTCGCTTGGATCGAGAACGCGGTCGTGCCGACGACGGCAGGCGGTGACGTGAGCGGCCTGAACGGTCACTCCGGGTCTTATACCATTCACAGGCACATTCGTTTGGCGCGCGGTCTGGTACGCCCCCGCACCGGATTTTTTCTTCGTGCAGAGAGTTTTTTCAATCTCGCAACCGAGATTGAAC
>JAYUKI010000487.1:0-1284 GCA_043764595.1 Myxococcales bacterium | reverse complement strand
AAGATGGCGTCGAGGTCTTCGTTCACGTAGTCGTCGATGTCGTAGTCGTACGTGTGCTCGCCGAAGTACCAACCGGGCCTTCCGGCGTCCGGCCTGCCGCGTAGGTCGACAATGAAGGTGTCGAACCCGGCGCGCGCGAGCACGAGCGGAAGCGACCCTTGGCCATCGAGCTTGAAGTAGTTCCGATTCGAGAGAAGGCCGTGGCACAGCACCACCGGACGACGCTTTATTGCAGCGGGATCCGTGGTTTGCGGCCGGAAGCGCTCGACGGTGAGCGGCCATCCGTCGCGGGTTCGCGGATGCGACACTTCCCCCATGACGAGCGGCGGCGCGCCACACCCGAAGAGCGCGAGCGACGCGACGAACGCACCGACGAACACCGCGCTTTTGGAGTCCGCGAATGCCTTAAAAGCTGACACCGGACCTCCACGTCATCACGTACGTCGTGAGCCCGAGGATGCGGCCCGAGTCGACGCTCGCGTAGCTCGCGTGCTCGAGACCGAAGTCGACTCCGAGGAAGGCGAAGCCCCAATAGTGGTAGGCGAGACCTAGGTTCGCGCCGACGACGGGCTCGAGCGTCGCTTTTTCCCCTTCGGGATGGAGCAGCGCAACGCCTCCGTAGGCCGTCGCGTAGGGATCGATGGGCGACCGCGCGAGCGCGTGGAAACGGACTCCGAGGTGCACTGGGGCGAACAGAACGCCCGCAAACGGCGCGGCAACGCCGCCTTCGACGCCCCACCGATCTCGAAGCATGTGCTCGAACGAAAAGCCCAGGCGAAGGGTTCGTGGGCCACCGGCTTCGACGAGCGCGAGGTGCGTCGCGAGCGTGGTCGACCCTTGTGCAAGACCGCTTCGCGCGGGCTCGCCGAGCTGGTTCCACGACGTGGCTTCGGGCGGGAGCTCGGCATGGGCAGGGCTTCCGACGAAGAACGTGGCGGCACACGCCGTCCCTCCGAGCCAATAGGGGAGCGCGCTCACGAGCTTCCGAGGACCTTCGGGAGGATGGCCTCGAGCTCGTCGATGGGGGCTTCGAGGGTGGCTATCGCGCGGGACCAGAAGCCTTCGGACTCGAGATCCTCGCCGATGGACGCCTTGGCCACCTCGTGCGCGAGCGCACCGCCGGTCGAGCGGAGGAACGCCTCGTAGCGGGGAAGGAACGACGGACCCTCCTCTCGGAAGCGCGCGTAGAGCCCTCTCGAGAGCAGAAAACCGAACGTGTACGGGAAGTTGTAGAAGGACAGATCCGGGATGAAAAAGTGCAGCTTGGAGGCCCAAAACTGCGGG
>JAYUKI010000486.1:0-4286 GCA_043764595.1 Myxococcales bacterium | reverse complement strand
CACTTCTGGCGGATGCAAGGCGCAAGCCCCACGCGAAACGGCGTGCGGGCGTCTATGCTGTGCCCGGATGAAAACGAAAGCGCGAAAGCTCGTCAGTCGGCTCCTGATGAGCCACGGTGCGCTCGCGATCCTCGTTGCGTTGGCCCTTTTCGTCACGTTGCAGGGCCTGGTCCGGATGGTTGGGCTCGTGGCCGTCGTTCGTCAGGACGACTTGTCCGGTCTCGACGACGAAGAAGCCGTGCACCGTGCGGCTTGGGCGGTCGAGGTAGCGGCAAGGCACGGTCGCGCCCGGTGCGACTTGGGAAGCGGAGACGCCGCGCGCACCGACCTCGTGAATGCGCGTGACGAGCTCGAGCATGTGCTCGGGACGGTTCGCGGCCGATCGGCGGGAGCCGTCATTACTTCTGCCTCCCGCTACCGCGACTATGCGGGCCACGCCATCTCGGGAGACACCTGCAAGACGCTTCACGATCCCGACGACGAGCGCGCGCGCATCCAGCTCGACGAAGAGCTGACGGACGCGTGGGTCGCTCGCTTGAACCAGCTCCACGTTCGCATTCGCGAGGACGAGGACGAGGCTCGAAAGATTGGCATCACGAGTGCAACCTTGGGCGTCGTCGTGGCCGTCCTGGCCGCGTTCGTGGCCGTGGGCGTTGCTCGCACCACGGCGGCCAGCGTGACGACCCCGATCGCGGCCCTTGCTCGTGCGGCGAGTCGTCTCGGGGAAGGCTCTTTCGAGCCCATCGAGGTGCTTGCAGGGCCCGAAGAGGTGCGCGATCTCGGTCGGGATCTCGAGCGGATGCGTCTTCGAATGCAGGAGATCGACGAGCTCAAACAGGGCTTCCTCGCGAACGTGTCGCACGAGCTCCGCACGCCTCTCGCGCGTATCCGGGAAGCCATTGCCCTACTCGAAGATGGCACTCTCGGCGAAATGTCACCGAAGCAAGCTCGTGTGGTCGCGCTCGCGCGGCGCGCGTGCGACGAAGAGGTTCGTCTCGTCGCGACTCTTCTCGACCTTTCGCGCCTTCGCTCGGGTCAGCCTTTGAAGGTGGCCGAAGAAACCACGTTGGCCGCCATCGTCGACGCCGCGATTGCCTCCGAGCGAGAGTCGGCGGCCCGTCGCCGGGTCACGTTTCGCATCGAGACGATCCCGAAGCGGGCGCTCCATGTCGACCCCTCGCTCCTCGAGCGGGCTCTCGCGAACTTGCTCCGCAATGCCGTGAGCGTCACGGCCGAAGGAGACTCGGTGGGGATCGACATCGCCGAAGAGGCCGGCAATGTGGTGATTCGCGTCCGAGATCATGGGCCCGGCGTGCCCGACGAAGTCAAAAATGGTCTCTTCTCTCCGTTCGCCGCGGCCCCCGTTCGCGGCGTGGAGCGCCCCTTCAGCTTGGGCCTCGGCCTCGCGTTCTCCCGCGAGGTGGCACGTGCCCACGCGGGCGAGGTCGACCTCGAGAGCTCCGACGAAACGGGGAGCGTGTTTCGCATTGCCTTTCCTTTGGAGACTCACGAATGACTTCGATCCCCCCTCAAGAAACTCGGCGCTTGCTCGTGGTCGACGACGACGTCGATCTCTGCGAGCTCCTCGAGCTTCGCTTCTCTTCGAAGGGGTTCGACGTCGAGCTTGCCCATGACGTGAAGACCGCCGTCGGAAAGCTCGGACGCTCGGCGATCGACGTGGTGTTGCTCGATCTTCGGCTCGGTCGGGAGAACGGTCTCGTCGTGCTTCGCGAGGTGCGCCAGCGGTGTCCCGAAGTGGCCGTGATCGTGCTCACGGCCCACGGCTCGGTCGAGACCGCCGTCGAGGCCATGCGCTCGGGCGCGTTCGGGTTCTTGCTCAAGCCCTTCTCGGACCACGAGCTCTTGCAGCACGTCGAGCATGCCGTCGAAGCCTCTCGGCTCAGGCGCGAGGTTCGAGGGCTCCGCAGGCTCGTCGGCGAAGGCGCCAGCGGAGACGCGATCGTCGGTGTGAGCGCCGCGATCCAGGACCTCCGCGAGGTCCTCTCGCGGCTTGCTCCGACCGACGCGACGGTGCTTCTGCTCGGCGAGTCGGGGACCGGGAAAGAGCTCGCCGCACGCACGCTCCACGCCGCATCGAACCGTGCCTCGGGGCCTTTCGTGGCCGTCAATTGCGCGGCACTCGCCCCGACACTGCTCGAGAGCACTCTCTTCGGACACCTGAAGGGCGCGTTCACCGGGGCCAGCGAGGCAAGGGAAGGTCTCTTTGCTGCGGCTCGAAAAGGGACTCTCTTTCTCGACGAGGTCGGCGAGGCGTCGCTCGACGTGCAGGCCAAGCTGCTCCGGGTGCTCGAGACCCGCCAATTCTCGCGCGTCGGGTCGACCAAAGAGGAAGAAACGGACGCCCGCATCGTAGCCGCGACCAACCGCGACTTAAAGGTGGAGGTCGCCGAAAGGCGCTTTCGCGAGGACCTCTATTACCGACTTTGCGTCGTCCCGGTTTCGCTCCCGCCATTGCGCGACCGCGTGGACGACGTGCCCATTCTCGCCGAGCTTTTTCTCGAGCGCGCCGCGGCGAGGCACAAACGCTCTTCCCCGAGCCTGGGCCCCGACGCGCTTGCGGCCCTCACGAGCCACTCCTGGCCTGGAAATGTGCGTGAGCTCGCGAATTCGATGGAGGCGGCAGTTCTCCTCGCTCGTGGCGACACGGTCGAGGTCGAGCGTCTGCCGGGCATCGGCCTTCCGCGAGAGGCCTCCGCGATGTCCGGAAATGGAACGCCAAAAGACCTCGACCGCGCTCTCGTCGACGTGTTCGCGCCATATGCCGCATCCGACGACGTCGAGCCGCCTCCACTGAAGGACGCTCGCGACGCATTCGAGCGGGCGTATTTGGGTGCGATCCTGAAAAGGGCAGGGGGAAACGTCACACTCGCGGCGCGCCTTGCCGGTCGAAACCGCACCGATTTCTACGATCTTCTTCGACGCCACGACCTCAGGGCAGGAAGCTTCAAGGCCTGAGCCTGCCGAACCGGGCAAACCGCGCCCTACAAACCGGGAATCACTTTGGTCACCAGATCGGTCTGGGCCAGCAGGTTCGTCACCTTCGCTACTTCGGCGTGGTCTTTGAAGAACGAGAGCTGCTTTTGGGCGCGATCGAGCGCGAACCGTGAGGCCGTATTCAACACGACCCCTTTGGCTTGCGCCGTGGCTTGGCCCACGACCTGTGCTTTGGCTTCTGCTGCGATTGCGTCGAGCGAGCCATTCTTCACGGCCTTCACGGCCGCCATCACGGTTCCGCTGATCTGGCGTGCCTTCTCGGTGTACTCGATGGCTTCGACGATGGTTCGCGCCACGGCGCCTCCGTGCGGCACCAAGCTGACGATGGTCTTCAGGTACGTGAGGTAGTCGCGATCGCCGCGCCAAAGCCCGAGGACGGTGCGGTAGGCCTGGGAAGTCGGCAGGCCCGTCATGGCGTCGAAGGTTTGGAGGAACGCGCCGAGCGCGGCGAGCTTTTTCTCGCGTTCGTCCGCTTGCCACCGAGCAAACTCCGGACTCGCGGCGATGCCGGCGCGAAGGGTTCGACCCGCCGCCAAGAGCTTGGCCTTTTCGCCCTGATCCTTGGGAAAAAGGGGCTCCCGCGGAGAAGGCGTGCCGTCTTCCACGACCGCCAGAAGCACCTTGCGAATGCTTGCGGCCATCGTGGCCGAGTTGGCATCGGTCGCGCGCACGGTCATGCCGACGGCCACCACGTCGCCCTCCACGCGCCCGAGCCGCGTGCGATCGTCCTCGAGGCGTTCGAGCAGGAGAAGTAGGATCTCTTCGTAGTCTGCCGCAGTGACTTGATAGGGCAGCGCATACGGGAGATTGGAACGGTCGGCCGTCAGCTCGGCGAGCTGCACGACGATTCGATACTGCTCGAGGCGCCCTTCTTCGATGGCGTTTCGAACGTGCTGAAGCTCGGCGAGAAGACGGGTGAGCGCGTTCTCGAGGCGGCGCACTTCTTGGTAATCGAGGTGAATGGCGTCCCGCGCCTTCTTCCACGAAACCTCAGCGTTCTTTCGGTCGGCCTCGGTCATGTCCGCCGTGAACGTCAGTCGTTCGGGGACCTTTCGCTCGATGGCGAAACCGTGCGCATTTTCGTCCACACGGACAAAGAAGGGAACGTCGCGCGACTGCAGAGCATCGAGCGCAGCGACGCCCTTTTGGGCCAGCACCCGGTAGACGTCTTGGCTAGAGCGCATCCGGCAACCTCGCGACTGGGAAACACAGGGATGAAGTCGACTTGTGCCGGAATGTCGGCTGCCGGAGCAGGATGACTATGCAGGCGA
>JAYUKI010000485.1:0-1285 GCA_043764595.1 Myxococcales bacterium | reverse complement strand
GCGTGCGCCCCGAAGCCATCACCAAGACGGCCTTGCTCACGGTCGAAGGCGAGCTCGACGACGTGTGCGGCATCGGCCAGAGCGAAGCGGCGCACTCGCTCTGTTACGCGATTCCGCCCGAGAAAAAGCAGCACCTTCTCGCGAAGGGCTGCGGCCACTACGGAATCTTCTCGGGGAGCAAATGGCGCGACGTCATCTACCCGGTCGTGCGTGACTTCATCCGCGAGC
Organism: Myxococcales bacterium; assembly: GCA_043764595.1. GTDB lineage: Bacteria > Myxococcota_A > Polyangia > Polyangiales > Polyangiaceae > JAAFHV01. The sequence continues at coordinate 1,057 of JAYUKI010000485.1, read as the reverse complement.
ACGACGAAAAGGGAGCTCGGCTCGCGCTCACTTCGGGCCAACCGCCCCAAGCCCACGCGGGGAACGCATGAGCACGCTCCTCGGAAAGACGGCTCTCGTCACCGGCTCCACGAGCGGCATCGGGCTCGCCATCGCGCAGGCGCTCGCCTCGAAGGGCGCGAGCATCGTGCTCAACGGCTTTGGCGACCACGAGAGCGCCCGCTCCGAAGTGACACAGGTCGTGACGGCGACGGGGTCGAACGCGCGCGTGGGCTACCACGGCGCCGACATGAGCCGCCCGAACGACATCGAGGCCATGATGGCCTACGCCGCGAAGGAATTCGGGGGCGTGGACCTTCTCGTGAACAACGCGGGCGTGCAGCACGTGGCCAAAATCGAAGAGTTCCCGGTGGAGAAGTGGGACTCCATCTTGGCCATCAATCTCACCTCGGCGTTCCACACGACGCGCCTCGCGCTTCCGCACATGCGAAAGAACGATTGGGGACGAATCGTGAACGTGGCGTCGGTGCACGGGCTCGTGGCCTCGGCCGAAAAGTCGGCCTATGTTGCGGCAAAACACGGGCTCGTGGGCTTCACCAAGGTCACCGCGCTCGAGACCGCCAAAACGGGAATCACGTGCAACGCACTTTGCCCAGGCTGGGTGCTCACTCCGCTCGTCGAGGCACAAATCAAGGCGCGCGCCGAAAAAGAGGGCGTGGACTACGCCGAAGCCAAGCACCGTCTCGTGTCCGAGAAGCAGCCCTCGGGCGAGCCGGTCACGGCAGCGCAGCTTGCGGAGCTCGTGCTCTTTTTTGCGAGCCCCGCAGGCAGCCAGGTGCGCGGCGTGGCGTGGAACATGGACGGCGGCTGGGTCGCGCAGTAGCCGACCGCGCGTGCGTCATCGCTTGAGCGACCGGCCCCAAAACGCCGAGGCGGGAAGCTCGGCCGAGTCGAAGGGCTCGAGAGCGAACGGGCCTTCGTCGCCTCCCCACGTGCCCAAGAGCTCGTAGCTCGACTCGCGACGACGGAGCACTTCGATGGTGCGGTCGCGCGGGTCCACGAGCCACACGTGCGAGAC
>JAYUKI010000484.1:0-1286 GCA_043764595.1 Myxococcales bacterium | reverse complement strand
CTTCGTGCAGATACTCGACCTGGAACGACTCGTGGTCGAACGTGTAGCCGAGCTTTTTTGGCACGAGGCTCAAGAAACGAAAGGGTTCCTTTTTGATGTAGCCGATTCCATAAAGGAGCCAGCACCGGTCCTGCTGGACTTGCCCCGTCACGTCGCGGCAACCGTCGGCGGAACGGAGGGTCTCGAAGCGTCCGGTGGCCCGCGGAAAGGCGCCAATCGCGAGGTTCCAGCCGGCGTTCGTGCTGACGAGGGCGCAGCCATCCATGACGCGGCAATTGCGCGCGGTCCAAGGCAATACGGGCAAGAGCGTGGTCGCCACGACGACTGCGGTGGCCAGGAAGAAGCGCTTCGCAACGTAGGCTCGGCCGAGGGAAAAATCGCTCCGACGAAGCCCGGCAAAGAGCAAGAACGGGGCGCAAAAGAGGGCCGTGGGGCGTACCAGCACCGACACGCCGAGGAGCAGTCCTGCTCCCGCGAGAGCCAGCATGGGACGCTTCTTTTCGCGGGCCGCCACGAAGAAGGCCAAGAGCGTGAGCGTGGACGCGAGGGGCTCGCTCATCGTCAACGCGGAATAGAGCACGAGCCCAGGGTGAAACGCCGCAATCAGGCCCGCAGCACGCGCCCGTCCACGCGAAAGGCACGTGGTCCCGAGGAGCCACGTGGTGAGCGGAACGCACGCCCCGACGGTGACGTTGACCGCGTTCGCGACCGGGATCTTGGCGCCAAAAAGCCAATAGAAGAATCCCAAGAAAGCACTGTATCCAACGGGGTAATGGCACCACGGATGCCAGACGGGGTGTCCGGCCACCATCACGTCGTCCGAATACCCGAGACCCGCGGCGATGCGCCTCGCGCCGAACTCGTAGTAGTGGCCGTCCCATACCGGCTCTCCCGCGAAGGCGTGGGTGACATACGCGCGAGGCACGAGAGCCACCACGAACAGCGCGAGGCCGAAGAGCAGATCGGGCCACGCGGCCAGAAAGCCGCGGCGCGCGGAGCTCATGGCCCGGTTTCGCGCATGCGCCGTAGGTAGGTCTTCTGGACTTGCACAGGATCGAGCTTCAAGAACTTCGCGAGCTCGATCACGAAGCCACGCACGTAGACGATGGCGGGCAAATCGGAGAAGCGCTCCTCTTCGATGGCTTCGATGTGGGTGCGGGTGATCTTCGTCTTGGCGCAGATTTCCATCACCTCGACGCCTTGCGATTCACGAACTTTTCGCAAGAGGGCGCCGGAAAACTCGCTGTCCGGGCCAATTTCGCGCAGAAGCTCGTTCTTCAGCAACA
>JAYUKI010000483.1:0-4305 GCA_043764595.1 Myxococcales bacterium | reverse complement strand
AGCCTTCGATGGTCGACGACGAGCAACCTTCGCACGTTCATTTGGATGGCGTGGGCCGCTGCACGAAAAACAGGGGTCTTGATGTCGAGACAAATCGTTTCGTAGCTCATCACCTCTTCGACGGGACGCGCTCTGAGGGCCGGAGGAAGCCTGCGCGAAGCGAGCGCTTCGGCGTGCGTGAACACCCCGACAGGCGTGTCCACGTCCACCACCACGAGACCATGCACGTTGGCCTCCACGAGCCGAGACACGGCATCGTCGACCGAAGCGTCGATGTCGATGGTCTCGACCGGCGAAGTCATGAGCTCGCCAAGGAGCGCCTGCGGACGAAACTTGAAGACTTCCCCCAGGATGTCGCGTGTCGACAGGATTCCGACGACCTCTTCGCGCTCGGTGACCACCAGCCTGTGCACCCGCGCAGAAACCAGGCGTTCGGCCGCCGCCTCGAGAGGCTCATCCGGGGCAGCCGTCACGACGGGGTGGCGCATGCAGTCGGCGGCAGTGCGCGCCGATTCGTTCGCTCGATGAGTCGCGAGATCGCGCAAGAGGTCGGTCGTGGAGACGATTCCGACGAGCTTGCCTTTGTCCACGATGGGCACGGCCGAAATCTTCCGGTGCTCGAGGAGGTCGAGCAGGCGAGCGGTCGAGGAATCGGCGCTCTCCGTCGTGGCAGGTGAAGTCATGCAGTCGCGGACGACGATCATGCCTCCAAGGCTAGCCCGGATCTTCTGCGCTGCGTGGACGAGGCCAGGAGATATTTCGAAGGAGAGGCGTTGCTCCAAACCGCAAGGCGTTCACCACTCACGCACGCATTGCGCACTGCGAGCACGGCGACTGCAGGATTGGCCGTGGTCCCCTTCTTGCTGCGGGTTCCCTCGATGCAGAAGGAAGACGCCACCACCGACATGGCAACAAAAGCGGAGCCAGACTCGGCCAAAAAAGCCATCCCTGCGAAGCCGCACGCACGGCTCCGCCGACGCAAGTACGGCTGGCCCATTGCGATCGTCGTCACGCTCGCGGGTTCCGTCGGCGCTTGGCGCTATGCAAAGTCGAAGGGCGACGCGCCCATTCCCGTGCAAACCGTGAAAGTCCAACGCGGAAAGGTCCGCGATTTCGTTACGAGCATCGCTGCGGGGCGCGTCTCCGCAAAACAGGAAGCCACGGTCCGAGCCGAAATCGCGGGCACCGTGAGAATCATCCACAAACACCGCGGGGATCTCGTAGCAGTCGGCGATCCGCTCCTCACCTACGACGCTGGCGACTTGAAAGAGCGCTTGCGCCTGGCCCAAGCGGCGATCGGCATCACGCAGGCCCAGGTCAAACAGGCACAAGAATCCGCAGGAGTGGTGGAGACGAACCTCACACGGGCACGCAAGCTCAAGGAATCGGGTTCCATTCCTTCGGCCGAGGTCGAAAACCTCGAAGGCCAAGCCAATGTCGCCCTCCGCGCCATAGAATCGGCGCGCGCCGGTGTGGGACAGGCCATGGCCAATGCCCAGCTCGCCGTAACTGCCGTCGGAAAGACGGTAGTCCGCGCGCCATTCGGTGGCAAGGTCATCGACGTCAAGACCGAGGTGGGCGAAACCACCACTCCAGGCGCGCCATTGGTCCTCCTGGCCGACACGTCGGTCCTTCATGTCGACGCAGAAATCGACGAAGCCGACCTTGCTCGCGTGCGCGTCGGAATGCCCGCCGACGTCTCACTCGATGCGCTTCCGGGGGAGCGCGTGCGTGGCAAAGTGTCCAGTATGGCACCAAGCGTCGGACGAGACGTCCGAGGAGGTCGAAGCGTCGCCATCGACGTCGAGCTCGTCCCGGAGCCGAGGCTCCTCGTTGGAATGAGCGCCGACGTGGACATCATCGTCGATGTCCGAGAAAATAGCCTATTCATTCCGCCCAACGCGGTCATCGGACGCGGTGCCGATCGGAGCGTCTACCTCGTGCAAGGGGGAGTCGCCAAAAAGCGCACGATCGACATCGGGATCTCGACGTGGGAGTCCATAGAGGTCAAAGGTGGGCTCGCGCAAGGCGACGAGGTCATATCCACTTTGGCGGCCGCCAAGCTCGTGGATGGCTCACGTGTGGTGACCACGCCGGCGCCGACCGAAAAATGAGCGCCGAGGCTCCCACGGTCGGTGACGTACTCTTGGAGCTCGAGGCCGTCGAGCGAACGTTCCCGATGGGCGACGAGCCCGTCCACGTGCTCCGTGGAATATCCTTCGACATTCGCCGTGGCGAGTACGTGGCCATCATCGGGCCATCCGGTTCGGGAAAAAGCACGCTGATGTACCAGATTGGTTGCCTCGACACCCCTACGGAAGGAACCGTGCGGCTCGCGGGCTACGACGTCCGCGACCTCGACGACGCGGACATGGCGGCCCTCCGCAACCGCTTCATTGGCTTCGTCTTCCAGTCGTTCAACTTGCTCCCCCGCACCACCGCCGTGGACAACGTGGCACTCCCTCTGCGCTATGCGGGTGTGGGCATCCGCGAACGGAGAGCTCGTGCCCGCGAGGCCCTCGAGCGCGTGGGCCTCGCGAAACGGGCGGAGCACCCTCCGGAGCGAATGAGCGGAGGGGAACGACAGAGGGTGGCCATTGCCCGAGCCATCGTATCCAAACCAGATCTCTTGCTCTGCGACGAGCCAACGGGGAACTTGGATCAGAAGGTCGGCCGAGAAATCATCGAGCTCTTCGAAGAGCTGAATCGCGAGCTCGGCTCGACCGTCGTGATCGTCACGCACGACATGGCCATCGCGCGGCGTGCACGCAGGGTGATCCGTGTCGTCGACGGGCGCATTGCCTACGACGGACCGCCGAACGCCGAGAATACCGGGGATTAAACCATGTTGGACCACCTGCTCACGGCATTGGCCGCACTCCGCGCAAACAAGGTTCGTTCGGTCCTCACCATGCTCGGCGTCATCATCGGCGTGCTTGCCGTCACGCTGCTCGTGAGCGTCGGGGACGGAGCGAGGGTGTATCTCGATCGGACGCTGACGTCGATCGGCACGAACCTCTTGACGATCCAGCCTGGCCGAAGGGAGACACGCGGTGGCTTCGGACCTCCCGCCGGCAACGTTGCCAAACCGCTCACCATGGATGACGTGCGCGCACTCCAGCGTCAGTCGGGGCTCCTTCGCGGTGTCACGGGCACGATCACGGGCGCAGGGTCGGTGCGCTACCTGGCACGCGAGCGTGACACCCTGGTGTTCGGCGTGGGGCCTGCCTTCACGGACCTTCGCAACATGAACGTCGAGGTCGGGAGCTTCATCCGCGACGAAGACGTGACCTCCCGCCGACGCGTCGTGGTGCTCGGGCGCACGATCGTCAAGGAGCTCTTCGGCGACGAAAACCCCCTAGGAAAGCCCATCCGCGTCGCCGACGGTCGCTTCCGTGTCGTTGGCGTGATGGAAACGCACGGGTCGTCGTTCGGATTCGACATGGACGACATGGTCTTCATTCCGGTGACCGCCGCGGAAGACCTCTTCGCCCAGGATCACGTCACGCAGATCATCACGGCAGCCCGCAGCAAAGACGACGTCAAACAGGCGATGGAGGAAATCGATCAAATCCTCGCTCGCAGGCGAAATGGCCAAATCAACTTCACCGTCCAGAGTCAGGACGATCTCATGTCGGCGTTCGGGACACTCACGACCGGGCTCACTTGGGCTCTGCTCGCGATAGCCTCGGTGAGCCTCGTGGTGGGCGGAATCGGCATCATGAACATCATGCTCGTCAGCGTCCGCGAACGCACCCGCGAAATCGGAGTCCGCCGCGCCCTCGGGGCCACGCGGAGCGACATTCTCTGGCAGTTTTTGATCGAGGCCGTGGCGCTCGCTGCCGTGGGAGGGCTCGTCGGTCTGGGGCTCGGTTTCGGAATCGTCGCGCTCATGAACCAAGTGCTCCCGGATCTGCCATTGCGCCTGTCCGCATGGATCGCTGCCGTCGCGTTCGGCGCGGCATTCGTCGTGGGCGTCGTATCGGGCGTGGTCCCTGCACGAAGGGCTGCGCGTCTCGACCCCGTGGATGCCCTGCGCTACGAATAGAACCCCCGCGATGAGCATTCTTCATTTGCCCTTTACGGTGTGCGAACATGCCACTAATTTCCCGCGATATGGAATCCCGCATCGTGCTCGACGAGTCCACGCTGAAACACTCCTTTGCAGAGGTCGAGCCCGGCGTGCGGCTCCACTACGTGGAGGCCGGCGAGGGGCCACTCGTCGTGCTGCTGCACGGCTTTCCCGAGTTTTGGTACGCGTGGCGAAAGCAGATTGGCGCCCTCGTCGCGGCGGGATTTCGCGTC
>JAYUKI010000482.1:0-1292 GCA_043764595.1 Myxococcales bacterium | reverse complement strand
CATGTCGCGCGTGGTGAAGTCTTGGGCACGCGTGCCGGCCTTAACCGCGCTGGCGCCGGTGCTTGCCGCAGAACCTGCCCCCTGCGAAGGGGTGCACGCTGGCGTGAGGACCGAGAGCAAAGACGCGAACGCCGCGGTCGAGAGGACCACGGCGCTTCGTGTCGAAAACGAGTGTTTTCGCATATTTGGACTAACTTTCGTCTGGGTCTCTGGGGGGATCCGTTCGCGGGCGGCGCTCGCGCGTCACTTGGCGGCAGGATACGAGTCGAGGAACTTGAGCCAGCCGTCGAGGTCTTCGCGAATGGCTTCAGCCGTTCCCGCGCCGCCGGTGCTCGCAAAGAGAATTTCCATCGTGCGCGCGTCGAGGTCGGCATTCCAGGGAATGGCCGCGGCGTCGAAGAAGACCCCGAGCTGCGCGTTGTTGGGGTCTAGGACGTGCGAGAAGTCCGACGGGTAGGCCGTAATCCACTTGTCGAGGTCGCTCTGCGAAGAGGGCGTCCCGCGTTTGGCGGTCTCGACGAGGGCCGCGATCCACGCGATCTTCTTGGTCTTGAACTCGCCAGCGAGCGGCGCGGCGGCCTTCGCTTCTTGGTTGCAGGGGCCGCACCAGACTGCGGCGGCCTGGATGTGGATGAGGCGGAAGTTCTTCGACTCGGGATCGTAGTAGTCGGCGAGCGAAACCTGCTGGAGACCCTGAGCGCGATCGCCCTTGGGGTAGCCGTAGAACTTGAAGTTCTTCATCACGTCGCCGGCGGTGCCGACGAGGGTCTTCTTGTGGGTCGACGCCTTCGTGCCGATGCGCGTCGCCGGGTACGCTTTGCCATCCGGGTTCGTCTCTTTGCCTGCAGGGGGCGTGGAGACTCCGGCGCCTTCGAGGCCCTTGTCTTGCTCGGGGCCGGGATTGCTCACCGTGGCGACCGAACAGGCGGCAAGAGAGAGGGAGATGAGAGAGATGGATGCGAACAAGCCGACGTTCTTCATGGGACACCTCGATGGGGGTGTGCAACCACACCGCGCTGGAACCCTACCTCCGGCTCTCCAATCGTCAAGAAGATTGGTTCGCGTCGAACAGGGTCTTTTTAGTTTGAGCCGTGCCGCCTCTACGCGCAAACCCGCCGTTCGTATCGCCCGAGCGGATCTTTTTTCGGAGCGACGGTTCATCCGAGCGGAACGTGCGTGCATCTCGGCCGTGCCGTGCCACCTTTCCCTACGACTTGGGCCGTACTTGGCGCTATGGTCCGCCCCTCCTTCTTCCGACTCGAGGCCGTCATGAAGCAAAGTGTCCGCACGTC
>JAYUKI010000481.1:0-4318 GCA_043764595.1 Myxococcales bacterium | reverse complement strand
TAGGCTTTGCGACCTTTTTCGGGGTCTTGGCTTTGGGCTTTGCGAGCTTAGGCTTTGCGACCTTTTTCGGGGTCTTGGCTTTGGGCTTTGCGACCTTTTTCGGGGCCTTGGCTTTGGGCTTTGCGACCTTTTTCGGGGCCTTGGCCTCACGGAGCTTGGTTTCGCCCTTGGCCTTTTTTGGCTTCGCTTCGGGCTCGACGACCCTTGGCTCGAGGGCCTTGGCTGGAGTCTCGACTTTGGCCTTCTTCGGCTTTTCGTCCTTCGGAAGGAGCAACGTTGGCCTCTTCGAGGGCGGCGGCGCCGGCAGTGGCGGTGCGGCCTTCTCCAGCGCACTTGGGAACGTCTTGGTCTTCAGCTTCTTCGGCTTTGGAGCTTCTTCGACCACTTCGTCCTCTTCCACATCGAGCGCGATGACGGCTTGGCTCGGGGGAGTGTTGGCGAGGATGGTCGCAAACTTCCCGAAGTAGTCGGTCATGGGACCGAAGTAGGCGTCGGTCCAGAACGCACGGAGAGGGTCGGCCATGCCTTCGGGCAGCTCGGCGTGCATGACGGTCATGCGCGTGCCAGCACCTACGGACTCGAAGAGCACTTCGAGGCGTGAGTCGGGCGCGGCCTTTGGAAAATCCGCGTTTCTCCAGGACTGCAGTAGCCGACGCCCGAACTCGAGCGCCATGTTGCGGCCAGTGACCTGGCCGTCCCTCAGGCTGAACTTGCTCCCGATGTTGCCGTCGATTTTGGCGGTCGCGTTCGTGAACGCCGCGTGCTGCAGCGAATCGAACCACGCCCGGTAAATGACTTGCGGTGTTGCCGCCAGGACCGTCGAGAGGCGGAGCGCTTCCTTCCCCATGGGTGAGAGAATACCTTGTGTGCGGCTCTAGGGGACAAAAAAGCCCCCATTCGAGACAGGGCGAGAGGAAAAGGGACGTCCTTTCCATGGGTTGTGCACCGCGTTGAACGGGTGACCAGGGGAGGAAGAGGGGAAGCTCTAGCGTTTCAAGGGCGAGGCGCGCTGTCCGCGGACACCCCTTTGGACGTCGCGGCCACGGTGCCCGATTAGTTTTTATGAACGATATCGAGTCTTTATCCGTGGCATGTCCCTCGCATTATGGTTCGCCATGCTGGCGACGGTCATGGGAGCAGTGCTGATTGGGTTGGACGCTCATCCTGTTCGGGTGGAGGTTCATGCGTCACGGAACGTTCCGTCCTTCGAGCTCGTGGGTCTCGCGGAGGTGTCGGTTCGAGAGAGCCGGGTTCGAGTCAAAAGCGCACTCGCGCAGGTGGGCGTCGACACGTCGGAGTGCCGCATCGTCGTCAATCTTGCTCCTGCCGATCTTCGCAAAACGGGAAGCGGCTTCGACGTGGCGATCGCGGTGGCTACCCTGAGTGCGCTTCGTGTCCTCCCGGAAGGTGTCGGAGGAGAAACCCTCTTTCTCGGCGAGCTCTCGCTCGACGGTGCCGTGCGCCCGGTGCGAGGGGTCTTGCCTCACTTGCTCGGGGCCAGGGCTCGGGGAGTCAAAGTGGCGGTGGTGCCACGAGCGAATGCGCGCGAGGCGGGGCTCGTTCGCGGCATCACGGTTTGCACCGTCGAGTCGTTGGGCGAGCTCGTGGCTGCCCTTCGTGGGGATATCAAGCTGCCACGCGCCGAAGAGATCGTGCCCATTCGGCGCGTGATGGCCGATCGCGATCTTTCGGACGTGAAAGGGCAATCGACCGCGCGTCGTGCACTCGAAGTGGCGGCGGCAGGCGCGCACAACTTGCTCTTCGTCGGACCACCAGGCGCAGGAAAGACCATGCTTGCGCGGCGCCTACCGGGAATTCTCCCCGAGCTTTCGCACGAAGAGGCCGTGGAGGTGACGGCCATCCATAGCCTTGCATTGCCATCGGGGCTCGAGCGTGTGGCGGAAGAGCGCCCGTTTCGCTCTCCGCACCACACCGTGAGCGAAGTCGGGCTCGTGGGGGGAGGCGATATGCCGCGGCCCGGAGAGGTGAGCCTCGCCCACCATGGGGTGCTCTTCTTGGACGAGCTTTCGGAGTTTCGCCGTTCGGCCCTCGAGGCCTTGCGGCAGCCGCTCGAGGACGGAATGGTGACCGTTTCACGCGCCCAGGCAAAGGCTACGTTTCCGGCGCGCCCCATCGTCGTGGGGGCCACGAATCCCTGTCCGTGTGGCTATTTGGGCGATGGCACGGGTCGGTGCCGTTGTGCTCCGGAGCGGATAAGGGCCTATCGGGCTCGCCTATCCGGTCCGCTTCTGGACCGACTCGACGTCCACGTCGTGCTTCCTCCGGTGTGCCTCACCGAGCTTCGTAGAGCGGGTGGAGGGGAGTCGAGCGCGAGTGTTCGTCAGCGGGTGGAGAACGCTCGGAGTGTGCAACTTGCACGTTTTCGGTCGGGTGAGACGACGGTGCCACGGAATGCGGACTTGCCACTCTCGGACCTCGAACGCGTAGGAGCACCGGACGATGCAGGTGCAAGGCTATTGTCGTCGGCCATAGGAAAACTGAACTTGTCGGCGAGGGCCTACGGAAAGGTGCTCCGTGTGGCACGAACCGTCGCGGACCTCGATGGTTCCACCGGAGTCCGGGCCGACCACATCGCAGAAGGCGTGGCGGCCCGCGCGTTGGATAGACCCGCGCCGTCCCTCGGCGGGTCGTCGCGAGCCGCACCGACCGCCTGACCGTCGGAACGAAGGCCCCGCCGGAGCGCGCTCCAGCGGGCTCCAGGTAAACGAATCGACTTTCGCCGCCGCCGAAGTGCGTCGGTGAGTGCTCGGCCCCACGACGCGCATGGCGTGGGCCTCGAGAGCTTTCGTGCGCGAAACGACCGAACAATCCGATAAGAAGAAGGTGCGTCATGATGGAGCAAATTGCCGAGAAGATGCGTGCGCTGAAGACCGTCGTCACGAGCGTGGAGAAGCAGTTTGGGAAGGGGGCCATTATGTCCCTCGGGGACGACTCGCACGCCGAGCCTATTGCCACGATCTCCACGGGATCGTTGGCACTGGACCTTGCGACTGGGATTGGCGGGTACCCTCGAGGCCGTGTGGTGGAGGTGTATGGTCCGGAATCCAGCGGCAAGACCACGCTGGCACTCCACGCCATTGCCGAAGCCCAGCGCAATGGAGGTGTGTGTGCGTTCATCGACGCAGAGCACGCCATCGACGTGCAATACGCAAAGGGCGTTGGAGTCGACGTCGAGCGTCTCCTCGTGGCTCAGCCGGATACCGGCGAGCAGGCACTCGAGATTACCGAAATGCTCGTGCGGTCCGGCGCAGTGGATCTCGTGGTCATCGACTCGGTCGCGGCGCTCACGCCAAAAGCCGAGCTCGAGGGCGACATGGGCGACTCGCACATGGGGCTCCAGGCGCGCCTCATGAGCCAGGCTTTGCGCAAGCTCACCGGCATTACCCACCGCACCGGCACCACGCTCTTTTTCATCAACCAGCTTCGCCAGAAGATCGGTGTCACGTTCGGGAGCCCGGAGACCACGACCGGGGGAAATGCCCTGAAATTCTACGCCTCGATGCGCCTCGACGTTCGACGCATCGGGCAGGTCAAAGTCGGGGACGAGCTTGTCGGCGGCCGGACGCGCGTGAAGATTTGCAAGAACAAGTGCGCGCCACCGTTCACCGAAGCCGAGTTCGAGATTCGCTTCGGCGAAGGCGTGGATCGCTGCGCGGAGCTCATCGACTTGGGGCTCAATCGAGGGCTGCTCGAGAAAAGTGGCAATCACTTGAGCTTTGCCGGATCGACCCTCGGAAATGGTCGCGAGCGTTCGCGTGAGGCCGTTCTCGGGAATCCCGAGCTCGCGAACACGTTGCGGCAAGCCATTTTGGCTACGGGGCCTGTCCGGCCTGGACGAAGGACGGAGGCCGAAGCCTGAGACGGGATCTTTCGTTCTGCCGAGTCGTTCCGGCGGTAGAGCGAAAGAGCCGGCCGAAGCGCGAACGGACCCCCCGGGAGCCCAAGGCTCCCGGGGAAGGGCCGAGCGCCATTGGGTTCGAGTGCGCTACTTGGAAGTGCGGAGGCCATGGGTCGCCTCGAAAGCACAAAAGCAAGGAGCCCAGCTTCTTTCGAAGCCAGGCCCTTGTATCGACTCCTCTCGAGACTTGCTGCGTTTCGGCCGCTTGCCTCGCGAACGAGTCGTGTCGACTACCAGCGACCGCCGCCGCCGCCGCCGCCGCCGCGACCACCGCCGCCGCCGCCACGACCGCCGCCGCCGCCGCCACCGCTCTGGCGCTCTTCGGCTTCGTTCACCTTGAGGGGACGGCCGTCGAGGAGCGCGCCGTTCATCTCACGGATCGCCTTCTGTGCACCTTCG
>JAYUKI010000480.1:0-1297 GCA_043764595.1 Myxococcales bacterium | reverse complement strand
AAAGTGCTCTTCGACGTGCTTCGGGTGGTGACGGCGTTCACCGTGGCGCACAGCTTGACGCTTAGTTTGGCCGTTTTGGGCGTCGTGCGACTGCCATCTCGTCTCGTCGAGTCGGTCATTGCAGCGAGCGTGGTGGTGGCCGCCGCGAACAATCTAAAACCGGTATTCAAAGAGGGCCGGTTCGCCGTGGCGTTCGTGCTCGGCTTGATGCACGGCTTCGGCTTTTCGGCCACACTCGAAGATCTCGAGCTCTCGCGCGGCGCCCTCGTGGTCTCGCTCTTCGGATTCAATGTCGGAGTGGAGCTGGGCCAGCTTGCCGTGGTGCTGGTCTTCTTGCCACTCGCCTACCGCTTCCGGGCGACACGGTTTTACCGCCGCGGAGTGCTTATTTTCGGCTCCGCGGCGATCGTGGCCATTGCCTTGGTGTGGCTCGCGGAGAGGGCATTCGTGGTGAAGCTCCTCCCGGGGTGAGGGCTACTGCAGGGCAACGAAGGCGTCGTGAATGCGCTTCGCATCGGATTCCGCCGCCTTCGACTCCCCTGCTTGTTGGATAGCCAAGGTGGTCGAGCTCTTGCGGAGGACTTCGCGGCGTTTGATGACCTTGTTCGTTGACGAGGTCCGCTCCGCGCCCTTGGTTGCACTTTCGGGATCGGCGTATTCGCAAGCAACGACATAGACGTCATTCTTTGTCATCGCCATGACGCAATAACGCGCACCTGAGGTGAAGGCGGCGACTTGCTTCTTGCCTTCGAGGGGGATGGCAAGCTTTCCCGTAATCGTGTCGAAGACCTTGTCCGCATTGGGTTGGACGTTCGGCCGATTCTTCTGCTCGGAGTCGAGCTTCTCCATGATGCCCGCGAGCGATGGGCCGTCGCTTCCAGAGGCGGTGAACGGATTCGATGGCGCCGGCGTGGGAGGTGCGGCGGACGAAGCCGCAGGAGCCGAGGGGGCAGGTTTCGAGGGCTCCGGCTCCTTCTTGGTACACGCTGCGAGTAGGAGCACACACACACACGACTGGAGAATCCGAGCTGCGATCATGGGGAGCGAAGTAGACGCGAATCGTGCACGATCGTCCACCGAAGGTGACCGTCGCCCCAAACCGGACGAAAAGATTTTCTCGCGAGAGTGTTACGTAGCCGCGCCCTCGTGCCACATGGGCAATAAATTGGCGCTCGGTGCGTCTCCCTGGTTCTCTTCCTGACGGCTCAAGTGCCCTCATGGCGCACGGTGTTGCTCGGGGCGAATTGTGGCGAATTGTGGGCGAAAATTAGCGGTGCACGGAGCCCGCCGTACCGAT
>JAYUKI010000479.1:0-4328 GCA_043764595.1 Myxococcales bacterium | reverse complement strand
TCGAGGCCCTCGTATTGCGGAGTGAGCCCGCACTTCGAGGCGACGTTCACGACGAGGCGCACCTTTCCTGCGTAGTCGCCGAGGTTCGAGGGCGTGCCGTCGTTGGTGTGTACGGGAATTTGTTCGATGGGGGAGGTCATGGGCGCCATGATAGGCACGCGCTCGCGCGCTGCGAAACCCTCCGCGCTCGCCTGCCGCGAGCTTCCATCGGAAGCGGGCGGCGAAACGCGACTTCGAGATCGCGCTCGAGGGATGCACGCACGGCGAGCTCTGCAGCATTCGGCGATAGGTGATCGGCATCCACGAACGCCACGTTGACTTTGGTCGAGCCGACCGCGCCGGGTTGGAACTGACGGACGGACCTCGTCGCCGAGCAGGACCGACGCGCCGGTCCCGGCGCGGGCGGCTCGGGAGAATGCGACTGGTGGGTCGGTCCGTGAGGGCCAATGGCGAAAGCGCCTCGGGTACGACGGCCCGCTGATCTCCGTGCTGACGCGGATATTCGTGCAAAGGTCGAGCTCTACAAAGCGATTCGTCCTGGGGACACGGCGCTCTTCGGACCTGGCTCGTACCTCCACTTCGAGAAACAGGTGTTGCTCGCTATGTTCGAGGCAGGAAAACGCGCGGCGCGCGAATGGCTGGACCGAGGTCCGGAACGGGACGACGTACCATGAAGGCGAACTTTTTCCCTGCCGTAGCTCTCGTGCTCTTCGGGGTCGCGTGCCGCGAGGCAGACCCACCTCGCACGTACGAGCCGGCCGTCGACGCGTCCACGCCGTCTGTCCCCGAGGTGGCGAGGCCGGTCGCGACGGCGGTGACGGTGCCTGCGCCGATGGTTGCGCCTGTCGTCTCGCCGGCTGCCCCGATAGCCTCGATAGCCTCGCCCGTCGATGCGAGCGCAACCGCGACCGCGACCCCGAGCGCGACGCCCCCGCCAAAGAGGCCCGGGTCATTTCCTCCGGTCACCAACGCGTGCTCCACCGCGGCCGAGTGCGAGATGGTGTTCACCACCAACGGGTGTTGCCCTCAATGCCCTCCACGCTTCGGGAACAAGGACTGGGCTACGAACGTGCGCTCGTTTTGCGCGGGCGCCGACGCGAGCCACTGCAAGCCGGGCGCGTGCTCCTGGGGCACCGCGGGTCCGGCCTGCAAGAACGGGCATTGTGTGGAGGCGGGCCGCTAGCGTCCCGGAACGCGACCGGGCCGGTCCGACTCGGCCCGGCGATTTTTGTCGTTACTTCGAGTGCTTAGCGCGGGCTCGCGCGATAGGACCAAGGGTCCAGGAGAGCGGGCTCGAAGCCCCCGCGGGGGCGCGAACGTGAGCTTTTCGCGGTGGTCCCGCCCTGCTCGCGCACACGGACGAGCGCGCGGTGAGCCTTAGTTCAGGCGAATGACGCCGCCGTCGGCGCCGACGAGGAGCTTCCCATCCGGCTGAAGGACGAGTGACGTGATCCCGATCTTTTTGAGCTCCGCTTCGGGAGGCGTGTAGCTCGGATCGACCGAACCGTCGGCTTTGAAGCGCGCGAGGTTCAGATGACCGGGGAGGTTCGCCTTGCTGAATTGGCCGCCGGCGATCGCCTTGCCGTCGCTTTGCAAGACGAGGGCGACGAGCCCAGCGAGTCGAGCTACTTGCCAAAGCTCGATCGAGCCGTCGCACGAGTCCAGGCAGATCTGGTTCGCTGGATGAGCGACACCCCACGAGCCACCGCCGAGATTGGCGCAGGCGCCGTGGTTCTCACCCTCGTAGCTTTGGCTTGGCTGGCGTTTCTTGCGGTCGGATGACGTGAAGCAAAAGCGAGATTGACCGAGGGACCATGGTCTCGGACGAGCTTCCGTTCGAGCGAAAAGCCCGTGGAACGTTCGGCCCTCGCGTTCGCAGCGCCGGATGGGGTCTCGCGTGATGGCGCCCGGCCGATAGATCATGCAATGATTCCCGGATGATAGGCACTTATTCTTTCTACGCGGCGGCAATGTTCAACACGGCTCTCTTCGTCGCGGCGTGCGGAAGCGCCCCGGGGCCCGTCGCGACCGCGCCTGCGGCCGCCCCCGCAACGCGCGCTGCCGCGAAGGCCACTCATCCCATTCGAACCGAGGTCTTGCCGTATGCGGAGGGGCAGACGGCGCTCGAGGGGTATCTGGCCTATCCGAGCGACTTGGCGGCGGGCTCCAAAGGGCCGGCCATCCTGATTTTTCACGACTGGATGGGACTCGGCCCCTCCACCAGACGACGAGCGGACCAGCTCGCGGAGCTCGGTTATGTGGCTTTTGCAGCGGACGTGTACGGGAAGGGCATTCGACCCGCGAACGCAGGAGAAGCGGGCAAGCTCGCAGGAAAGTACAAGGAGGACCGCGTGCTCTTTCGCGCCCGCGCGCACGCGGCGCTGAAGGTCCTTGCGGCCCGCCCTGGCGCCGACGACTCCAAGGTCGTGGCGATAGGGTATTGTTTCGGTGGAACTGCCGCGCTCGAGCTCGGTCGAAGTGGCGCGCCAATCGCCGGCATCGTCACCTTTCATGGCGGACTTGCCACTCCGCATCCCGAGGACGCAAAGAACATCAAGGGCCGGGTGCTTGCCCTTCACGGCGCCGACGATCCGTTCGTAAAAGCCGACGAAGTGCTCGCATTCGAGGAAGAGATGCGTCAAGCGCACGTGGACTGGCAGCTCAAGGCGTACGGCGGGGCCGTGCACGCGTTCTCGGTGAAGGAAGCCGGGAACGATCCCTCCAAGGGGGCTGCCTACGACGCAAAAGCCGACGCGCGCTCGTGGGACGATTTTCAGCTCTTTTTGAGGGAGCTTTTTCCTCGCTAGCCTCATCGAGGCTCAGCGCCGTCACCAAGTCTGGGGGTCGCACGGGGCAAGCGGGCAGGGCAGGGCAAGGGCAGGGCAGGGCAGGGAAGGCGCAAAGCGCGGGCACGGGAGCGTCGCCGCATCCGTCCTCGGGAGAGCGAGATGAATTTGGCTTGACGGCTGAGGCCCTCGCCGGCAATCATTCACGATTCGGCTTTTCTCGTCTCGTCCCCTCACTCCAATAAGGCACCATGACCTCACCTGTTGTTCGTGGTTCTTCCTGGCTCGCGGTCGTGTGCCTCGCGCTCACCGCCTGTTCGAGCGAGCCCGGCGGCTCCGACGCTTCCAGTCCCGCCACGGCAGACGGCAGTACGGGAGACTCGAGCACCACGGTCTCCGACGCGGGCTCCGAAGCCCCGTCGTCATGCTCGCCGCTCCTTCAGCCGCGCGCGGGGACATACCCCGTGACCGGGCCCGCGAACGACCCTGCCAGTCGCGGCGCGACCACGGCGAGCCACCAGCGCGGCAACGTCGTGGTGTCCGCGGACGGCGCGATCGACTTCGACACCGGCCTCGCGCAGCCGGCCAAGTCGATCTCCGTCTGCTACGACCGCACGAAGCAGGACACCGACCGACGTGTCCAGGTCAGCTACGGCGCGAACGACAACGATCTCGTCGTGAACCTGTACCTTACGGCCGCTGGAGTGGTGGACGAGATCCAATACCGAAATCGCACCAAGAACATCAACCTACGCGTCCTCGTCGGAGCGCCCACGCGCTGAGCGCCCGGACGTCCGACGATTCGGTGACCTCTCGGCGCGCAAAGAGCTCGCCTCTGAGAGGTACCGCGAGCAAGGTGACAAAAGCGGGGACATCGTCGGGTGTGTGCGCGCTCGATTGGCACCGAGCGGAAGAGGACGGGGCCCGTAGTTGCGAAGGAGCTCGCCGAGCGCGACCTTGTCGCGGACGGCCACTAGGCAAACGGTCCGCTACGCCATCTCGTCTTCGTCTTCGTCTTCGTCATCCTCGTCGTCGACGGGGCGGACGGGCGGGCTGTGCGGCTGTTCGAGTGGAGCGAGCCAGCGGCCTCGGACCGAAGCACGGTGGTCGTTCACTACACGTTCATGGTCCGAGACGAGGCGGGGCACGTGAGCATGCACTACGAGCCTCACACGACCGGACTGTTCTCGCGCGCCACGTGGGAGCGCTTGCTCGCCGAGCGCGGCTTTTCCGCCGATGTCGTGGTCGAAAGTACTGACGAAGATCGCATTGCGCGGTCGCTGTTCGTTGCGCGAAAGCCCGTGGCGGTTGCCCTCCGGCCGACCGGAGAGCCGTCTTCGGCGTATCAGGTCGTTCCGGTTGGGCGCGTGCGCGGCGGACGGGCGGCGCCGACCGATGATGGTTGGGCAGGCGAGACTTGCACCATCGAGCTCGCCTCGCCGATGGCGGTGGACCTGACGCGCTTCGTGATCCCCGAAGGGGGAGATCCGCTCTCGCTGCGGAGCCGTCTCGCGGCGTCGGTGCCCGCACCGCGCCTGTCCC
>JAYUKI010000478.1:0-1301 GCA_043764595.1 Myxococcales bacterium | reverse complement strand
AAGCGCTCGCTGCGGCCACTCTCGGAATGATTGCCACGTTCCAAGCGGTCATCAACGACGGCAAAAATCCGAAGGCCCTCGATGCCATCGCCGAAGCGTCGCTCAAGACGTTTCCAATCCAAGTGAAGGTGAGCGACGAAGAGGCCGACGCGTTCTTGGAAGCGTGGCGAACCGCGCCTCCTCGCACGCGCGAGCGCTACGAAACGGAGCTCCGGAAGAAGCACGGCGACGCCGAATACGATCGTTCCTACAAGGCCAACGTGGAGTCCATGTTCGCAGGTGCGCCCGTGCCGCCCGCTGCATTGGCCGCGAGGAACACGGCTGCAGCCGTCGCCGCCAAAGACGCCCCAGGAGCCCTGGATGCCGCGGCCAAGGCCTTTCCCGGAGACGGCACGATTCGTAGCTCGCTCGAAGGAGCCGCGGCCCTCTCGCGTGGCGACACGAAAGGAGCCTTGAAGGCCGCACTCGATTTGGTGCCCGGAGGCGGGCTCGTGAAAGATGGCCTGGGGCTCGCCACGAAGCTTCTTTTCCCAGGGTGAAGACGCGTCGTTCGCTCGGCTCTCACGGCGCGTCCATTCGTGTCGAAGCGCGTCCAAGAGCGCCCTTTGTGTGTTCCGTAGCCCGCGACAACGCGAGGCGACGCTAAACCGGCGAAAGCCGCGGGATTCAACCCGGTTGTCGCTCTAGGACGAAGAGAGCACAAAAAAGACCTTGGACGTCGTTCACCTTCATCAGGTATTTCGAGCCCGAGCGCGAAGTACGACGAGCGAAACCCGGATCTCTCTCGAGCCACCATGAGTGGAGCGGTTTCCCAGCCCGTACGGGCTTCCGCCATGGACGTTTGGAACCACATCATGCCGCTTCGTGAAGGTGTCGGCGTCAGTAAAGCCGCTCAGCTCTATTGGCTGCGTGTCGCCTCGCCGTGCGCTCTCACGGCCGCGTCGATTCTCTGCAGGAGGCGCTCGCCTTCGGAGGTGGGCAGCTGATGGGCCAAGAATGCGGCCACTTCTCGAAGCTCCTCCGGCCGAGGCCCGGGACCGCAACCGCACGACAAGTATCGAATCCCGCGTAGGGCGAGGATCTGCACCTTTCGCCACTGTCGGAGATCGTCTTTTGGTGGCGCCCTGAAGTCGAGCCCCATCGCCTCGAGCGGGCTATGGCAGTCCGGGCAAACGGGCGCGGGAAGCGTGCGCGGATCGACTGTGCGATCGTGCGGCCACTTGAACGACTTCCTGCACGTGAAGCAGGCGTAGTGGTCGCGATAAGGGCCGCGGAAGGCATATCGGCACATCGCGAAGTCA
>JAYUKI010000477.1:0-1302 GCA_043764595.1 Myxococcales bacterium | reverse complement strand
GCGCCTCATCGGAGCCCCTCACCGCCGACGTATTCGTCGGGCCAGTCGTCGCCCTCGAAGGGCCAGTATTCTTCCGAGTCTTTCAGGAAGCGTGCGGCGTCGAGCGAGTCGACGGCGTCGCGTGGGAGGAAGCCGTCGGCGATGGCCTCGATCTCGACCTCGAGCGCGCGCTTCTTTCCGAGGACCGACTCGATGCGTCCGAGCCGTGCGCGACGAAGAAGCCGCGAGAGGCGCAAATCGAGCCGATTCAGCGCGTCTTTGGCGAGGGTTTGTTCGGCGCCGTGCAGCTCTTGGCGGGCGCCTTCGACTTCTTTGTCGAGACCGATGGCGCGTTGTTCGTCGCGTTTCCAGAGGCCCCCGAGATCCGTGGGCGACTCGCCCGAGTCTTGCGCACGGGCGCGCGCGCTCGCCACTTTGAGGCGCGCCTCGAGGGCCCCGAGCTCCTTCTTCAAGCCCGCCGCTTCGGGATCGTTTTTCGTGGCGGCCAGATCGTCGATGTCCCGGCGCACTCCATCGAGCGAGGCACGGGCTTCGGACTCGCGCTCGGCGAGATCGGGTTTGTCGTCCGTGGCGGGCCGCACTCCGCCGTTCGTGGCGAGGCTGGCCTGCATGTCGGCGAGGGTCCGGCGCGCGAGCCGAAGGCCGCTGGCTTCATGGTCCAAGACCGCGGATTTTTTCGCAATTTGTGCGTAGGTCGGATCGATGCGGACGAGCGCCGCGACGGTGCGCAACGAGTCCGGAGACACGGCGACGGAGGTGGCCTCGACCGTGCCCGCGTCGGAGCGATTCTGTGCGGCAGCGAGCAGAGCGCCGACCCCGCGATCGGTGCGGCCCAGCGTGCGCGCGGCATCACGAACGGGCTCGTACTTGGCGACGAACGCACGAAGCTTCTTGTCGCTCTCGGCGAAGCGGCAAAGCGCCAGATCGATGTACGCATCGAGCACGCCGGCCTCGTCTTCGTACCTGTGGTGCTTGTCGAGCTTCTTCAGCTCGTCCAAGAGCTCACGGGCGCCTTGGTAGTCCTTCTTTTCGTAGCGCGTGGTGGCCGCTTCGTAGAGGGCTTCGGACAGGCGATCCGAGTCGCGCGGCACGAGGTAGTAGTAGTAGCGCGCGTCGTCGTGGCGGAACTGATCGTGCGCGACGCGCCCCAGGGCGAGGCGTGCGAGGTCACGCACCGCAAAGAACTTTTCGTCGGCAAAAATCGGGGTCGTGCGATCTTGGCGCTTCGGATCGGCCACCTTGCAGAAGAGGTTCTCGCCCTCTTTTGCACGGCCGCGCTCCACGTGAATGACGCCGGAGAGG
>JAYUKI010000476.1:0-4344 GCA_043764595.1 Myxococcales bacterium | reverse complement strand
TCGAGCCTGCACCGCGAGCGCGTGTGGAACCTCGTCCGCTTCCGAAGCCCATCGCTCTCGACGATGTGCACCTATCGAGCGCCGAGCTTGGCATGTTCGACAGCGCGAAACGCATGCGTCGCATCGCCACGTTCTTCGTGCTCTTGCTGCTCTTGGCAGGCGGTGGGCTCGTGACGGCGATGATCGTGAGCCGCTCGGGCGGCTGACACGCGATTCGAAGGGAGCTAAGGCGCCCGGTCGAAATTGGTGTGTCAGCTTCCGTCGAGACCGACGCGAGGCGACGCTAAACCGGCGAAAGCCGACGGGATTCAACCTGTTCGGTGCTCTAGCCGGCCACGAGCTGCGGCGTCTCGTCGGCTTCGCTCGAGCGCGAGAGGTCGAGCGCGTGCGTCGTGCTGCCGAGAATGCCGCGTCTGTGCGAGACGATGACGACCGTCGTGCGGCCGACGAGACGTGCCAGTGTGCCGGCGATCTCGAGCTCCGTGGCCTCGTCGAGGTTGGCCGAGGCTTCGTCCAAGACGAGCACGTGCGGATCGGTGAGCATGGCGCGTGCGAGGCATAGGCGCTGCTTTTGCCCTGCAGAAAGCCCGGATCCGTCTTCTCCGATGGGGTAGTCGAGGCCACCGGGGAGCTCGCGCACGACGTGATCGAGGCTGGCTTTCGCGAGGGCGCCCCAGAGGTCGTCGTCGGTCGTGCGAATGCGTGCGCCGTACGTGAGGTTGTCCCGCACCGAGCCAGCCACCAAGAACGACTCGGCTCCGACGTAGCCGACGCGAACGTCCTCGGAGGAGAAGTAGTCGTGTGCCGGGCGACCTCCGAGAGTGACTGCGCCGGCCGTAGGCTTCAGAACGCCGAGCAAGATGCCGAGAAGCGTGCTCTTTCCGCACCCGCTCGGACCGACGATGCCCACCTGCGAGCCACTCGGTATTCGGAGAGAGATGCCGGCGAGCACGTCGTGATCGGCACCGGGATAACGAAACGTGACGCCCGAGAGGACGAGCTCGGGAGCCGAAGCTTCGCCGCGCGGACGATTCTCGTGAGGGAGGTCTTGGAGAGGCCTTACCTCGACGGCGCGCTCGATTTGGCTCGCCTCGAGCACCAACGCGTACCCGAGGGCCTCGCGGAACTGTGGGCTCACCTGGTTGCACATCGAGAACATCGCGACCGCACCCGAGAGCGCCTGCACGAAGCGCATGAAGAGGTAGAGAAACGACACCAATAGGAGAGGAGGCGTGTGCACGATGCTCTGGCTCGTTGCGAGGACGACGAGAATCAGGACGACCCCGAAGAACGGCGTCATGGCGACCGAAACCGAGCTGAGACGCGCGGAATGCACCGAGTAGCCCTCGTAGCGGTCGATGGCCTGAGCGAGGCGACCGTGCTCTTCCTCTTCGGTGCGAAGCACCCGCACCAGGGTCGAGTTTCGGGCAATGCGCTCGATGCCGCTCGTCAGGATGCGGAGCTCGTCCGGGACCTTTTCGACGATGGCTTGCGCTCGGCGACTCACCTTGAGGACGGCCAGGCCGACGATGCCGAGCCCGACCAACGCGATGCAAGCTTCACGTGGTGCGGCGAGAAACATGATGACGACGAGCGCGACCGCCTGGATGCCTGCGGTCAGGAGCGCCGCGAAAAAGTAGGCAAAGTGCGACGCTTTGATCGCGATGTCGCCCACGTGAGCCTGGACCTGCGCGGCGTTCACCGAGCCCTTCTTCGGGCTGAGCAGCATTTCGTAGATCGCGAATCGGCGAAGGCGCGCCGTGATCGACTCTTGAACGACGAATCCGCTCTGGGAGCTTACGTATTGCCCGATGGCCCGGACGACCGCAATGACCAGCAGCAGGAGCGCGAGCTGCACGTTCGAGGGCTGCAGCCACTTGAGGATGGGCAGCGTTTCGACGCTCATCGACAAAAGGCCGAGGCTCTTCAAGAGGAGCTGCAACAGGACGGCTACGCCCACCTCCACCGCCGCGAGCACGAGGGAAGCCGTCATGCCCATCAAGAGCCAGAGGATCGCGCGGCTTCCCGCCAAGGCGCGGTAGCCCCGAAGCAGTCGGCGAGGCTCGCGCCACGACGGCAGCGCGGCTCTCTTCGCGGCGCCGTCGGCGAGGGCAGTCGTTTCGGCCGCGGCGCTCAACCGAACGTTCCCCAGGAGGACGAGCGAGAGTCGGACCTACGAATCATGGGGACCTTCATGCGCGGAAAGAAAGGACTGTCACGGATTTCCACCCTCGAATCGCGAATCAGGCTCGAGACGTGGTGCGAGCGGAGCCGCTGGCGTTCAGCGTTGGTACTTTTTCGCGAGCGCGGCGCGGACGACGGCCGGCGCGTAGCGGGACACGTCGCCGTTGTGGCTCGCGATTTCGCGAACGAGCGACGCGGAGACGAAGCCGTAGTTCGTGCGGGTGGGCAGAAAGATGGTGTCGATGCTCGGCTCGAGATCCGCGTTCGCGTGGGCGATTTGGAGCTCGTACTCGAAGTCGGTGGCGGCGCGCAGACCGCGCACGATCACGCGCGCACCCTGATTTTTGCAGTACTCGATGAGGAGGCCGTCGAACGAGTCGACGGTCACGTTGGGCAAGTGGGCCGAGACCTCTTTCAAGAGGACCATGCGCTCGTCCGCGGAAAAGAGCGGCTTGCGGGTGGCGTGGATCCCGATGGCCACGATTACGCGGTCGAAGAGGGCCGCCGCGCGCTCGATGAGGTCCAGGTGACCGTTGGTGACCGGAACGAAGCTTCCGGCGTATACGGCGAGTCGTCCGTCGGTCATTTTTTTGCTCCAGGCGCTGGCGACGCAGACATGGGCTTCATGGCGGGTTTGGCTGCGGGCTTCTTCTCGGGGTTCTTCGAGCCTTTGCCGGGCGAGGCGTCCGGCGTGAGCGGCTCGGGCATGGCGGGCGCCGCGCCTTGCGGACCTTGCGGACCCTGCGGCTGCCCCGGAGGCTGGCTCGGCGCCATCATGGCGATGTCGGGCTCGAGCCACATGAAACGCCCCTCGTCGCCCAGCGTGATGCGGAAAACCGAGAGAAGGCTCGCTCCGACCACTCCACCGAGCTCCAGGTCGAGCTGCGTTCGGAGCTCGGGAAGGTCTTTGGCCTGCATCGCCGGGACCTGCGGCATGTCGAACGAGCCGAGGCGCAAGTTCGGGAGCGTTCCTGTGCGAACGTTCGGGAGCCCGGGCTCGGAGCGAAGCTTCGTGGGGTCGACGCCGGCCTTCCGGAAGAGGGACTCGTCGATGGCGAGAGGGAACATGGCCGACGAGTCGACGAGCATTGGGAAGTAGCCCTCGTCCTTTTGTTCGAGCGTGGCGCGGACGATCATCCCGCCTCCGCGCACGTAATAAAGCGGCACCCGCGCGCCGTCCGGCGGGGGCGGCGGATCCGACTTGCGGACCACGAACTGCGAGCCGCGGCGGTCGACCGTGACGTGCATGTGGCGGAGCAAGTTCACGCCGAGCATGGCCTTGATGGGGACGCCGAGCTGGTGCGAAATGCCCGATAGATCTTGGGTAAACGCGGGCACGTCCTTCACTTCGAGGTTTTGGCCGAAGCGAAGATTCACCCACGCGGGCTCTTTGCGCGAGGCCGAATCGACGACCAGCTCGCCCACTGCCGTGGACACCATGCCGAGGACTTGCTCACCCTCGATTTCGCAAGGAACGATGAGGGCGGGCCCGGCCTGTGGCATGTCGACCGAGGCGAGGAGGGCCCCTTCGATGGCGAAGGGATGGCGACCTTGGCCGCGACGCGCGAGCTTCGCGACGTCACGCGCCCACGGGTCCTTCACCTGGGGATCGCGAAGCATGGCCTCGAGCTCTTCGGCGGCTTGATCGACGTCGCCCTGGTACCAGAACGCGCGGCCGCGGATGGCGTGTGCGTCGGTCAAGTCGAGCCCTTCGGTGAGCTTCACGGCCTTCGCAAAGTCGAGCTTGGCGAGCGCCACGCGTGCGCCAAGTATCCGAATGTCCGCATCTTTCGGGGCGACCTGGACGCCACTTTCGGCGGCCTGGGCAGCGTCCTCGAAGTCGCCGGCGCGGAGGCTTGCCTTGGCGCGCGCATGCCATTTCTCGGCGATGGGAGACCTGGCGTTCGCGGCCATCTCCAGCGAGGGTCCACAGCCCGTGCCGAAGAGCGGCAGGGTCGCACACGCGACGGCGATGGAGAGGGCTGCAGAGCGAGCAAGAGAGAGACGCGGCATACGGTTCCGTTGTGCGGCCCGCGGTTACGCGCGCCAAAGGGGGCGGTCTCCCGCGCAAAAAGACGTCCCCGGAGGGCCGGCGCGTAGCCGGGTTGAGTGGGTAGTCCGAACAGGCGTTTCCCGCAATCCGGAAGGGACTTTTGCCGG
>JAYUKI010000475.1:0-15685 GCA_043764595.1 Myxococcales bacterium | reverse complement strand
TGTGCGACCACGCCTCGAATGTGCCATGGTTTGGGTCGCATGCGAGAGTCTCGCGCCCGATTCGTCGTTCGTCCCCTCGTGCTGCTCGTCGGCATGGGTATCGCGGTCGGGATGACGGGCCCGTCTCTCGCCCAAGAAACCTCACGTTCCGCCCTCGTGGTCCGGAGGGCTCGCGAAGAGGTGGCGGAGAAAGTCGCCTATGATCGCCGCTACGTGCCCCGAGGCACCGGGGCCCCCGCAAGCGACCGTGGAGCGTGCACGGACCTCGTGGTCCGCGCGTTCCGCGCCGCGGGCATCGATCTCCAAACCAAGCTCCAACTCGATGCGCAGCGGGCGCCTTCGGCCTACGCGTCGATCACGAATCGCGACGGACGGATCGACCACAGACGCGCTCCGAACCTTCACGTTTACTTCTCGCGGAACGCCCGCAAGCTCCCGACCGACCTCGGGAAGAACCGCGACCTCACGCTACGAAGCTTGGCGCCCGGCGACGTGGTCGTGTGGACCTACGGCACATGCCCGGAGTGCAAAGCGGACCACGTGGGCATCGTAAGCGACAAGATGGGAACACGGGGGCTGCCCCTCGTGATCCACAACGCCGGACCACGCGCCACCGAAGAGGACGCCCTCGACGCATGGACGCTGCTCGGCCACTTTCGCGTCGTCGAGTGACGGCGTCCGCGAGGAGCGCCGTCCCTAACTGATGGCCGCGAGCATGGCGTTGTACGGCGCCGGCACGCGGAGCCAGAGCTCGAACGCGAGCGCGCCCTGGCGCACGAGCATCCCGAGACCGTTCGCGCAGCGCAGCCCGTGAGCTTCGGCGGCACGGAGAAAAGGCGTGGAGGGGGGCGCGTACACGACGTCGAGGCACACCGAGCGCGCACCAAGCGCCGAAAAATCCAGCGCAAGGGTGAGCTCTTCGCCTGGCTCGGCCCCGGTCATGCCAGCGCTCGTCGCTTGCACCACGGCCGACAAATCGGAATCCACGGAGCGATCCGGGGCCAGCGGTCCGGTCACCACGGTGGCCTGCGAGCCCCCCTTTCGAACGAGGGCTTCGAGATCGGCGCGGGCCCTTTCACGGGCTTGCGGATCGCGGAGGCTCCTGCCACGAACGTGGACGACCGACACACCGAGGTCGACCGCCAGAGCCACAACGGCCGACCGTGCCGCGCCCCCCGTGCCCAGAACGAGGGCGCTCCGTCCGTGCCACTTGAGACCGTTTTCCGGAGCGAGCTCGCGAAGCTCGTCGGCGAGGGCGGGAGTGTCCGTGTTGAACGCGTGGATGCTTCCGTCCTCCGCGCGCACGAGGGTGTTCGCCGCATCCACGACCGCCGCGGTGGAGTCGACCACGTCGACGAGGTCCAAGATGTTCTTTTTGTGGGGAACGGTCACGTTGAAGCCGGCGTACGAGCCATCGCGCAGCGTCCCGATGATCCGCGGCAAGTCCTCGAGTTTCGCCAGGATTCTGTCGTAGCTGTGCGGGAGCCCAAGGGCGCGGTACGCCGCGGTGTGCATCGCAGGGCTCTTGCTGTGCGCGATGGGATCGCCGAGCACGGCGAACCGCAACGACGGCGTGGTGGGGGGGCTCACGTGGGATCTCCGGGTTCGACATCCGTGGTGGCCACATCGGCCTCGAAGGTCCCTTCGGCGACGCGCACACGAACGCGGTCGCCGGGGGCAACCTCGCCCGCGTGACGAACCGCACGCCCCGACGGAGTCGTGACGATGGCATACCCTCGGCCGAGGACCTTGAGCGGGCTCATGGCGTCGAGCCGTGACGAGAGCCTCGCGAGATCGGTGCGGCGGCTCGCGACATCCCGAGCGCCGACGCGGACCATGCGCGCGGCGAGCGCCGCGAGGATCTCGCGTTCTTTCGCGAGCACCGTGCGCGGATTTCGGGCGACCACGCGCGCCGATAGCGCCCGCTGTGCACGAGCGTTCGTCTCGAGGTGCTTTCGCATCGCCTGCGCGATCCGCACGCGTCGCTCGTCGAGCCGCTGCTGGGAGGTGGCCACGAGAGTGCGCGGATCGCCGAGCTTTCGACCGATCGACGCGAGCCCGAGACGCCCCGCAGAGAGCCTCGCGTGCATCGCGCGGACGAGCGAGCGGCGCCGCTCGGCCAAGAGCGACAGACGTGCACGGGCATCCGGCACGACGAGCTCGGCCGCTTGGGAAGGCGTCGACGCGCGCGCATCGGCCGCGAAGTCGACGAGGGTCACGTCGACCTCGTGGCCGACGGCAGACACGACAGGCACGCGGCACGCGGCGACCGCGCGCACGACGTCTTCTTCGTTGAAGGCCGACAGGTCGTCCGTGGAACCTCCACCGCGGGCCACCAGAATGACGTCCACCTCGGGAATGCGCTGGAGATCGCGGAGCGCGCGGCAAATCGCAGCAGGTGCGGTGGGCCCTTGCACGACCGCGGGGGCGAGCAAAATCCGCGCTCCACCCCGGCGGAAGGCCACACGGCAGATGTCGTGGATCACGGCGCCGGAGCGAGACGTGACGACGCCGATGACCCGAGGCTCGCTCGGGAGCTTCCGCTTCTTGTCCTCACGGAAGAGCCCCTCGGCCGCAAGCTTCGCCTTTCGTTTCTCGAGGGCTTCGAGGAGGGCTCCTTTGCCGGAGAGCCCCACTTTGTCGGCGACGAACTGGAGCCTTCCCCGCGGCGAATAGTACGTCGGCTTTCCGCGGAGCAAGAGCTTGGCCCCATCGCGCACGAGGGCCCGCGACCGCGGCGAGACATTGGTCCGGTAGACGACCACGTCGATGGCGGCGTCGGAGTCTTCGTCTTTCAATGTAAAGTACAAATGCCCGCTCTGGGCGAAACGCACGCCCACGGCTTCTCCGACCACGACCACGGGGAGCTCGAACTTGTCGCCGAGGACCCTCTCGACGAGCCTGCCGAGGCCAGCGACCGTGAGCGGACGGACTTCGGCCGGAGCCGGCGTCCCGGAGACGGGATCGACGCCTACGTCGTCCGGCACGGCCGGACCGGTACCCGAGGAAGGCGGCGCCTCCAGACGAGGATCGAGAGCCGCCCTGGGCACGACAGCCGCTGCGACCGAAGCGGCGGACGCCTTGGGCGAAGGCTTCGGAGTGGTACGTGTGCGTGGAGCGGCCGGAGGCACGGGCGCATTGGAAGGTCGTTCGCCTGGGAACGGCGGCACGATTTCGTCGACCGGGGATGGCCCATTTGCGAAGTCGAAGCTGCCTTGCGAGCCTTGCGTGCGTCCCTTGGCCATACCGACGGTCTAGGAAGAGGTTAGCCGGACTTCGGCCGCGCGGCACCGAAAACCCACACCGGGTCCGAAGCCCTTTCCAAGGCAGCCTCTTTATGGACCCGACCCGTGTCCATCAAGCCCTCCGCGGCGCCTTTCACTTGGCGTGGAACCCTGATAATCGACCGGAAGCTCCATGCCCGACACGAAAGCGTTCAGGAAAGTCCTCGTCGCCAACCGCGGTGAAATCGCCGTTCGCGTGACACGCACGCTCCACGAGATGGGCATCGCTGCCGTCGCCATCTACTCCGAGCCGGACCGCAAGAGCCTCCACGTTCGCATGGCGGACGAAGCCTATTTGGTGGGCCCGGCCGCCGCCAGGGAGAGCTACCTCGACATCGACAAGGTCCTCTCGGTCGCCAAAAAAAGTGGCTGCGACGCCGTGCACCCCGGCTACGGATTCCTGAGTGAAAACCCGGAGTTCGCCGACGCTTGCGAGCGCGCGGGAGTCACCTTCATCGGCCCACCGGCGAGCGCCATGCGCCAGCTCGGCTCGAAGCCCGCCGCGCGCGCCGTGATGTCCGCGGCCGGCGTCCCCATCGTGCCAGGCGCCACCTGCGACACCGCCGAAGAGGCCGCCCGTGCCGCGGCCGTCATCGGCTTCCCGGTCATGCTCAAGGCCGCGAGCGGGGGTGGCGGCAAGGGCATGCGCCTCGTCCACTCGGCCGAAGAAATGCCCAGCGCCTGGGAGCGCGCGCGCTCGGAGGCGAAAAAGTTCTTCAGCGACGACACGGTCTACCTCGAAAAGGCCATCCTTCGGCCCCGCCACGTCGAGATCCAAGTGCTCGGTGACCGCCACGGAAACATGGTCCACGTGTTCGAGCGCGACTGCTCGATCCAGCGGCGCAACCAAAAGGTCGTGGAAGAAACGCCGTCGCCTGCCGCCTCACGCGAGCTCGTCGCCGAAATGGGCCGCATCGCCGTCCAGGGCGCAAAAGCCGTGGGCTACTTCTCCGCCGGAACGTTCGAGTTTCTCGTGAGCGAAGAGGGCCAGTTCTACTTCCTGGAGATGAACACCCGCCTCCAGGTCGAGCACCCGATCACGGAGCTCGTGAGCGGCCTCGATCTCGTGCGGGAGATGGTGCTCATCGCCCAGGGCGAGCCACTCTCGTTCGTTCAGGAAGACCTCCAAGCCCGCGGGGCCGCGATCGAGTGCCGCATCTACGCGGAAGACCCATCCAACGGGTTTTTGCCTTCGCCAGGAACCATCGACAACCTCGTCGTCCCGTCCGGGCCCTTCGTCCGCGACGACGGCGGCGCGTACCCTGGCTGCACGATCTCGAGCTTCTACGATCCGCTCATCTCGAAGCTCAGTGTGTGGGCCCCCACGCGCGAGCGGGCGGTGGCTCGCATGAGGCGCGCCCTCTCGGAATACGTGGTGACCGGCATCCGTACGAATCTCGCGTTTCACGAGAAGCTCTTCGCGCACCCCGAGTTCGCCGCCGGGCGCTACGACACGGGCTTCCTCGAGCGTCACGCCGCCGAGCTTCACGGCTACCCCCCAGTTCCGCCAGAAAAGGTCGACGCGCTCACCGTGGCCGTGGCCCTCGCCGCGGCCCAGCTCGAACGGGCGACGGGCGCCGCCGCAGCGGACGCTGGAGTCGACGGAGCGCGACTCGCCCCGTGGGTAGCCACGCACCGCGCTCACCGCCGCAACGTGCGCTGAACGGACTTAGATGCCCGGTCGAAATGGGTGTGCCATCTCCCGCAGATCCTCTCGCTACGGCAGGTGGCCTCGTCGCTCCGCTCCTCAGACTACGGGAGTAGGCTTCCGGTGCTCGCTCCTCGCTCGCGCAAAAGCCTCGCGTCGGTCTCGACGGGAGATGGCACACCCATTTCGACCGGGCCCCCTAAGCTCTAGCTCTTTCGCGGCTTGTCGCACATTGGCCCCGGATCCGAGGCGAGGATTCGGACGTGCCTCGAAACGGGCCGTGGAGCCTGGCGACGGGGCCAATTTGCGGCCTATTCGATATGGCATGAACGTCGCAATCGACGTGGAAGCTCGCTCGAAAGGACTCCCAACATGCTCGCTCGTCGAATCCTCGCTACTGGGTCGCTCGTATCGATGTTGCTCGCAAATGGCTGCTCCGCGGAGGTCGCGGAGGATCCCGACGCCGAGGGATACTCGAGCGAAGAGGCGCTGACCGGCAGCTTCGCGGTAGGCACCGAGCTCCAAACGACCGCCGATTTGAATCAGCGCGAGTCGCCGAGCCCGTCGGCGGACATTCTCCAGGTGATCCCCGAAGGCACCATCGTGAAGTCGGCGGCCGCCCAGCCAAGAGCCAACTGGTACGGAGTCACGTTCAATGGCAAAACGGGATGGGTATCGGGCCAATTCCTCGCTCGCCCCGGGACGGTGGGAAAACCCGTCGGAACTGGGGCCGCCGGGGTGCTCGCCTATTCGAATGCGGGGGATATTTCCCTTATGGCCACGACATTCGGCCGTGTGGACGGAGCCGACGCGGCGAGCAACATTCGCGACGCTGCCGCGGGGCGCTCCGCCAAGACGAGCCCTCATGGCCACTCGGGCGGAGCGAGAGTGGCATTGTCGCCAACCATGCTCTCCGGAATGGTCGCCCTACGGAGGCAATTCGGATTCAAGTACTTCGTGACTGCCATTGCCGGCGCACGCCACGGGGCGGGATCGTTTCACTACGCCGGACGAGCCATCGATGTTGGCACGGTGAACGGAGCGGTGGTGAGTGGCCGCACGTCGACCACCGACCGCTTCATGCAAGCGTGCACGAACCTCGGGGCGATCGAGGTGCTCGGTCCCAGCAACCGTTCGGACCACCAAGACCACATCCACTGCGCGTGGTAGCGGCCTTCGGCTCGGCTCAGGCCAAGCCGACGAAGATGTTCTGGACGTCGTCGTCCTCGTCGAGGGCGGACAAGAAGGCCTCCACCTCGGCGCGTTCGGCGTCGCCGACGGCGACGGGGTTCTTCGCTTTCCACACGAGCGAGAACTTTTCCACCTGCCAGCCGCGTTCGGCCAATGCTTTTGCAACCGAGTCGACGTCCGCGGGCTGCGTGTAGAAGCTGGTGGCGCCGTCGTCGCCGGGCTCGAGGTCTTCCGCGCCGCTTTCCAAGGCCGCTTCGTCCGGATCGGCTCCGGAGGGCCCGGTGGCTTCGACGAGGCCGAGTCGGGAGAAGTCCCAAGAAACGGCCCCGGAGGCCGCGAGCTGACCCTTCTTGAACAGCATTCGTACGTTCGCGGACGTGCGGTTTTTGTTCTCGGTAAGGCACTCGACGATGACGGGCACTTGGTAGGGCGCGAAGCCCTCGTACGTCACGGTCTCGTAGTTGAGTGGACCATCGAGAAGACCGGCGCCCTTCTTTATGGCGCGCTCGATCGTGTCGCGCGGCATCGACTGCTTGCGTGCGGCCTCGACGGCCATTCGCAGGCTCGCGTTCGCTCCGACGTCGGCGCCGCCGCGCGCTGCGATGGCGATTTCCTTCGCCAACTTGGTGAAGATTCTACCCTTCGCGTTGGCCGCGGCCTCGCGATGCTTCTGTTTCCACTGGGCTCCCACGAAGGCGTCTCTAGCACCGTTCCTCGTCGGCGAGCACGTGTTCGCTCGACTCGCAGACCGAGCGGGTGTGTCGCGTTTCGTCCGAACGGCGCTACGCTGGCGGGGTGCCTCCGGTCTTTCCGCCCATTCTCGCGCGCGTTCGTCCCTCGAATCCGTGGGTCCTCCCGACGAAGCTCGACGAGCCACGTGCACGCGAGGCCGCGCTCCTCCGGGCTACCCACGGGCTGACTCGGCCCTCCGATGCTCCCGCACGGGTTCGCCTCACGGGCGCGGCGGCGTTTTGGGTGCCCTTTTGGCGTGTCGCGGTGGAAGTGGATGGCTGGGTCGTCGATCGCTCCACGAAAGGAAACGAAACGAGCACGAGACTCGATGGCGGGAGCCGTCGCGAGGTGTTCGTGGTTTGCGCGCGCAGAGGCTTCGGACAGCCCGAAAAAGACCGTGCGCGCGCGTCGCTTCGCCAAACGCTCCAGGACCTTCCGGCGAATGCCTTCGTTCCTCGAACCGACGACGATCCTTGGCTCGCGACGGCCACTTGCGTCGATGCGGACGTCGATGCTCCGGAGGTCGAGTCCGCCGTACACAAGCTCGCCAAGAATCGCTTGAACAGCAACGACACGGTGTTCTCGATGACGAAATCTACCGTGCAAACCACGGACTTTTTGTGGCAGCTCGTGTGGTGGGTGGACTTTCTCTACTCGGGCGAAGCGCACCCCGGCGGGGAGGGCGAGTTCTTCGTCGCGCTGGCGGGGCACGACGACGCGGTCCTCGAGGAGGCGCATCCTTCGGCGCTACGGGCGGTGACGGCTCGGGTTCGCAAGGTGCTGTCGTTCGACATGAGTGGCTTTGCCGGGATGCGCAAACGGCCTTGAGCCAAGCCTGGTGGCGCTGAGGGGTCGAAAGGCTCGATGCGCTCTTGCTCGACGAAGGCGGCGTTCGTCCTCGTGTTGGTCGGGTGTGCGCGCGCGCCAACCCAGGAGCCACGACCGGCTGGAGGACCACCGTCCGTCGAGAGCTGGCTCGCTCACGCGTACCCGCGTGTCGACGGAGGTCTCGAGGAGTCGGGCCCATCGGCGCCGCTCGAATCGAGCCCGCCGGCGCCATCGACCGCGCAGCTGGAGGTGGCGTGCACCCGCGGCGATCCCGCGGCGTGCATGGCTCGGCACGCCTCCGCCCGCCCTTTTCGAGATCCTCGAACGCCGGTGACCCGCAGCTGCCACGGCTCGACCGGCCTCCGACGGGGCGATGCCGTCTTCGAAAAGACTAATGATTCCGTGCCTAAAGACGGGCCCCTCGACAGTGGACGGTAGTGCTAGCCACCGCGCGAACGTTCCACTATCGTTCCGAGCCAGGTTCTCGCTCGCGGCCTCGCCTCGGTTGAAAACCAAAGTCTTTTCGCCACGTTCGGAGCCGACCCAGTCGACGCCGCGCTTGGCAACTCAACTCGAGGCTCGGGGGCATCCCCAAACCTCTCAACCCCATCCACGAACGTCGCGCGTCCTCGGCCGTTGCCGAGGCCCGAGCTCGGGACCACTCGAAGAATGGGTCAGACTACGTTGCTCCTGGACTTGCTGCGGCCCCGATGGGCCGCGCACCCGACGCGCCTCTCGGCGCTTTCGGGCGACGCGTTCGCGCAAGAAGACAGCGCTCGCGAAGGGTCAACAAAGCACGCAGTCTCCCCGATTTCCCCGATGAAGTCTCGCCGCTCGGCCGCGGCGCTCGTATTGAAACGAGCGTCCAATCCATGGCCAAGAATATCCTCGTCGTAAGCTGCGACGTCCGCGAAACCCGCGCTGCCCTCATCGAGGACGGCATCATCGCCGAGCTCCACATCGAGCGCAAAGGCGCCGCCGCCAGCACCGTCGGCAACGTCTACGTGGGCAAGGTGACCCGCGTCCTCCCCGGCCTCCAAGCGGCCTTCATCGACATCGGCCAAGAGCGCGCCGCCTTCCTCCACGTCGAGGACCTCATTCGTCCGGACGACTTCGACGCGTACCTCGCAGGCGGCCGTAAACACGCGCGCGAGGAGACGAGAGTCGTCGAGGACGAGGTGGAGGAACCGGCGGACGACAAGGCGCCGGTCACGGCAGTCTCTCCCGAAGCCCCGCGGAAGGCCACCGATTCCGAGCAGGACCTCGCCGACTTCGAGGCGCGTCCCGCCGTGTTGCCAGCGCTCGCTTCTCAGCTCGACCTTCCTTCCTCACCGGAGATCGGCGACGCCTCTTCGCCCGCACTCGAGCCTGCATCGGCACCAGGGGTAGCTGGCGAGTCCTCGCCGGACCTCGTGGCCGACGCGGACGAGAGCGACACGGTCGTCACGCGCCCGCGCGGTGTCGGATCTCCCGACGTGGCTCCGTCTTCGGCGCTGGACGTGCACGCACGTGCGACCCTGGTCACTCCCGAGCCTCCCATTCCGCACGCCGAAGCTTCGGCGCCTGACGCATCCGTTGTGCAGGCCCCGCACGACCGCGACGACCGAGACGACGGCGAAGGCGACGACGGCGACGACGAGCTGGAAGCCGCCGAAGGCGAAGGCGACGAGCCAGGCGAAGCGGACGACGACACGTTCGCCGGCGATTTGCCGGGTTTCACCGTGAGCGATCCGGGTGAGCCCGTGCCGCGTGCACCGGCGCCGGCGCGTGCGGCCGGGGGCGATCGCGGCCGTGGGCGTCGTCGTGGACGTTCGCGCGGACGTGGCGGCGCAGAGCCGCGCGGCGAAGCACGTGGTCCTTCGGACCGTGGTGGGAGCGGCGGTGGCGGTGGCGGCGGCGGCGATCGCGGCAAGTCTCGCGGCCGTTCGGGAGGTGGCGGAGATCGCTCGCAGCAGAACGCTCCGAACCGAATCTCGAAGTCGACGCCCATTCGCGAGGTCGTTCGCGAAGGCCAAGAGATCATCGTTCAAGTCACCAAGGATCCCCTCGGCACGAAGGGCGCGCGCTGCTCGAGCCACATCTCGCTTCCCGGTCGGTATGTCGTTTACCTGCCCACGGTCGAGCATGTCGGCATCTCGAAGCGCATCGGCTCGGAGAAAGAGCGCGCGCGTCTTCGTGAAGCCATCGAGAGCATGAAGCCGCCGAGTGGCGGGCTCATCGTGCGAACGGTGGCCGAAGGGCTCACCAAGAAGCAGCTCAAGGCCGACGTCGGCTACCTCGTTCGGCTGTGGGGCGAAATCGCCAAGAAGAAGGAGACGGCGGGCAAAGCCCCGAACCTCCTGATGAGCGAGCTCGATCTCGTTCTCAAGGTCGCGCGCGACCTCTTCACCGACGAAGTGGAACAAGTGGTCGTCGACGATCGCAATCAATACGAGCGTCTCTGCCGCTTCGTCGAGATGTTCGCCCCCGACCGCGTCAAAGACGTCGTCTTCTACGACGAAGAGGAGCCCATTTTCGACGAGTACGGCATCTCGGACGAGATTGGCCGCGCGCTCTCGCGCAAAGTGCCTCTTCCGTCGGGCGGATACCTCATCATCGACCAGGCCGAAGCGCTCACCGCGATCGACGTCAACACCGGGCGATTCGTGGGCAAGGGCTCGAAGGACATGGAGGAGACCATCCTCAAGACCAACCTCGAGGCCGTGAACGAGATTGCCTATCAGCTCCGTTTCCGGAACATCGGCGGTCTTATCATTCTCGACCTCATCGACATGGAAAAGTCGGGGAACCGCGAGAAAGTGCGGCGCACGCTCGAAGATCTCCTCCAGAAGGACAAGGCGAAGACCACGCTGAACCGCATCTCGGAGCTCGGGCTCATCGAGATGACGCGAAAGCGGACGCGCGAGTCGCTCGGGCGCCTGCTCCACGAGCCCTGTTTCTACTGCGACGGCACCGGGCAGCTCCAAAGCAAAGAGACCATCGCATACGAGATCCTTCGCGACATTCGCCGCAAGCGTCGCGATTTGCCGGGATACTCGGTCGTGGTCAATGCGCATCCTGCCGTGGCCGACGTGCTGAACGGGAGCGAAAAAGAAGCCGTTCTCGACGCCGAGAACCGCTTCATGCGCAAAATTCACGTGGTGCCCCGCAAGGAGTACCACCTCGAACAGTTCGACATCGTCGGGAAGTGAGGAGCCTTCGTGAACGAACAGAACCGTACGGAGCCGGACGACGACAAGCGCGAGGACGAGCGCGTCACCATAAACAAGGAGTTTGAATCGTTCGATTCATTCATCCAAGAATACGTGACGAACATCTCGCGCACCGGAGTGTTCATTCGCGCGCAGAAGCCCTTGCCCATTGGCACGAAGGTGAACCTGCACTTTACGGTCATCATGGAAGACATCGAGACCATCGAGGGCGAGGGCGAGGTCGTGCGTCTGGAGAAGGACGGCATGGGCGTCGTCTTCCGAGAGCTCTCCGGCTACTCGAAGGGGCTCATCGACAAGCTCCTCACACGCGGCATCAAGTAGCGCCCTTCCACGCCTTTCGTGGGTCGAGTCGCCTCGACGGGCGGCCCCACGAAAGGCGTGTGCGTTCGTTCACGGAAACGCGCGCTAGACGGCTTTTTGCGAAGGGCGCTCGTGGCGCGCCAATTGCTATTGTCGCGCTCTGCCCGCCGCGTTTGCCGCGGGCCGAAAGGAAACTGCGAGGCATGTCGAAGGGAAACGTACGAGGAGCGACGTGGGCGATTTGTGGAGCCCTGCTTCTCTCGATGGCGGGCTGTGCGACGACGCGTGGGCAGGCGAAGGGGGTGGGAGCGCAAGTACTGGCGTGTCCCGAGTCCGAAGTGACCATCGCGAGCTACCACGGTGCACAATACGTGGTCGAAGGATGCGGCCACTCGGTGGAAGTGGATTGCCAAGATCCGCGCACCGTCGATCGAAACGAGCATCCCGAGGGGCACTCGTTCTGCCAGGCAAGAAAGCCAAAATAAAGGCCGCGAAGGTACTTCACGCCGGGCCCCAAGCGCTCCGTTCACTCCGTCGAATCGAGGCGATAGGGAGGAGGCTGGATGATTTTCGTCAAGACCGAGCCAGGCCTAGGAGGATCGCCCGGAGCCGACTCCTGTCGGCGAGGACGTCCGACGACGGGCTGACGAAGGTATTGGCGAAAAGCACCAGCCTCCTAGCCGACCTTGAGGACGACGACGCGTCCGGTGCTTCCGACGACCGTGCGCTCGTGGGTGCAGTAGAACTTTGCGAGCACTCGCTTGGCGGCACGGAGCTCTTCGGGTGCGCGCTCGCCTTTGATGAATAGGAGATGGCCTCCGGTCTTGGCGAAGGGCGCGGTCCACGGCACGAGGGCTTCGATCTTGGCGACGGCGCGAGCGGTGACGACGTCGAACGACTCGGCGAGGTCGGTGTCGTGAAGGGCCTCGGCGCGATCGGCGATGACCTCGACGTTGGTGAGGCCGATGGCTTCGCTGACGTCGGCGAGGAACGCGGCCTTTTTTTGCGTCGATTCGACGAGAACCACGTCCAGATCCGGCCGGGCGATGGCCACCACGATCCCCGGTACGCCGCCGCCGGAGCCGATGTCGAGCAGGCGGGCGCGAGCGGGCAGGTGCGCGAGCTCCGCGAGGTGCGCGAGATGCGGCAGGAGCGAGAGCGCATCCACGGCGTGCCGGGTCCAGGCTTCGCTCGGCTCGCGGATCGCCGTGAGGTTCAAGAGCTCGTTCATGGCGAGCAAACGCGCCAAATAGTCGCCCAAAAGCGCGATTTTTTGGTCGTCGAGGGTGACTCCGAGGCGTGCGAGCTCGTCCGCAAAAGAGGGCGGCGGAACGAGGGGCAAAGGAGCTGGCAACGGCAGGGGAGGGCGGGCCTCGCGGGACATGGCACGCCTCTACCACCGACGAAGGCGACCAACGGCCCCTTCTTTGCTAGGTTGGCCACAGAAATGGCCAAACGCGAGCCCTCCCCCTACGGTCCCATCGCGCAGCTCGCGTTCGTCGCGCTCGCCGCCGTCGGTGTGTACAGCTTCGTCTCGGTGGCTCGCGAAGGCGAGACCCGGCGTCGATGCTCTCCCACGTGCCTCTTGCTGCCGAACTACGCGAGCGCCAAGCGCATGGCCCCGGACTTCACGTTGAAAGACATGAAGGGCAACACCGTGAGCCTCTCGAGCTTCCGCGACAAAGTCGTGGTCCTGAACTTTTGGACCAAGACGTGCGGCCCGTGCCTCCAGGAAATGCCGGAGCTTGCGGATCTCGCGCGCATCGTGCAGCCCAAGGGCGACGTGGTGGTCCTCACCGTGTCGACCGACGACGGCCCCGACGCCGTGCGCGACACGCTGAAAGCCGTATTGAAGGAAGAGCCGCCGTTTCCGGTGCTCTTCGATCCGGACGCCAAGATCGTGTCCCAGAAGTACGGCACGCACCTCTTTCCAGAGACGTGGATCATCGACAAACGCGGCGTGATTCGCGCGCGCTTCGATGGGGCCAAAGACTGGAGCTCTTCGGCGGTGGTGCAGTACATCGATCAGCTTCGTGCGGGCGGATACTGCCCAATCGAAGTGGAAGACGGAAAGCCCCAAGCCGAAGGCGCGCGCATTTGCGATTCGATGGGCAACGGCACTTGAGCAGTTGATTCCCACGCGCTACGGCGTGCGCGGAAAATTCCATTCGGATTCGATACACCTTCGGATCGTGGAGCACGGCGGATCCATCGGGGTGAGATCCCCCGTATCCTCGGGTCGCGATACCCACCTTCGACTTCGTGGGCATTTCGCGCGGGATGAGCTTCACCATGGCTCGGCTCGACGATTGCAACCGAGGTGGACATGAGCCCATCGCGAAGCGTGTTCGTGTTTGCCCTCTTCGCGACCTTGGTGGTCGCCCCCACGGCCGGCGCCAAGCCCAAGGCGCCCCCAGTAGACGAAGGTCCGACCTTCAACCGTGAGGCCGCGGCCACGGCATTGAAGGCCGTCGAGCTCGTGAAGTGCAAAGTGTCCGGAGGACCCCGCGGCGAGGGACACGTCGCCGTGACGTTTGGCGCGAATGGCGCGGTCGCCACGGTGGTGGTGGACCGAGGTCCTTATGTGAAATCGCCTGTAGGGCGGTGCATCGTAGCGGCCTATAGCAAAGCGCATGTCCCCGCGTTTCATGGCGATGCCGTGACGGTGGGGAAGTCGTTTCGTATCGATTGAGCGGCTGCCAATCGT
Organism: Myxococcales bacterium; assembly: GCA_043764595.1. Classification (GTDB taxonomy): domain Bacteria; phylum Myxococcota_A; class Polyangia; order Polyangiales; family Polyangiaceae; genus JAAFHV01. The sequence continues at coordinate 1,783 of JAYUKI010000475.1, read as the reverse complement.
CAGTGCTTGGGCGCCCTCTTCGCCTTTTTTCGGGTAGCGGGGAGGAGTCTGGCTTCACGAAGGAGCTCGATGTCGAGGAGGTCCTTCGGTCTTCCACACGCCAACTTGGTCTTTACGAGCTCGTTTATTCCGAGGAAGCCGACCGCGTGACCTTCGATGGCCAGCTGAGCCTGTCACGATAGGCCTCGCGAAACGTGAGCCCTAGTGTGCTCGTCAGAATATCGATTGCGACGGGTGGCCTTCCCAGGGTCGCCATCCGTTCGGGCTCGGCGAAGTGGCGAGCTGCCTCGGCTGCAAGGCCCGCGTATCCGAACGCGTCGAGGGCCCGCGCGAGGCGCACGGCGTTCGCCTTCGTGGGTTCGACGAGTACGTCGAGATCGTCGGTGTAGCGAGGCCTACCGAGGGTCGCCAGTACGTGCCCGCCGAGGACGAGGAAGCGCACGTGGTGCTCGCACAGACATCGTAAAAACGCGCTCAAGTCGGGGTGGAGCCTCGGGATCATCGTAGGCCATCGCGCGAAGTTCCTCGAGCACACATAGGCCCTCCTCGGGGGTCAGCGCCTTCGCGCGTTCACGGATGAAGCGCGCGTTGTCCGCCGTAGTGCCGATCGACCAGGTCCTCACGCATGGAAGGATAGCGCAGGTTGAAGCGGCTAGGGCTAGTTCGAGGTACGGGCCTGAGAGTCCTCGACTTCTCCGCCTAGTCTTTTTGGCGTGCCCGTCCAGGTGCCCTCTCGTCGTGGCGCACCTTGTCATGCGAGTTGGCTCTGCCATACTGCCGTCTGCTTGGATTGGATGGCTTTGGAGGCGAGATGAAATACTCGATGGTCGCGGCTCTTTCGGTAGCGCTTGGGGCTTGGGTCGCGTTTTCGCCGGGTCGCGCCGAAGCTTGCACGGGGCCTCTCGGGTATACATGTGGTGGGATTGGGGTCGTGGCGGCTCCGGCCGACGCGAACACCCTCGTGTTCCGGAACGCGTACGCGCCGGTGCTGACGAAGAAGCTCGTTCGATCGACCGAGACCCCCGTGCTTCGCCTCACGAGCTCCGGCGGACAAGACGTGCCATTCGCCGTGACGGCCGACGCAAACCTGCCCGGCTATTGGCTCGTGAAGCCGACGACGCCAGTCCAAACTGGTGAGAGGTACACGCTTCGGTGGGAAGCGGCGTGCACCGCCGAAGAGATTGCGGCGTCTGGTGCGTTCGACAAGGAAAAAGCGGCGGGTGGCTCGGTGGAGGTCACCATTCCAGCGGCGTCGCCCCCTCCCACGAGCCTTGGCACCGTCAGCCATACCGGTCCCACACGGAGCAGCGGGCAATCGTGCTCGTGCAGTGTCGTGCGCAACGTCGACGGTGTCGAGGTGCTGCCCAAGCTCGACCCGGCCATGGCCACGAAGCTTCTCGCCTACCAGGGAATGAGCCTCACACAGATGACGGTCGACGGCGTGGCCCTCGACGATCCGCCGTGGGCGCAGACCGCCACCGCGTGCTCGGGGGCGATTTTTGGCTCGTGCAAAGACGCATCGGAAACGGGCATTGGCCCGGGGATGCACCAAGTCGGCTTTCGCGTCGTCATCGCCGGCGTGGCCGCGCCGCTCACGGCCGAAACTCCGGTCGATTTCACCTGCCGCGAGCCCGTTCCATTTGGCGAAGGTGGTGCCCCTCCCAATGATGGCGGGGCGACTTCCGATGCCTCGTTGCCTGCGGCGACTGCCGAATCGAACGAAGTGGGGTGTGGCGCTTGTACGGCGTCCACCACGGGCCTTGCGGGTGGAACGCTTGTGCCG
>JAYUKI010000474.1:0-4348 GCA_043764595.1 Myxococcales bacterium | reverse complement strand
CTCTGTCGGCCGAGAGCTTCGAGCTTGTCGACGAGCCATCGATGCGCGGGACCGAACGAGGCGTTCGCGCGGTAGACGGCCGAGAGCTGCAAGACGAGTGGGCTCTTTTTCCAGGCCAGCGGCGAGACGTTCACGAGTCGCCCGGCGCGAAGATCGGCGTCGATCATGGGCTCGGGAAGATTTCCCCAGCCGAGCGCCGCGAGCATCATGGCGCGCTTCGTGTGGAGATCCCCGACCCTCCACGTTCGCACCGAGAGGACGGCCTGGTCCGGAACGCCGTCCTCGGTGCGCTCGGTGAGGACGATCTGCACGTGCTCCGAGAGCTCGGTCATCGTCACGCCGGACGGGCGAGCCGCCGCCAGCGCCAGGGGATGGCGTGCCGCCGCGCAAGGCACCATGCGCACGGCGAAGAGTGCCCGACGCTCGAGCGACGCGGAGAGACCGAGAGGCGCCACCACACCGAGCGTCGCCTCGCCCGAGAGCACGCGCGCCGTCACGGCCGTGAGGGTCTCGGTCGACACGCACAGGTCCACGAGCGGGTACGCGAGGGCGAACGCTTCGCACGCTTCCACGAGGAGCGGCAGCGGAAAGAGCGAATCGACGCAGAGCGACACGCGCGCCTCCGTTCCACCAGAGAGGTTCTTTGCACGGCCCAAGAGGTCGTCCACGTCCGAGAGCACGCGCCTCGCTTGCGGCACGAGGGCACGCCCGTGCTCGCTCAGCTTCGGCACCTTGGTCGTGCGGTCGAAGAGCGAGATCCCGAGCTGCCCTTCGAGGTTGGCGACCGCTTGGCTTACCGCCGATTGCACGCGACCGAGCCGCCGCGCCGCAGCCGAGAAGCTGCCCTCTTCCACCACGGTCAAGAAGGTCCGAATCTCGGCAAGCGTGACCGCGTCCAGCATTCCCTTTCATCCCACGAAACCGCCGCGACCATCCATCTCCAGCTCGGACCTATGGGTGCCATAGGCGCCATCCATGGGCAGACCCGTGCACGAGTGGGTCTCTCGGGATAGCCTCTGGGCATGAAGCTCTACGCTCGTACTTTTGCTTTTTTGGCTCTCGGCGCCCTCTCCGCGTGCACGGCCACCGTCTCGCAGGCGCCCTCGGACGGCGGCTCCACCGAAAGCGACGCTTCGACAGGCGACGCGAACGCGAACGCGAACGCGCTAAACCCTTATGGCGTGGCCTATCCGACGAAGAACCTCGGCTGGAAGGTCCGCGCGGGAGCCACGGCAGGCGAGGTCGCGCCGAACATTCGCCTCGTGGGTTATGCACCGGGGGCGGCCAACACGGCACCGATTTCGCTGGCCGACGTGTACGATCCGCAGGGAAAAACGCACGATCTGGTCGCCATTCTTCTGTGCGCGTCGTGGAACGATCCTTCGAATCAGCTCATGGCGAAGATTGGCGAGCTCGCTCCAGCCCGCGTCGCCATGCTCGCCGTTCTGGGCGAGGCCACGGCCGCCGGAACGCCGGCAACGCTCACGAACCTCACGTCGTGGCGCTCGAAGGTGCCCGCCACCGTTCACAATCTGCTCGATCCGAGCTGGGCTTCGTTCACGGGCATTCGCGTGACCACCGTTCCGCACGTGGTACTGCTCGACGCACGAACGATGGAGATCGTGAGCTCGGAGTCGGGTGCTCCGGCGGATCCAAAAGGCGCGTTCGAATCGGCTGCGGCCGCAGTGAAAGCTCGCCCACCGGCGTTTTGAGCAGAGAGGCTCGGGACGGTCAGGGCGGCTGCTCGAAGCAGTAGAGGCGCTGTTTGTTGCTCCAAAACCGGTCGGAGCTCGCATTGGACCACCGCTCGGTATGGCCCACCGTGCCGACGTCGCACTGACCGCTTCCGGTCCAGTCCGAGCACCTCGGTCCGGGAACCCCTGTCCAAACTTCACCGGATGCCTGTTTCCCTGTTTCGTCGAAGCTGGGAGGATTGGCCAGCATTGCAACCGTCAAATCGATGAGCTTCGCCGCGACCAGCTTGTCCTTCATGTCGAACCAACCGCCGGGTGGTTCAACGAGCCGCTGCTGCGGGGCGCCACCATCGGCCATGAGCCATGCTTTCCACTTGGATCCGCCACCGATCGTGTTGCCCTTTTCTTGGCAAAACACATCGGCCAACGTGGTGGGCCCGAGGCTACCGGCGAACTTCGCTTCGATGGTCTCGGAGGTCACGAAGACGACGTAGTGCTTGGTGGCCGCGTCGACGCGCGCATCCTTGGACCCATCCTGGGCCGCAACGAAGGCGTCGACGGCCGCGTCCATCAGGGCGGGCACCTGCGCGTCGCGAACGACGATCGGCGATGCGGCGTCGTCCGGAGTAGGCGCCGACGAGAAGGTCGTGCACGCCGCGGCCCCAACGCAAGCAAGCGTGAGCGCGAGTGCAACAGCGAAGCGCCCTGTTCGAGCACGGAACATAGGGCAAAATTAGCACGGATTGGAAATCGAACCACGAACCGGCGTGCGGGCTCAGCGGCTCCACGCCCACGCGCTGTAGCCCTTCAGCAAGAGCCCGACGTGAAACTGGGTGCCGAGGTCGATCTCGTGGGTGCCGCGGAGATAGAGCGGGCCGAACGACAGCGTGGCTTGAGGACCGTGCGTGGGCTCGACCGGCGCCCAGACCCAGCCGACTCCGACAGCCAAGAAACTGCTCCGAATCTCAGCCTCGGCGTAAAGTGGGCCGACCGAGCGTCTCGAGCCCGTGAGCGCCGTCCAGCCGAGATTCAGGCCGTACCCAAACTCCATGACCGGAAACGGGAAGCCGTCGGGGTGGCTCGAGACCGTCGTGCCTTTTGCGATGCTTACCTCGGGCCCCAGGCCGTAGGCGAAGCGCCCGCCCTGCCCCCCCCCACCGGCTCCACCAACGCCCCCGAAGACGCCGTAGCTCACGATCACGAGGTGGCCCCCGGGATCAGTGGGACGCTCCACGGAACGGTCGGGCGCGGGAGGCCGGGACTCGGTCGGAATCACCGGACTCGGGGGCGTGCGAATGTCCGCGATCCCAGGCGCGTTTCGCTCGAGGTACGTCACGCCGCATCCGGGGAGAAGCGCGGCGAGCGTGAGTGCACGGAGGAGCGTTCGAGTGAGCGTCACGGCGACTCCTCTGCGACGCCACCGTCCGGATCGGTCGCCAAAAGAAGCACCGGTGATTGTTTTCGGGCGGGTGGAGGCGTGTACGGCTCCGAGTGCGTGAAGACGTGCTTCATGGGAAGGGCCAGCTCGGCGCGCTCGCCGTTCACGACGAACCGAAGCCCGAGGTCGGCGTCCCGCTTTCCGTCGTTCCAGAGCGCTTCGTTGTCGAAGAGAAACGGCACGTACACGGGACGCTCGTCGACGAGGGCGCCGCGCGGAAGATCCGTGGCCGGGAAGCGGTGATCGGCGATCGCGAGCGTTGCACCCTCGAGGCGAACGTCGCATCCCTCCGACGTCCGTACGGACATTGAGACGCCCACGCCCTCTTTGCCGGACTTGGAGACCCAAACCTCCACGCGCGCGCAGCCCACGACGCGAGACTCGGCTTGCTGAACCTGCCAAGCGGCAAACGGACGGTACGGCGGCGAAGTGGCCAACGACGCGAACGAAGCAACGAGGATTCCGACGGCTTCGGTTGCACGGCCGCGAGCGTGCTTTTGGCGTTCGGTGCCTGCCTCGAGCGGGTTTCGACCGCGCATGGAGAGGTAGGCGAGCGCGAGCGAAGGAAGCGCAACGAGGTCCGTCGGATCGCACACCACGACGCCCCACGAGCGGGTGGCCCATGCGCTCGCGGCAGGCCAAAGCTTGAGCACGGCAAACACGACGCCCGTGAGAACCACGCTCGTTTCCTCGACGAAATACCGACCTCGCTCGATGCGCTCCGTTCGTTCGCCGAAGGCGTAGCCGGCGAGAGTGGCGAGGAGAATCGGAAAGAAGAAGAGCCCGGCCACGTCGCTGAGCTTGCCGGTGAGCCATGAGGGCAAGAGGCCGGTTCCCTTGAGCCAGTGATCGTTGACCAAGAGGACGATCACCGCCCCGAGCGGGAGCGGTCGCGTGAAGGATTTCATGGTGGGGCACACGAACGCGCTAGAGCGGGCGTCCTTACGCTCAAAGATAGCGTCGGTTCACCGTGGGACCGGACCTTTGTCGTCCGGGAAGGCCTCGTGGCGGCTCTGTCGTTTCGCGGAAAGCTTGGCCGGAGGTTCGAGGCTCGAGCGATTTCCTACGACGGGGAGGTCGAAAAAACGGGCCCATCGAGGCTTGCGGGGACGCGAGGGCCATCGAGGCGATGCTTCGTGCTTGACCGACTCGGCGTGGGGAAGTATCAAAGCGGCGTTTTCCGACTTAGCTCAGTTGGTAGAGCAGGCGGCTGTTA